>CAYNNB010000059.1:0-12543 GCA_964398425.1 uncultured Flavobacterium sp.
GTTCTTAAAGCAGGAGTAGCGTTATAATTTCCAAAATGACCTGCGTTAGCACTAGATGGAGTATTCTGGAAAAGCATATATATAGTCGATGTCAGAGCACCAAATGAATTTAAAGTAGTGTCTAAGTTTGGGCTAGTTACAACTACTACAGTAGCATTAGCAGGTAAAACACCTCCGGTTGGTTCTAAGATTTGCCCGCAACCACCTGCGGCAAGTATAGCAGCATTTAGTTGATTGACTTTTGCAGCTGTTGTTGTATTTTGAACTAATCCAAGCCAACTTTGAGCAGGCCAATTAACACTTAAAGTACTTGTGTTTAGAGGATTTGCGCCAATTTTCATTCGAAACATTTCATTGTAGCCTTCATCAGCACCATTATCGCACGCATCAACTAGAATACTTTCAATTTCAAAGCATTGTGAAAAACTTTTGTTTGACATTAGCAAAATTAGTATAGTGAATGTCAAAATTTTATAAAATTTCATTTTACTACTTACTTTATTAGAAAAGCGGGGACAAATTTACAAAAAAAAGAAAAGTTTGTAGTGTTATTAAATAATTAAGATTGTTTGGAATAGTTAGAAATAATAGAAATGAGTGGCAGTTGTTAAAATAATCAATTTGTAGATTTGAATTTAAACAAAATGAGCTCGATAAAAAATCGAGCTCATTTTATTAATAGAATATTTCAACTAATTAGTTAAAAATATTCTATTATTTTTTTAATTGTTGTGGGGGATATTGTTCCAAAATCTTAGAAACAAATTCTTTAATTCGTTCTTCTTTTTTATCTGTATTTGAACTTAAATAACCTGTTCCTTGGCCCTGCCAAATTAGCTCTTTTGTTTTGGCGTCGATAATGTCTATAAATAAAGTTCCTTCGGGTGTTGTAATTGCTCTACTGTATCCCATTCCCCAACCAGGACCCCAGCCCCAGCCCCAACCAAAACCGTAATTTTGGTAAACATCAACTACTTCTCTTTCTTTAGTGAAAATGCTGATTAATAAATCAGGAGTTTCTGATTTTGCGAATCCTTTGGTAGCCATTACATCGTCAATAGCATATAAAATTCTTTTTTTATCTAAATCTGATATTTCAGCTTGATCTATACCGCTTTTAAAATAGGCATAAGTTTTGTAGGACTCAAAATTGGCTTTTTTATCATAATCTGCATTAACCCTAACAGAAGTACATGAGGCTAAAGATAAAAAACTGAGAGTAATAAATAATTTTAAAATTTTCATAATCAACTTTTTAAGTTAAAGATAGCTAATTTTTTTAAACTACAATAAATTTTCATCCACAAAATTAGGTAAAGTTACTTTTAATAAAGGTTGTGTTTTCATAGCTCTTTTTATAGCAAAAAGGGCACCTTCATTTTTAGCCCAACTTCTTCTAGAAATACCATTGTTCACATCCCAAAAAAGCATAGATTCTAATCGTCTTGAAGCTTCTTTAGTGCCATCAAGAACCATACCAAAACCTCCGTTGATTACTTCTCCCCAACCAACTCCGCCGCCATTGTGAATTGATACCCAAGTGGCACCTCTAAAACTATCTCCGATAACATTATGTATGGCCATATCTGCTGTAAAACGTGAACCATCGTAAATATTAGATGTTTCTCTGTAAGGAGAATCTGTTCCTGAAACATCATGATGGTCACGACCTAAAATAATATAGCCAATTTCACCCTTTGCAATAGCTTGATTAAAAGCTTCTGCTATTTTAATTCTTCCCTCGGCATCTGCATATAAAATCCTAGCTTGTGAACCTACTACCAATTTGTTTTCTTGAGCTCCTTTAATCCATTGAATATTATCTGCCATTTGTTGTTGAATTTCTTCTGGAGCTGATTGCATCATTTCCTCTAACACTCTACAAGCAATGGCGTCTGTTTTGGCTAAATCTTCTGATTTACCTGAGGCACAAACCCATCGGAAAGGGCCGAAGCCGTAGTCAAAACACATTGGGCCCATAATATCTTGAACATAAGAAGGATATTTAAATTCTCGTCCTAATGTCGGATGATCATTCATTACATTGGCTCCTGCTCGTGAAGATTCTAATAAAAAGGCATTTCCATAATCAAAGAAATAAGTTCCTTTTTCAGTATGTTTGTTAATGGCTTCAGCATGACGACGAAGTGTTTTCTGTACTTCGCTTCTAAATTGTTCTGGTTGATTAGCCATCATGTCATTAGATTCTTCAAATGTGAATCCGATAGGGTAGTATCCACCAGCCCATGGATTATGTAATGATGTTTGATCAGAACCTAAGTCAATATGAATATTCTCTTGGTCAAATTTTTCCCAAACTTCAACGACATTTCCAAGATAAGCAATAGACACAACTTCTTTATCGGCTAAAGCATTTTTTACCCTTGTAACTAATTGATTAAGGTCTTCTATTATTTCATGAATCCAACCTTGTTCATGTCTAATTTTGGTTATTTTAGGATTAACTTCTGCACAAACGGTAACACAACCAGCAATTGTTCCAGCTTTTGGTTGAGCACCACTCATTCCTCCTAATCCAGAAGTTACAAAAAGACCACCAGTTGGTGATTTCTTAATTTTTCTAAATCCATTCAATACAGTAATAGTAGTTCCATGAACGATACCTTGCGGGCCAATATACATATAGCTTCCTGCTGTCATTTGTCCGTATTGTGATACTCCTAAGGCATTCATTTTTTCCCAATCATCTGGTTTAGAGTAATTAGGGATTACCATTCCATTTGTTACCACCACTCGAGGTGCTTCTTTGTGTGAAGGAAATAATCCCATAGGATGGCCAGAATACATAACTAAAGTTTGTTCGTCAGTCATTTCTGCTAGATATTTCATCGTTAGACGATATTGTGCCCAATTTTGAAATACTGCTCCGTTACCACCATACGTTATTAATTCATGTGGATGTTGTGCTACAGCATAATCTAAGTTGTTTTGAATCATTAACATAATTGCCTTAGCTTGCTCGCTTTTTCCGGGATATTCAGCAATTGGTCGTGCATACATCTTGTAGTCAGGACGTAAACGATACATATAGATTCTACCATAACGTTCTAATTCTTCTTTAAACTCAGGTATTAGTTCGGCATGATGTTGTGGATCAAAATAGCGCAATGCATTCTGTAAAGCTAATTTTTTTTCCTCTGCAGTAAGTATATCTTTTCTTTTTGGTGCATGATTTATGGTTGGGTCATAGGTCTTTGGTAGTGGTAATTGAGATGGTATTCCTTCTAAAATTTGCTCTTGAAATGTCATGATTTGTTTTTTAAATAATGATTAAATGGAAAAATATTCGATAAGGATAGGAGGTAACTAACTTCATATCTTCATAAATGTTAAAATTTTCTGAGTTAGTACAAAAAAACCTATCCAAATCAACAGCTAAGGATAACGAATGTCAGAGCGATGATACGTTCTGAAAATTTTTATTCGGTAAGAAAGTATTTTATTATCCATTTTTCTTTTTATTCATGTCACCTGTTTTTTTATTAAATCCATAGGGGCAGTGTCTGCATCCACTTTTGCAACAATATCCTCTTTTTAGATGATATTGTTCTGTAAAACACTTGTAGCCTTCCGGGGTATAATAAAAATCTTCCCCTTCTTTCAAGGAATTTGGATTTAAGTCAGTATTCATGTCAACAAATTTAAATATTTGTTTTATATGTTAAAGGTGTTTTCTTAAAATAATTGAAAAAGTGTTTGTATAGTTTAGTTGTTCTCTAATGAAAAAAATAGTTTTAAATTTGTAGCGTGTCTTAATTGATATTTTCAAAAGCCAATGCCTGAAATTATTAAACTTAATATTTCGTTTCCAAATGCTGTTGAACTTTTTGTGAAAAGAGAAGATTTATTACATCCAATCATTTCTGGCAATAAGTTTCGAAAAATGAAATACAATTTGCAAAAAGCTAAAGAAGTAAGGGCTACTACACTTTTGACTTTTGGTGGAGCTTTTTCTAATCATATAGTAGCAGTTGCAGGAGCTGGTAAAGAATATGGTTTTCAGACAATAGGGGTGATTAGAGGGGAAGAGTTGGAAGGCCAAATTGATAATAATCCGAGTTTGTCTTTAGCACAAAAATTAGGAATGCGTTTTCTATTTGTAGACAGAGCAACCTATAAAAACAAAACAAGCAATGAATTTATTGAGCACCTTAGAGGTAAATGGGGTAATTTTTATCTTTTACCAGAAGGCGGAACTAATGAATTAGCTATTTTAGGTTGTGAAGAAATTTTAAATAGCGTAACAAATAAATTTGATTTTATATGTACTGCTGTTGGTACAGGAGGTACAATTTCTGGAATTATTAATGGTTCTAATGAAAATCAAAAGATTATTGGGTTTTCTTCTTTAAAAGGTGATTTTTTAAAGGAGGATATTAGTAAATTTGTACACAAAAATAATTGGCATATCAATTGTGACTATCATTTTGGAGGATATGGTAAAGTGAATGACGTTCTAATCCGATTTATAAATGAATTTTATGCAAAAACTCAAATACCATTAGATCCTATTTATACAGGAAAAATGATGTATGGAGTTTTTCAGATGATTGAGAAGGGTAGTTTTCCCGCTTTTAGTAAAGTTTTAGCCATTCATACAGGTGGTTTACAAGGTATTGCCGGAATGAATCAATTGCTTGCCAAAAAAAATAAAGAATTAATTATGCTATGATAAAAAAGATTATTTTATTTTCATTGATACTCTCTTTAGCTGCATGTGGAGGTTCAAAAGTAAGAACATCTAAACCTGTTTCTAATAATAAAAAGTCTACAGTTTCAGGAAATAAATCTAAGTCAGTTTCTAATCATTCTAATGGAAATAAAGCATCTTCTGGTGAAATTTTGGTGGCAACATCAAAAGTTAAAGCAACAACAGAAGATGTGAAAAAATATATTGAAGATTTTAAAGAAACTGCAAAATCTAATATGAAACAACATGGAATTCCAGCAAGTATAATCATGGCACAAGGAATTTTAGAGTCTGGAGCTGGTTTTGGACGTCTATGTCGTGAGGCTAATAATCATTTTGGTATAAAGTGTCATACAGGATGGACTGGAGAGTCTGTTACTCATGATGATGATGCATTACAAGAGTGTTTTAGAAAGTATAAAGATCCTGCGGAATCTTATCGAGATCATGCTTTGTTTTTAACTTCAAGAAAGCGTTATGAATCATTGTTTAAATTAGATAAGGGAGATTATCAGTCATGGGCCAATGGTTTAAAACAAGCAGGTTATGCTACTGATACTTTATATCCTTCAAAATTAGTTGGTATTATTGAGCGTTATGAATTATATAAATTAGATAATGAGGTTTTAGGTAGAAATTATAAACCTCTTCCACGAATGGAGAATACAAATAGCGTTTCGTTCTCAGAGGGTGAATATATCGTTCAGAAAGGAGATACTTTGTATTCACTTTCAAAAAAATTTAATATTGCAATTGAGCAGTTAAAGCAATTAAATAATATATCAGATAATGCCATTGCAATTGGACAAAAAATTAAATTAAAATAAAATGTTATATAAAAGAAGTAGTCAACTTTTTGTTGAAGCCAATCAGGTTATTCCTGGAGGAGTAAATTCACCGGTGCGCGCCTTTAAAGCTGTTGGTGGAACGCCTATTTTTATAAAAGAAGCTAAAGGAGCATATCTATATGATGAAGACGGAAATAAATATATAGACTATATCAATTCTTGGGGACCAATGATTTTAGGGCATGCTCATGAACCTGTTGTTAACGCAGTTGTTGAACGTGCTAAAATGGGAACATCTTTTGGAACACCAACAGCTTTAGAAACTAAAATTGCTGAATTAGCTGTGTCAATGGTGCCTGGAATAGATAAAATTCGTTTTGTTAATTCAGGAACTGAGGCTTGTATGAGCGCAGTTCGTTTGGCAAGAGGGTATACTAAACGAGATAAAATTATCAAATTTTCAGGATGTTATCACGGTCATTCTGATTCTTTTTTGATTGCAGCAGGAAGTGGTTTAAGTACATTTGGTGTTCCTAATAGTCCGGGTGTTACTCAAGGAACGGCAAAAGATACATTGTTAGCCAATTACAATGACATTGAACATGTGAAAAGTCTTTTTGAAGCGAATAAAAATGAGATTGCAGCTATTATTATTGAGCCTGTGGCTGGAAATATGGGGTGTATTCCTCCTAAATCAGGTTTTTTAGAACAACTTAGAACAATTTGTTCTGAAAGTGGAGCACTTTTGATTTTTGATGAAGTAATGACAGGTTTTCGTTTGGCAAAAGGAGGAGCTCAAGAGTTGTTTTCTATTCAAGCAGATATTGTTTGTTTCGGTAAAGTAATTGGAGGAGGGCTACCTGTTGGTGCTTTTGCGGGAAGAGCAGAAATCATGGATTATTTGTCTCCTTTAGGTCCAGTTTATCAGGCCGGTACATTGTCAGGTAATCCATTAGCAATGGCGGCTGGATTGCAAATGTTAACAGAGTTAAATGAAGATCAAGAAATTTTTAAAAGATTAGATGAAAAAACAGCCTTTTTAGAGAAAGGTATGCGAGAAGTGTTAATTAAAAATCAGGTAGCATTTACAATTAATCGTGTAGGATCCATGATTTCTGTTCATTTTGATGCTAATCCAGTTTATGATTTTCAAACTGCTAAGAATGGTGATAACGAAACTTTTAAAATATTTTTTCATGAATTGCTGAAACGAGGAATTTACATTGCTCCTTCTGCTTATGAAACATGGTTTATTACAGATGCCTTAACCTATGAAGATTTAACCTATACGATTAAGTGTGTAGATGAAGTTTTTCAAAGTTTATAAATAAAAAATCCCGATTTGATCGGGATTTTTTATTTTAATGAGTTAATTTTTTCAATAACTCTGGATTTTTATCGAGTTTTTCCATTTGAGCAGGTGTCAATGTTGCTCTAATTTTTAAATCAATAATTCTTGCTAATTCTGTTTTTCTTTCATCAGATATATTCTCGTTAAGTAAACGGAATTTGTGCTCAAATAAACGGAGGAAATTTTCAACATCTTCACTGTTTAACTTAAGGTATTCAGCCATTTCGGTTACATTTTTTTTTGCTTCAACCGCTGCGTCTACTTTTTTAAATGCTTTGTCTTGAGCACTAGCGTTTAATGTAAATGCAAGGAATAAAACTAGAGTTCCAAGTATTTTTTTCATTTTCTTAATTGTTAATAGTTTCACCAAAGCTAACCTTTTTTTTTAAAAAAACAAAATTTAGAAATTGAAAAAATTATTTATTACCGTTTTTTCTGTAATTTTTTGCTTTTTCAAGGCGTTCATTTTGAAGTGTTTCCCATTTTTTGTATTGTTCTTCAGTTAGAACTCCTTTGAGTTTTTCTTTCAATTCACTTCTGTTTTCTTTGAGTTCGCTCATCGCTTTTTTGCGACGTTCTTTCTTTGCCTCAATTTGTTCACTCTTGATCTCCTCTCTTTTTGCTTCTAAATTAGCATGATGTTCTTTTAAAATAGCATTGACTTTTTGCTCTTGTTCTTGGTTTAATGTTAAATCTTTTGCCATTTTTTTTGTTTGCATTTCAGCTCGTTCTTCTGGAGTAGCATCTTTAAACTTTCCTTTGTCTTGAGCAAAAGACAGTCCAGTAACAACAAGTGCAAAAACTAATAAATACTTTTTCATAATTTTAAAATTTTAAAGTTGAATATAAGACAACAAAAAAGAATAAAGGTTTAATTTTTATGATAAAAATCAATTAAAGCTGGAATGTGATTTGTATATTTGTGCCGTGAAATATTTCGGATTAATAATCGCATTCTTTATTTTAGCTAAACCCATTTTGCCACTGGTAGATTATTGGGTAAATTATGATTATATAGCCAACGAGCTATGTGAAAATAAAGCTAAACCAGAAATGCATTGTGATGGAAAATGTCACTTAAAGAAAGAATTAGCAAAAGCTGTAGAAGATGAAAAATCAGCTTCATCTTCAGATAAAAAAAATACTTCTAAGCAAGAAGTTGAATTGCTTTTTTTTGAAAACAAAATTCTTCAACTTTCAAAAGTTTTATTAACATCTACTTCAAAAGAGGTTAATAATCATTATCAAAATTTATATGGTTATTTAACAGCTCATGCTGTTTTTCATCCACCAACTGTTTACACTTCTGTTTTATAATTGAATTTCTCATTTTAGGGTACTTTTTTACTTATTTAGGTGTAAAAAAGAAACGCCCTTCTTGTACAAGTCAATGAATGTGCAGGTACATTGAGCGTTTCTAAATTCAATTCATTCATTCAAATTTACTATAGTATTTCACTTATTTCAAAGAAAGTGTGATAGAAATAGCTTATTGTCTATTAATATGTTCAATTAGTAGACACAAAATAGCATTCGGTTTAAAATGAACCGTTTGGTATAGTACTATTTTGTTATCAATAACGAAGTAGAGAATTAATCTTTTAAAATTTAAAATAATGAAAGCAAAATATATTAAAATCATGGTTGTATTAATTACAGCTTTATTAACTTTTTCATGTTCAAATGATGATAATGCATCAAATGAAGTTACTGGGTCAGGAAATTTAAAAATAGAGTTTGACCAAGTTTATGGTGATGCTGATTTTATTCCTGGTACCATTTACACTAACTCTAATGGTGAGGCGGTAAAGATTTCAAAAGCTAAGTACATTGTTAGTAATATTGTACTTACTAAAGAAGACGGCTCAACAGTTACAGTTCCTAAAAGTCAAAGTTATTTCATAGTAGACGAATTTACATCTGCGTCAACTTTGTTGAATTTGCCTAATATTCCAGCTGGAAATTATACTAAAATTAAATTTGGAATTGGTGTAGATCAGGAGCAATTTAATTTAGGTGCTGCAGGACAAGGAAATTTTCTTACTACTGCTCAAGATGCTGGAATGATGTGGTCTTGGAGTGCTGGTTATAAATTTTTAGCTCTTGAAGGAATGTTTACTTCTGCTACACAAACTACAGAAGCAATGTTCCAAGTTCATACAGGACAAACAGGAACAAATTATAATTACGCAGAAATTACATTAAATTTTCCAGACAAAGCTTTAGTTCGCACATCGATTACTCCTCAAGTGCACATTATGGCTGATTTAAAACAAATATTGGATGGAACAAATAAAATTAATTTGTCTGAACAAGCTATGGTTATGGGTGGTTCAAAGCTTGCTTTAGTTACAGCTAACTTGGCTGCTATGTTTGAAGTTCACCACGTACATAACGATTAATTTTTAAAAGCACAATCCTGCCATTCATTGCAAGTTCTTAGTCTTACAGGTCTTTTTCTACATCTTTTACAAGAGTTGCTTAGGTCGCTTTGTAATAAATTATGAAAAAGCACCTGTAATTCTTCTGGGCTTTATATTGCTGTCAGGGCTAAAATATAAATACGATGCAAAAGATATTTTTAATTCTCCTTGCTTTTGTGGTATGTGGTTGTTCAAATGACGACGACGAATACCAAAATGTACCCCTTTCTTTCCAAGTGCCAAGTAATTTTCCAGAATTGGCGTATGATTTAAGTAATAATCCTTTGACTCAAAAAGGATTTGAATTAGGGAAGAAATTGTTTTATGATGGCCGATTATCTTCTGATGGGGTAGTTTCATGTGGATTTTGCCATATTCAGGCAGATGCTTTTACACATCACGGACATAGCTTTAGTCATGGTGTTGGTGATAATATAGGAACTCGTAACACGCCTCCTATTCAAAATCTAGCCTTTCAAACGGCATTCATGTGGGATGGGGCTACGACTCATCTCGATTTACAACCCATCATTCCTTTGACGAGTCCTATTGAGATGAATGGTAGCTTCTCTCAAATTATTGCTATGATGAAAGCGGATCCCATTTATGTGAAATTATTTAAGCAAGCCTTTTCAGATGGTCAAATTAATTCAGAAAACATGCTCAAAGCTTTAGGTCAATTCATGGTTATGGCGGTTTCTTCAAATTCTCGTTTTGATAAATTTAGAAGAAATGAACCTGGAGGTGTATTATCACAGGACGAGTTAGAAGGGTATGCCATTTTTAACCAAAAGTGTGCCTCATGTCATGCTACAGATCTTTTTACAGATAATAGCTTTAGAAATAATGGTTTGAGTATTAATCCACAAATTAATGATGTTGGGTATTATCGCGTAACGGAATTGCCACAAGATAAATATAAGTTTAAAGTACCTAGTTTGCGAAATATTGAAAAAACAGCTCCTTACATGCATGATGGTCGTTTTTATACCTTAGAAGCTGTGTTAAATCATTACTCTAATGGTGTACAAAATAATTTAAACTTAGATTCTTCTTTAAATACGAATGGAACCTTAGGAATTCCACTTACTAATGATCAAAAAACTAAAATAATAGCTTTTTTAAAAACGTTAACGGATCAACAATTTTTAACAGATTCTAGATTTGCAGAATATTAATTCAATTTAAAATGAGAAACATAATCATACTTTTTTTCGCTATATTATCCTTACAAGCACATGAAAAACCTAAATTTACTTCAGAAATAACTAATCATGTACGTATGGAAAGCCCATATTATTTTGGAAAACGTATTGTAAAAACCAACTACTTTGATGATTGTGATGCCTGTGGTTGTTCAGCTAGTGGAGGAAGTATGGGGTTTGCTTCAATGCTGAATTCTAATTTTGTAGGTGTGCGTTATTTTAATCAACAATATCGTTCTAATGATGGTTTGTATTCTAATTCACCTTGGTTAGAGGAACAATTTAATACGGTTCAAATTTGGGCACGCATTCCCATTATGAAAGGGGTTCAACTTTCAACATTATTACCTTATCATTTTCATAATAGAGATACAAAAAATGGAAATCAAGAAATAAGTGGTTTGGGCGATATAACAGTTTTAGGATTACTTACAGTTTATCAAACACATAGAGATAGTACTGTTTTTAAACATAATTGGCAAATTGGTACAGGTTTAAAAATGCCTACGGGAGCTTATAAAGAAGTAAACGCAGGAAGTGTAAATCCAAGTTTTCAAGTTGGCACGGGGAGTTGGGATTGGTTATTTTCAACAGAGTATGTATTGAAATATAAAAAAATTGGAATAAATACTATGATGAATTATGTGGTTAAAACTCAAAATAAGAAAGAATACCGTTTTGGTAATCAGTTTAACTATGGTGCTACTTTTTATTATTTATTTGAAAGAAAGGAATTAGCTATAGCACCTCAATTAGGCTTAGCAGGAGAAGTGTATTCGAGTAATTACCTGTATGGACAGAAAGTGCGAAATACTACTGGTGATATTCTTTTTGGAAAGTTTGGATTAGAGATTGGATGGAATAGATTTTCCTTAGGAGCTACTTATTTTGCACCTATTAATCAAAATTTAATGGCGGGCTTAGTTGAAGCTAACTCAAGATGGAGTTTGAATCTTAACTATAAAATTTAAAGAAAAAAGAGAGCTTAATTTTGATTAAAGCTCTCTTTTTATTTTTACTCTTTTGTTTCTCGATGAACCGAACTTGGACTGAAAGCAGGAGTGCAAATGGCAATGTATTCACAGACTTCTTCAAATGGGTTGGCATATTGAATTCTTGTGTTTTTTTCTATTTTAATAGATTGCCCTGCTTCAAGTATTATAACTTCATCTTCAATGGTAAATTGTTTTTTACCTTTAATAATATAGGTATATTCATCAAATTCAGGTGTTTGAAAAGGTTCGCTCCATCCAGGAGGAGCGACCATATGTGCAATCGAAATAGCAGTATTCTTTGTGCTAGCTAAACCATGATGCTCTTCAATAATTTTTCCATCAGTTGTTGGAACAATAAAAGGTTTTTTTTGAATGAAATACTTTTTCATAGTTAAAAGAGTTATTTTTTAAAAATAAAATATACCGCCAAAATTAAAAATAAAAAACCCACGGCATGATTCCATCTAAAACTTTCATTCTTAAAAAAGAGCATTGAAAAAAAAACAAAAACAACTAATGTAATAACTTCTTGTATTACTTTTAATTGCATTAACGAAAAAGGACCACCATTTCCTTGAAAGCCTATTTTATTAGCTGGTACTTGAAAACAATATTCAAATAAAGCTAATCCCCAACTGATTAAGATAATTGTAACCAAACTAGTGTTTTCAAACCATTTGAGGGATTTGAATTTCAAATGCCCATACCAAGCCAAAGTCATAAAAATATTTGATAAAAGAAGTAAGCCTATGGTAATGTAACTTTTCATTTTATTATTTTAAAGGTTTAGGTTAACTATTTTAGTTGGTAATTTTTCTTTATTTTACCTATTTTTTTCTGAATTTAATTACAATACAAATGTTGTAAATTTTTTTTATAAAAAAACATAATTAACATTTTTTGGTATAGTATTTGTTACGAAAATTATCTTAATGTTAATTTTTGTGAATTTAGTTTTTTTTTAAAGTCTATTTCATATAAATTTGCGACCAAACATAATTCAAATTAAATAAATTATTAATCAATTTTAAACTAAAAATTAAGAAAATGGCACAGGATTTAAAAGTTTC
>CAYNNB010000060.1:0-12372 GCA_964398425.1 uncultured Flavobacterium sp.
GCTTGCAGGATTTTATTGCTTTGTTATAGAGGGGCAAACAACTAACGTGGAACACAGGAGCAGCTCTTAATTTATATACCTATATATATAATACAATTTTATACCTATATATATATTGTATGTAAAAACGCTTTGTTCTATATTTGCACTTTGATAAATAATAAAATAAAATGATTAAAGTTACTTTACCCGATGGTTCGGTGAAGGAGTTTGCACCAGGTGTTACTCCGATGGATGTTGCTAAGAGTATTAGCGAAGGTTTGGCTCGAAATGTAATTTCAGCTTCTTACAATACCGTTACAATTGAAACATCGACCGAATTAACCACGGATGGTAATCTTGTTTTATATACTTGGAACGATAAAGAAGGAAAGAAAGCGTTTTGGCACTCTACTTCACACGTTATGGCTCAAGCTTTAGAAGAATTGTATCCCGGAATTAAATTAACATTAGGACCTGCTATTGATAACGGTTTTTATTATGATGTTGATTTTGGCGATCAAAAAATTACTGAAGCCGATTTCAAAAAAGTTGAAGATCGAGTTTTAGAAATTTCAAGAGAAAAACACGAATTCAAAATGAGACCTGTTTCTAAAGCAGAAGCTTTAGAAGTTTACAAAAACAATGAATACAAAACCGAATTAATTTCGAATTTAGAAGACGGAACTATTACATTCTGCGACCATTCTAACTTCTTTGATTTATGTAGAGGTGGTCATATTCCAAACACTAGCATCATTAAAGCAATGAAAATTTTATCAGTAGCTGGTGCGTATTGGAGAGGTGATGAAAAAAACAAACAGTTAACACGTGTTTATGGTATTTCATTTCCTAAACAAAAAGATTTAACCGATTACTTAGAACTATTAGAAGAAGCTAAAAGACGTGATCATAGAAAATTAGGAAAAGAATTAGATTTATTCCATTTTTCACAACGTGTTGGACAAGGTTTACCTCTTTGGTTACCAAAAGGAGCTGCTTTGCGTGATCGTTTAGAGCAATTTTTGAAAAAAGCACAGAAAAAAGCCGGATACGAACAAGTTGTTTCTCCACATATAGGACAAAAAGAATTGTATGTGACTTCTGGACACTATGCTAAATATGGAGCAGATAGTTTTCAGCCCATTCATACACCAGCTGAAGGAGAAGAGTTTTTATTAAAACCTATGAATTGTCCGCATCACTGTGAAATTTACAACGCAAAACCATGGTCATACAAAGATTTACCAAAACGTTATGCTGAATTCGGCACCGTTTACCGATATGAACAATCTGGAGAGCTTCATGGATTAACACGTGTAAGAGGTTTTACTCAAGATGACGCACACTTATTCTGTACACCCGATCAATTAGACGAAGAATTTAAAAACGTTATTGATTTAGTATTGTATGTATTTGGTTCGTTAGGATTTGAGAATTTTACTGCTCAAATTTCATTAAGAGATCCTGAGAAACCAGAAAAATACATTGGTTCGGATGAAAATTGGGAAAAAGCTGAAAATGCGATTATCAATGCTGCAAAAGAAAAAGGACTAAATACGGTTGTAGAATATGGTGAAGCTGCTTTTTACGGTCCAAAATTAGACTTCATGGTAAAAGATGCATTAGGAAGAAGTTGGCAATTAGGAACTATTCAAGTGGATTACAACTTACCTGAGCGTTTTGACTTAACATACAAAGGTAGTGACAATGAATTACACCGACCAGTTATGATTCATAGAGCTCCA
Organism: uncultured Flavobacterium sp.; assembly: GCA_964398425.1. Classification (GTDB taxonomy): domain Bacteria; phylum Bacteroidota; class Bacteroidia; order Flavobacteriales; family Flavobacteriaceae; genus Flavobacterium. The sequence continues at coordinate 1,728 of CAYNNB010000060.1, forward strand.
TTTGGTTCTATGGAACGTTTTATTGCCATTTTATTAGAGCATACTGGCGGAAATTTCCCACTTTGGTTGATGCCTGAGCAGGCTATTATCCTGTCTTTGAGTGAGAAATATGAAAATTATGCGAAAAAAGTTTTAGATTTGCTAGAAAATCACGAAATTCGCGCCCTAATTGACAACCGAAACGAAACAATTGGTAAGAAAATTAGAGAAGCGGAAGTTAAAAAGTTCCCTTTTATGTTGATTGTTGGAGAAGAAGAAGAGAAAAACGGAACCATTTCTGTACGTCGTCATGGTCAAGATGGTAAAGGGAATGAAAGCATGACTATTGAACAATTTGCTGCTTTAGTTAATGAAGAAGTAAATAAAACATTAAAACAATTTTAAGTTTAACCACCTATTTATAGGTATAAAATTTTAGAGCCATAGCAATAAGAAACAACAGAGGTTATCAACCTCGCGTAGAGAAAAAGGATGCACACCGAATTAACAATAATATTCGTGTGCCGGAAGTACGTCTTGTGGGTGACAACGTAGAACCAGGAATTTTTAAGACATCAGAAGCTTTAAAGATGGCTGATGAACTTGAACTAGATTTAGTTGAGATTTCTCCTAACGCTGAACCACCAGTTTGTAAAATTATTGATTACGGAAAGTTTCTTTATGAACAAAAGAGACGTGAAAAAGAATTAAAAGCAAAATCAACGCAAATCACAGTTAAAGAGATTCGTTTTGGTCCTCAAACTGATGAGCATGATTATGAATTCAAAAAGAAAAACGCCGTTAAGTTTTTACAAGACGGTGCTAAATTAAAAGCTTTTGTATTCTTTAAAGGACGTTCTATTATTTATAAAGAACAAGGACAAATATTATTATTACGTTTAGCTCAAGATTTAGAAGAATATGGTAAAGTGGAAGCCTTACCTGTTTTGGAAGGAAAGCGTATGATTATGTATATTGCTCCTAAGAAAAAAGGAAAATAAGTTCTTGAAAAAGCACTTAGTATTTAAAATAAAGTAAGTAAGATAAATACAAATACCTAGGAAAAGATGCCTAAAATGAAAACTAAATCTGGAGCTAAAAAACGCTTTGTTGTTACAGGTTCTGGAAAAATCAAAAGAAAGCACGCTTACAAAAGTCACATCTTAACAAAGAAGTCTAAAAAGCGTAAATTAGCATTAACACATGCTGGATTAGTACATAGTGCTGACGAAAGAAGTGTAAAAGAACAATTAAGAATGATGTAATTGTTTAAAAATAGTAAAAGTGCCTTACAAGTATTGTTTGGATAACACTAATAACTATTTGGTTTAAATTATTTTATTAACCCTGGAGTAGGCAAATGTAAACTAGAATTTAATATTAAAATTCACAAATTTAAAAGTGTAGAAATACCGCCTCACTACAAAAAAAAGATTAAGAAATGCCAAGATCAGTAAATCATGTAGCTTCAAGAGCTCGTAGAAAAAAAGTATTGAAACTTGCCAAAGGATACTTTGGAAGACGTAAAAACGTTTGGACTGTAGCTAAGAATGCAGTAGAAAAAGCGTTAAGCTATGCTTACCGCGACAGAAAGCAAAAAAAGAGAAATTTCCGTGCATTATGGATTATGCGTATTAACGCTGGTGCGCGTTTACACGGTATGAGTTATTCTCAATTTATGGGTAAATTAAAAGCTAATAATATCGAATTAAACCGTAAGGTTTTAGCTGATTTAGCTATGAATCACCCTGAAGCATTCGCTGCTATCGTAAATCAAGTGAAGTAATAAACGTTTAACTTATTTATCTTACTTACAACAATATGAGATCCCGACTAAGTCGGGATTTTTTATTTAAACATATTAAATTTAAAATGAAATTGAAAAACGTAAAGTTAATAGTAACTGATATGGACGGCACTTTGTTAAATTCAAATCATCAGTTACCTACTAATTTTGAAGAAATTTATAAACTTTTAGAGGCACGAAACATCAAATTTGTAGTAGCTAGTGGCCGTCAATATTACAGCATCATTGACAAATTTGAATATTTTACCAACAACATTACTATAATAGCTGAAAACGGTGCCTATATCAAATCAAACACATCTGAAATTGCCGTTCATAAAATAAATATTGATAAATTAAACTCTATTGTTTCATTTATCCGAACTATTCCAAATACTTATCTAGTTTTATGCGGGAAAAAACAAGCCTATATTGAACAAAATGATCTTGATTTCATCTCTTTTTTTAAAGAATTTTACAACTCTTATCAACTAGTTGATGATGTTTTACAGATGGAAGATGATTTTTTTAAAATAGCACTATACAACCCTAATGGAGCAGAAGAAAATATTTTTCCTTATTTAAATGCGTTTAAAACAGAATTCCAAATAAAAGTATCTGGTTATTATTGGGTAGATGTTATGCAATTAAATATTAATAAAGGTACAGCTGTAGAGCAATTACAATTAAAATGGCATATATCTAAAGAAGAAACATTGGTATTTGGTGATTATTTAAACGATTTAGAGTTGTTTAAACAAGCTTCATACTCGGTAGCTATGGAAAATGCTCATGATGAAATAAAAGCGATAGCAACATATCAAACCAAAAACAATGATGAAAATGGCGTGGTCGATTTTATTAAAAAAAATATTTTATAATAACTTAAATTTGTAAAACAAAAATCAGATAATGACAAAAACACTACACCCCAGAAATAAACATAATTCATCTTATGATTTTAAGAAATTAATTGAGGTATATCCAGATTTGAAATCTTATGTTTTTGTCAATAATTATGGAAACGAAAGTGTTGATTTTGCAAATCCAGATGCGGTAAGAGCATTAAACAAAGCTTTATTAAAACATTTTTATAAAATTGAATATTACGATTTACCTAAAACTAATTTATTCCCACCTATTCCAGGTAGGGCAGATTACATTCATTATATTGCTGATTTATTAGCAAAAGGAATTAATGGAACCTTACCTACTGGAAGTGGAATTAAAGTGTTAGATATAGGCACAGGAGCAAATTGTATTTACCCCATTATAGGACATCAAACTTATGGTTGGACATTCGTTGGAACTGAAGTTGATCAACCTGCAAAAAATACAGCAGAAAAAATTATTAATGCGAATCATCTGCAAAAAGCCATAACTATACGACTTCAAGATAATAAACGAAATATATTAAAAAACATCGTTCAAGAAAACGAAAAATTTGATTGTACCATTTGTAATCCTCCCTTTCATGATTCTAGAGAAGCAGCAAACGAAGGTACCAAGCGAAAATTAAAAAATTTAGGTCAAGCAGTAGAAGGAAAACCTGTACTTAATTTCGGTGGACAAAATAATGAATTATGGTGTGAAGGTGGTGAAAAAGTATTTATTACCAACTTTATTTATGAAAGTAAACACTTCAAAAATCAAGTAAAATGGTTTACAACATTGGTTTCAAAAAAAGATCACTTGAAAGAATTCTTTCGTATTTTGAAAAAATTAGATGCAAAATTTGAAACCATAGAAATGCATCAAGGCAATAAAATAACACGAATTTTAGCTTGGTATTTTTAACTTATAATTTTAACCTATTCAAAAAAGACTTTTAAGTTTTTAATTTTTTCTTTTTTGCCGCTGGAAATAATACATTATTTAAAATAAGACGATAACCAGGCGAATTGGGATGTAAATCTAAAACGGTGGGTGCATCTCCGACTCTATGTTGATAATCTTCAGGATCATGACCTCCATAGTAAGTAAACATACCTTTTCCTTTAGTTCCATGAATATAACGAGCTTCACCATTAATCTTGCATTCCCCCATTACCAAAACATTCGATTTAATTTTGTCTGCCCTAAATGCTGTGGTTTGTCCCATAAAGCCTTTAACTAATTGGGTATGGTTTTGACACAACATAGTTGGGATTGGATCCCATTTTGCTGAATATTCCATTAAAGTAAAATAATCATTTTCCATTTTCATAGCGCCTTTTCCATGTTCCTCAGTAGTATCAATATCTGAAAATTCATAAACCATCGGATTACGCTCTAAAGTATAATCCTTAAAAGCAAATGTAGCATTATAATCAATTCTCGATTGATAATTAGGATCACTAGGATCCCCGTCAAACATAGGTTCACAAATATCAATACCTTCTGCCGACAAGGAAATGTCAAAACTATCTGTAGCTGAACACATTGCAAACATAAAGCCACCACCTATAACATAATCTCTAATTTTTATAGCTACAGCACGCTTTTCATCAGAAACTTTGGAAAAACCTAATTTAGAGGCAAGCGCCTCAGCTTCTTTTTTCTGTTCAATATACCAAGGAGCATTTCGATAGGCTCCAAAAAATTTCCCATATTGACCAGTAAAATCTTCATGATGAAGATGTAACCATTCATACATTAGTAATTGATCACTCAATACTTCCTCATCATAAATCTCTGTATAAGGAATTTCAGCGTAAGTCAAAACCATCGTTACGGCATCGTCCCAAGGTTGCTTCCCTTTTGGGGTATAAACAGCAATCTTTGGAGCTTTCTCTAATAAAACTGCCTCCATATTTTGAGAGGGACTATTTATTTCATCTAAAATAGCATTTGCACTTCCATCAGATAAAATCTCAAAAGAAACACTTCTTATTTGACATTCCTTTCTAATATCATCTGCATCAGGTAATAAAAACGCACCTCCTCTGTAGTTCAACAACCAGTTAACTTTATAACCTTTAGCTAAAGCCCAATATGTAATTCCATAAGCTTTAAGATGATTTTGCTGACTTTCTGCCTCCATAGGAACTAAAACAGATGAAGCCTTAACACCTAATAAAGTTAATAGGCTTATGAATAAATATATTTTTCGTGCAAAATTCATATCAAAAAGTCCAAAAAATGGTTAGTAAACAAATTTAATTAAAAAAGATGAATTATGAACTTAGGTAGAACAATCTAATCAAAAAAAGAAAAAGCAGATATTCAATTACATTTAAAATTCATTAAAAAGGCACATCACTATCCACATCAAAACCAGCATTCATCGAACTTCCAAAAGCATCAATAGGAGAAGGTAAATTAGGTGTTGCAAACGGATTAGGTTGAGAATCTAAATTCATTTTAGAGGGTAACTCATCAAAAGTAGAACCAAATTCATCTAAATTATCAAACTTACCAAATTGACCCAAAAATTTTAAACGAATGTTATCTAAACTACCATTTCTATGTTTAGCTACAATAAATTCAGCTTGATTTGTAGTTGGTGATCCTTCTTCGTCATCCCATTGCTCAATTTTATAATATTCTGGTCTATAAATGAAAGATACAATATCGGCATCTTGCTCAATAGCTCCAGATTCACGCAAATCAGACAATAAAGGTCTTTTACTAGAACCACGAGTTTCTACTGCACGCGATAACTGAGAAAGTGCAATCACAGGAACATCTAACTCTTTAGCTAATGCTTTTAAATTTCTTGATATTGTAGAAATTTCTTGTTCTCTGTTTCCACCACCTTTAGCACCACCCCCAGCAGACATTAACTGAAGATAATCAATTACTATTAATTTAATACCATGTTGAGAAACCAAACGTCTAGCTTTAGCTCTTAAATCAAAAATAGAAAGTGAAGGCGTATCATCAATGTATAAAGGTGCTTTTTCTAAATCTTTAACCTTAACATTGAGTTGTTCCCATTCATGAGGTTCCAAATTTCCTTTTCTCAATTTTTCAGATGACAACCCTGTTTCACTAGAAATTAAACGAGTAATCAACTGTACCGAAGACATTTCCAACGAGAATAAAGCTACAGGAGCATTTCCATCGATAGCAATATTTCTTGCCATTGAAAGGACAAAAGCTGTTTTACCCATACCAGGACGTGCAGCAATAATAATCAAATCAGACGGTTGCCAACCTGATGTTAATTCATCTAATTTTCTAAAACCTGTAGGAATACCTGACAAACCTTCTCTATTTGAAATTTCTTCTATACGATGTTTGGCTTGTGTAACTAAACTTTGAGCCGTTTCATACCCTTTCTTTAAATTTCCTTGTGTTACTTCATATAAATTAGCTTCAGCTTTATCTAATAAATCAAAAACATCCATTGTCTCATCATAACAATCTTCAATCAAGCCACTAGAGATATTAATCAACGTTCGCTGTATATATTTTTGTAAAATAATACGTGCATGAAAATTAATATGGGCTGAAGAGGCTATTTTTTGTGTTAATTGAATTAAATACAAATCTCCACCAGCCAAATCTAATTTACCATTTCTTTTTAATTGAGCCGAAACCGTTAAAAGGTCAATAGGTTGAGGGGGGGAATTATGGAATAACTGCACGATAGCTTCAAAAATATATTTATGAGCTTCTTTATAAAAGGCTTCTGGATGAAGAATATCAATCACCTCATCTGTTCCTTTCTTATCAATCATCATTGCACCTAAAACGGCTTCTTCTACATCGACAGCTTGAGGCGGCAACTTTCCTTTCTCTAAGTTTATTAAGGTTGATTTATCAACTTTTATTGGATTTATATTTAGTGATTTTTCCATAAAGCGAAGATAATCTTTTTGAAGTTGAGTTGGACTATTATTTATTAAAACACAAATGTTGACAACTCGTTATATTTTGTTAATAATCAAAAAAAACGCCCTGTTAAAAAAGAACTTCAACAGGACGTAAGTAGTTTTATAAAAATAGACTATTCTTGAAATTGTCCCATTTTACTATATTTATCCATTCTTTGAGCAACTAAATCAGCTGTTGATAAATTTTTTAACTCATCAAAGGCTTTCATAACATACTCCTTGACATTTTTAAAAGTAGTTTCTCTATCAAAATGAGCACCACCAAGTGGCTCTGGAATAATATCATCGATTAAATTTTGCTCTTTCATATCAAATGAAGTTAATTTTAGAGCTTCTGCGGCTTGAGCTTTGAAATCCCAACTTCTCCATAAGATAGACGAACATGATTCAGGTGAAATAACAGAATACCATGTATTTTCTAACATAAAAACTTTGTTTCCAACACCAATACCTAAAGCTCCACCTGAAGCTCCTTCTCCAATAATAACAGAAATGATTGGGGTTTTTAATCGAGCCATTTCAAAAATATTTCTTGCGATTGCCTCTCCTTGTCCTCTTTCTTCAGCTTCTAACCCTGGATACGCTCCTGGAGTGTCAATTAATGTAAGTACAGGAATATTAAATTTTTCAGCCATTTTCATTAATCGTAAAGCCTTGCGATAGCCTTCAGGATTAGCCATACCAAAATTACGCAATTGTCTCATTTTAGTATTAATCCCTTTTTGCTGACCAATAATCATGAAAGATTGACCGTTGATTTTGCCTAAACCACCAATCATGGCTTTGTCATCTTTAAAATTTCTATCACCAAATAACTCTAAAAAAGTTCCATCAGTTAAATTAGTAATATGCTCTAAAGTATAAGGTCTATTCGGATGACGAGACATTTGAACACGTTGCCATGCAGTTAAATTGCCGTATATCTGCTTTTTAGTCTCCTCTAATTTTTGTTCAATTTGTTTACAAGTATCACTTACATCTACATCAGATTCTTGTCCAATTAATTGACATTTATCCAATTGATCTTCAAGCTCTTTTATTGGTAATTCAAAATCTAAATATTCCATAAAAGTAATAAAGTTTAATTCGTTTGTATGACAAAGATATAATTTTAAAGTGATTTGAAATAGTTTTGAAAAAACAAACTATTTATTTTTTTTAAAATTTCTTATTAAGCCGTTCATAATCACAGTCATAAGAATAATCAAAGCACCTATATAAAAGCCTAATCCCATTTTTTCTTTTTCTTCAAATAACAATACCGCTAATGCAATTCCATAGACAGGCTCAAGATTAATAGTAAGCATAACGGTATATGGTGACAAAAACTTCATTACATGTACAGAAGCAATAAAAGCGTAGGCAGTACAAATAGAAGCTAATATAAAAAGCCAAAATAAGTCCTCTGATGAAAGAACAAAAAAATCGAAACTAAATTGTCCTGAAAAAAATAAAGTTACACTGAAAAATAAAACACCTCCTAGTAATTCATAAAAAGAAATGACAGTAGGATTAATTCGCTTAGCAAATTGACCATTAATAACTGAAAAGAGAGCGGATAAAAAAGCGGAAGTCAAAGCAGTTATTACTCCATTCATGGTTCCAGACAAATTAGAATGTAAACTATTTTGAATAAATCCAGGTGCTGAGGCATCAATCACAAAATAAAGCCCAACTAAAACAATTAAACCAAACAACAACTCATACCAAACTAATTTAGTTTTAAATAAAATAGGCTCTAAAATGGAAGCGAAAAAAGCTCCTGTTGATAGACAAGCTAATGTTATTGAAATATTAGAAATTTTAATTGCCTTAAAAAAAGTGAACCAATGCAAAGCAATTATTAACCCCGCAAAAAATAAAAGTAATAATTCTTTTTTTTGTAATTTTAATGGAATTTTTTTGTAGAAAACATAACAAAAAATTAAGCCTACCGCTATTAACATTCTCCACCAAACTAGAGGAAGTGCATCTAACGAAATTAAAGCCCCTAAAATAGCTGTAAACCCCCAAACAAAAACGATGAAATGAAGATGTAAATAATGCTTTAAATTATCTTTTGGCATTCTTAAGCAAATAATAAGCTAAAACACCAAATATAACATTAGGTAACCAAACTGCTACTAAAGGAGGAATACTCGATTTTTCAGCTAAATTAACAAAAATCTTATCAAAGAAAATAAAAGCAAAAGCAATACTAATTCCAATGGCTAAGTTTATCCCCATTCCTCCTCTCCTTTTCATAGCAGAGACCGCAACAGCAATAATGGTTAATATAAATGCCGAAATAGGATTACTAAAGCGTTTGTACAATACAACCAAGTAGACATCAATTTTTGAGTTTCCTCTACTTTTTTCTCTCTCAATAAAATTATACAATTCAAAAACATTCATAGTTTCACCTACATAAATAGTAGGAGTTAAATCACTTGGTTCAATATTATATTTAACGGTTAAACGCTCTCCTTTTTCAAAAGTATCGTTATTAATTCCTATATTTCTTTTTACATAACTGTATAAAGTATAATCTTTAGTTCGTTCATTATACTTCATCCGATTAGCAGTTATTTTGTAAACTAACTTATTATCATTAAACTTTTCAAAAACAACATCAAATCCTGTTTTTGACAATACATTAAAATTAGCTAAATAGATATACTCATCTTTAGATAATTGTCTAAAAATGTCTGTATTTTCAATATTTGTACTACCCTTTATTAGATAAGTATACCTGAAATTCCAATATTTTTCACTGGCTTTGGGCAAAATAAAAAAACCCATAATTAAAACAATGAAAGAAATAATGGATGCACCTATTAAATAGGGCCTCAAAAAACGAGTAAATGAAATTCCTGAACTTAAAATAGCAATAATTTCTGTATTATTAGCTAATTTAGATGTGAACCAAATAATCGATAAAAACAAGAAAATAGGAAATAATAAATTGGCAAAATATATAGTAAATCCACCATAATAAATAGCTACATCTTTTAATGCCACTTTATTTTCAATCATACGATTGATTTTCTCAGAAACATCAATAATAATGCCTATAGGAATAAACATTAAAATCATTACTGAAAAAGTAACTAAATAGCGCTTTAAAATATACCAATCAATTAATTTCATACAATTTGAAACTTATTTTGCTTATTATCTTATAATCGTTGAGCCATTTGAACCACCATTTTATCTTTCCAAGTTCTAAAAGTACCAGATAAAATTTGTCTTCTTGCCTCACGAACAAGCCACATATAAAAACCTAAATTGTGAATAGTTGCAATTTGTTTTCCTAGATATTCATTAGCCGCAAACAAATGTCTTAAATAAGCTTTAGAATATTCTAAGTCTACAAAAGTATGTCCCATTTCATCAATTGGAGAAAAATCATCTTCCCATTTCTTATTCTTTATATTGATAATTCCGTTGGCTGTAAATAACATACCATTTCTTGCATTTCGTGTAGGCATTACACAGTCAAACATATCAATCCCTAAAGCTATATTTTCTAAAATGTTAATAGGTGTTCCTACACCCATTAAATATCTAGGTTTATCTTCAGGTAAAATGGCTGTAACCACTTCAGTCATAGCATACATTTCTTCAGCGGGTTCACCAACTGACAATCCTCCGATTGCATTTCCTTCTGCACCTACGCTTGCAATATACTCAGCCGATTGCTGACGTAAATCTTTATAAGTACTTCCTTGAACAATTGGAAAAAAAGCTTGTGAATAACCATATTTAAAAGGTAAAGTATCCAAATGTGCTATACAACGATCTAACCAACGATGCGTCATATGCATAGAACGTTTAGCATAACGATAATCACATGGATAAGGCGTACATTCATCAAATGCCATAATAATATCAGCACCGATAGTACGCTGAATTTCCATTACATTTTCGGGAGAAAAGAAATGATAAGATCCATCAATGTGCGATTTAAACTTAACACCTTCCTCTTTAATTTTTCGATTTGAAGACAAAGAATATACCTGATATCCTCCTGAATCGGTTAAAATATTTCTATCCCAATTCATAAATTTATGTAAACCAC
>CAYNNB010000061.1:0-12047 GCA_964398425.1 uncultured Flavobacterium sp.
GTAACTTTACATTTCAAAACACACAAAACAATGGATTTTATATACCAAGACCCGTATCCTATTTTAAAAGACGATACACCATACAAAAAATTAACTTCTGATTTCGTGAAAGTAGAACAATTAGGAGAGAGAGAAATCTTAACCGTAGATCCAAAAGGATTAGAATTACTTGCCGAAGAAGCGATGAAAGACGTTTCGTTTATGCTTCGATCATCTCACTTAGAAAAATTAAGAAAAATTATTGACGATCCAGAAGCTACAGACAACGACCGCTTTGTGGCTTATAACTTATTACAAAATGCCGTAGTAGCCGTTGAAGGCGAATTACCTTCTTGTCAAGATACTGGAACAGCTATCGTAATGGCTAAAAAAGGAGAGAATGTGTATACCGGTGTGGACGATGGAGAATGGTTGTCTAAAGGTATTTTCAACACCTATCAAAATAGAAATTTACGTTATTCGCAAATTGTTCCTATTTCGATGTTTGAAGAGAAAAACTCGGGTTCTAACTTGCCTGCACAAATTGATATTTATGCTAAAAAAGGAAGTTCGTATGAGTTTTTATTTTTAGCTAAAGGGGGTGGATCTGCAAATAAAACCTTCTTATACCAAAAAACTAAATCGTTATTAAACGAAAAATCATTAGATGCTTTTATCCGTGAGCGTATTATGGATTTAGGAACTGCGGCTTGTCCGCCATACCACTTAGCAATCGTAATTGGTGGAACTTCGGCAGAAGCCAATTTAGCGGCTGTTAAAAAAGCATCAGCAGGTTATTACGACCATTTGCCAACTTCGGGCAACATGGCTGGTCAAGCTTTTCGTGATTTAGAGTGGGAAAAACGCGTACAAGAAATTTGTCAAGAAAGTTCAATTGGAGCGCAATTTGGAGGAAAATATCTAACACATGACGTTCGTGTCATTCGTTTACCTCGACATGCCGCTTCGTGTCCGGTTGGAATGGGCGTTTCATGTTCGGCAGATCGAAACATCAAAGGAAAAATCACGAAAGACGGTATTTTCTTAGAGCAATTAGAAACTAATCCGAAACAGTATCTACCAGAAACTGCACCCCATTTAGAACCAGCCATTGAAATCGACTTAAACCGTCCGATGAAAGAAGTATTGGCTGAATTGTCAAACTATCCTATCAAAACCCGTTTAAAATTAAACGGTACGTTGATTGTAGCTCGTGATATTGCCCATGCTAAAATTAAAGAATTGTTAGACGCCGGACAGCCGATGCCTGAGTATTTCAAAAATCACCCCGTGTATTATGCGGGACCAGCAAAAACCCCAGACGGAATGCCTTCAGGAAGTTTTGGACCTACTACAGCCGGACGTATGGACGTGTATGTAGATGAATTCCAAGCTGCTGGTGGAAGTATGATTATGTTAGCCAAAGGAAACCGTAGTGCTGATGTAATGAATGCTTGTAACAAATACGGAGGATTTTATTTAGGATCTATTGGAGGACCAGCAGCCATTTTAGCGAAAGAAAATATCTTATCGGTTGAAGTGGTAGATTTCCCTGAATTAGGAATGGAAGCCGTTCGTAAAATTGAAGTAAAAGATTTCCCTGCTTTCATCATCACAGATGACAAAGGAAATGATTTCTTTTCGACGTTAAGTCATTAAGAATTTATAATTGACTAGTCCTAAAAAATCGATACAGATTTATTAGACAAAAATAATTAATTAAACACTTGCAAGAACGTTCTTGCAAGTGTTTTTTGATTTTATTGTTAAGCTTTGTGTCAAGCTGAACTAGTTTCAGCTTCTAGTTAAGTATTTTATATTCTGAAATAAGTTCAGAATGACAAACTTCTCGCAAAATACTGTTTACTACAAACTAATTACCAATTTATTCCACATACAACACCAATCCTTTTAAGTAATGTCCTTCGGGATGGTAAATATTTGTTGGGTGATCTGGACCTTGTTCTAATTTGTGTAATACTCGAATGGTCCTGCCGGTTTCAATAGCAGCTGCAGCCACGGTATTATAAAACAACACGTCGTCTATCACTTGTGAACACGAAAAAGTAAATAAAATTCCTTTAGGTGCTAATGCTTTTAATCCTGCAATATTTAATCGTTTATACGCTTGTGTGGCTGTGTGTTTACTTTTAATGCTTTTTGCGAAAGCTGGCGGATCTAATACAATCACATCATAAATTTGATGATTTTCTTTCATGAAGTTGAACACATCGTCTGCTACCGCTTTATGATTCGAATTAGGAAAATTCAATTCCATATTCTTAGCCGCTAAATCCACTGCTTTTTGTGAAATATCTACCGAAGTGACTAATTCAGCTCCGGCACGCATCGCATAAATAGAGAATCCGCCTGTATAGCAAAACGTATTTAATACTTTTTTACCTTTAGAAAATGCGCCTAACAACTTTCGATTCTCACGTTGATCTAAGAAAAAACCTGTTTTTTGTCCTTCCACCCAATTTACCGAAAACAAAATATTGTTCTCTTTTGCAACAGTCTCTTGGTTATTCCCAAATAAAAAATAATCGGTACCCGTATTAGGTAAAGTTCCTGAACTCTTACAATAAATGGTTTCACAATACTCAGGAAATGAATTTTGGATGGCTTTTGCAATTTCTTCAACCGCATAATAAATTCCAGATGAATGCGCTTGAATCACCCAATTTTTATCATAATAATCGATGATTAATCCTGGTATTCCGTCACCTTCACCATGAATCACACGAAAAGCATTAGTTTCTTCTAAGTTCAATAACTTTAAACGCAATTCCCAAGCCGATTGTAATTTTTCTGTCCAAAAGTTCTCAGAAAAAGTTTCCTCACCAAAGGTAAGTAAACGAACAACAATACTTCCTTTATCACTGAAATATCCTGTTCCTAAATGTTGGTTTTGCGCGTCAACCACATCTACCATTTCCCCATCGTTTAATTCTTGGGTTACACCATAAACGGCACCACTGAAAATCCAGGGATGGCGACGTTGAATTGATTTTTCTTTACCTTTTTTTAAAATTACTTTTGGGAAACTCATTTTCTTGAAAATATTACCGCGGATTCGCAGATTATTATTTGTTTTTAAATTAGGTTAAATAGAAGTAAAACGCAGATCCACAGATGTTAAAATTGTAATCTGCGAATCTGCGGTAAACTAAAAATTTAATATTAATCGATTTTCATTTCAGGAATTTCTCCTTCGATGATTAAATCAGCTTCTGTTGCTTTGATGATATCCTCTACTGAAACACCTGGTGCGCGTTCTAATAATTTAAATCCGTTTGGTGTAACTTCTAAAACGGCTAATTCCGTAACGACTTTTTTAACACAACCGACACCTGTTAAAGGAAGCGTACATTTTTTTAGAATTTTAGATTCTCCCGCTTTATTCACGTGCATCATGGCCACAATAATATTTTCTGCAGAAGCCACTAAATCCATGGCACCACCCATTCCTTTTACCATTTTTCCAGGAATTTTCCAGTTGGCAATATCGCCGTTTTCAGAAACTTCCATAGCACCTAAAATCGTTAAATCTACTTTTTGAGCACGAATCATTCCGAAACTAAACGCCGAATCGAAAAAACTTGCTCCTGGTAAAGTAGTGATCGTTTGTTTACCTGCATTGATGATGTCCGCATCTTCTTCTCCTTCAAAAGGGAAAGGTCCCATGCCTAAAACTCCATTTTCTGATTGAAATTCAACCGATATATCTTCACGCACAAAATTGGCTACTAACGTTGGAATTCCAATTCCTAAATTTACATAGTAACCATCTTTTACTTCTTGTGCAATACGTTTTGCAATTTGATTTTTATCTAAAGCCATATATTATTTGATGATTTGAAAATTTGATGATTTGAAAATTACCTTCTTTTTGAAGAAGATATGATTTTAGAAATTATCAAATTTATAGATTGTAACTTTTTTAATAATTCTTCACTAGGATTTGGGTAGAATTCTGAATTCTGACATAACTCTAACCAAAATTGTAACTCATCTGCTTCTTTTGCTGAAATTTTAAACTTGTGGATAAAATCAGCCTTACTTTCAGCATTTTGAGCTTCTCTAATATTTGCTCCAATAGAGGTCCCACTTCTAAAAATCTGTGATGCCATTTCGAAACGATTTGTATTTCTTATTTCCTCTGAAAAACTAATAATTTCAAGAGCAAACTCAAAAGTTAATTTTACAATTAAATTATCCTTATCGTTTCTCATCTTCAAATTTTCAAATTAAAGAATCTTCAAATTATTTTTGTCTAACCGTTCGTTGCTCAATTCTTTTTTCAAATTTCTCTCCTTGGAAAATACGATTTACCATAATTCCTGGGATGTGAATTTCATTAGGGTCTAAGGTTCCTGCAGGCACCAATTCTTCTACCTCAGCAATAGTTATTTTTGCAGCACCTGCCATTGGTGCATTAAAATTACGTGCTGTTCCTTTAAAAATTAAATTTCCAGCTTCATCACCTTTCCATGCTTTTACAATAGAAAAATCAGCTTTATAAGCATGTTCTAATACGTGCATTTTACCATTAAACTCACGAACTTCTTTCCCTTCAGCTACTTCAGTTCCATAACCTGCTGGTGTAAAAAAAGCTGGAATTCCTGCTTGCGCCGCTCTACATTTTTCAGCTAATGTTCCTTGAGGCGTTAATTCAACTTCTAATTCTCCAGACAACATTTGACGTTCAAATTCGGCATTTTCACCCACATAAGAAGAAATCATTTTTTTGATTTGTTTCTTTTGCAATAATAAACCTAACCCAAAATCGTCTACTCCTGCATTATTTGAAATACACGTTAAGTCGGTTACATTTTTTCGTACTAATTCAGCAATACTATTTTCTGGAATTCCACACAATCCGAAACCACCTAACATAATTGTCATTCCGTCTTGAATTCCTTCTAAAGCTTCCTGAACGTTATTCACTTTTCTAGAAATCATAAATATAGTTTAGTTGTTTGTTAAAATTTATATACCTACATCATTTGCGTCTGGCTGAGTATCAATTGGAGCGGCTAAAGAATCGATAGCTGTAGAATCTACAACTCTACTTGGTTCTGGAGCACAATCTACCGTTATTGAAAAATTGGCTGGTTTTTCAAATGGTTTCTGAGACACATTTAAAGACTTATCTGCCAAACATTTTCTCATAAAGATACCATAAATTGGCAAAGCCATTGTGGCACCTTGACCGAGCGAAGTTTCTTTGAAATGGGCAGATCGGTCTTCGTTTCCAACCCAAACACCAGCGGCCAAATTAGGTACCATACCAATAAACCATCCATCCGAATTGTTTTGTGAAGTCCCTGTTTTACCAGCAACAGGACCTTTAATATTATACGGCACACCCGTTAAGAAATTAGATGGTGCTGAAGCAGCCCAACGTAAACGAGAACCTGTTCCTGACTCAGTTACACCTTCCATTAATTTAATAACGGTATAGGCTACATCTTTATTTACAACATCGTGTGTTTCTGGAGTAGATTGATAGATAACTACTCCATTTTTATCTTCAATTTTGGTAATTAATTGAGGTTTAACATACACCCCTTCATTTGCAAAAGTACTAAAGGCTGCCACCATTTCTTCAACTGTAATTTCCACTGCACCTAACGCAATGGCTGGACGATTAGGAATGTTAGCCGTAACTCCTAATTTTTTGGCCATATCAACTACTGCTGGAGCACCAACTTCATTAATTAATCGGGCTGAAACTGTATTAATTGAATTCGCTAAGGCTTTTTTCATAGATACCAATCCTCTAAACTTTCCATCTGAGTTATTTGGAGTCCAATCTTTATCATTATTGTCTCCTTTAGGAATAGTAAATGGAGCATCTAAAATCATATCACATGGCGATTTTCCTAATCGGTCAATACAAGTGGCATATACAAAAGGTTTAAAAGTTGAACCCACTTGACGTGCCCCTTGACCCACGTGATCGTATTGGAAATATTTATAATTGATTCCTCCAACCCAAGCTTTCACGTTTCCTGTTTGAGGTTCCATTGCCATCATACCCGCTTGTAAGAAATGCTTATAGTACAAAATGGAATCCTTAGGTTTCATAATGGTATCGCGTTCTCCGTTCCAGGTAAACACCTTCATTTTTGTTTCTACATCAAATGATTTGATTATCTCATCGTCAGATTTTCCATTGATACTCATAACACGCCATCTTTCTGAATTTTTCATGGCTTGTTTGATGATTTTATCTGTTTCTTCTGGTGTAATATCTAAAAACGGCGCATTTGGATTACTTTTTTGTCTTCTAAAAAACTCTTTCTGTAAATTTGATAGATGCTCACTAACCGCCTCTTCTGCATATTGTTGCATACGCGAGTCGATGGTGGTATAAATTTTTAACCCGTCGGTATAAATATCGTATTCTTCCCCATCGTCATTAGGGTTGTTTTTAACCCATTCTTTTAACTCTTCACGAATGTATTCTCTAAAATAAGTGGCCATTCCTTCTGAATGACTTTCTGGTTTAAAGTTAATTTTTACAGGTCGTTTCTTTAAAACTTCAGCAATTTCTTTAGTAATCACTTTGTTTTTTACCATTTGATCAAAAACAGTATTACGTCTGTTTAAAACTTTTTCTTTTCTTTTTTCTTTAGTAGGATTAAATAAAGCCGGATTTTTCAACATCCCTACAAACAAAGCACTCTCTTCAATAGATAAATCTTTTGGTTCTTTGTTCATGTAAATTTTTGCAGCCGAACGAATTCCCACAGCTCCATTTACAAAATCTACTTTATTAAGATATAATGCTATAATTTCTTGTTTGGTATATTGACGTTCCAATTTCGTTGCAATAATCCACTCTTTACATTTTTGAATGATACGAAACGGTAAAAATTTAGATCCTTCTCCGTGAAATAAATTTTTAGCCAACTGTTGGGTAATGGTACTGGCTCCTCCACTTCTTCCAAGACTTGAAACCGCTCGCAAAGTACCTCTAGCATCAATTCCTGAATGCTCATAAAAACGCTCATCTTCAGTAGCCACCAAAGCTTTAACTAAGTGTTGTGGTAAATCTTCATATTTTACTGGTGTTCTGTTTTCTTTATAAAACTTACCAATTGTTTTTCCATCAGAAGAAATAATTTCGGTAGCAATATTAGTATCTGGATTTTCTAATTCATCAAACGAAGGCATTTTACCAAAAAATCCCCACGATGCTAAGAGGAAAAATAAAATTACTCCTCCAAATGAATAAAAGAAAAGTTTCCAAAACCTTCTTACATAATCAGAAAAATCTGCTTGATTATTCTTGGTTGCCATATATTTTTATTTTATTTTTTCTATTCTAAATCCAACTTCTGTTACCCCTTCTAAATCTTGAACACCGGTTACTCTTCCTGTTTGTCTTAAGGCGTGTTCAACTGTTACTGTATACTTACCTAGTTTAGAAAAACTGAAATTCTCCTTGTACCATAATTTACTTTCTTTCACATCAGAAAACCCTTTACCTAATAATGTACCGTCTGGATTCGTCATTTGGTATTCTAAAGTATCGACTAATACTTTACCCCCAGGCTCGTTCATTGAAACTATGACAAACAAATTATTGTAAGGATAATCATTGTTGTTTCTTACATTTAAAAACAGATTGTATTTACTAATTGTATCCTTCTGTTCGAATGTAAACGTTGCTTTTTGATTCTTTTTCCAAGTCCCGTCAAATTCTCTATATTCATCGAAAACTTGATTTTTATCACAAGCAAAAAGAACAAAAATTAAGCCAAACAATGCTATCTTTTTGAATGTATTATTCATTTTTATCTTTCTCTTTCGTTGGTTTTCTTCTTTTTTTATTTTTATTGTTTTTCTTTTTAGGCTGATCAAAACGAGTTAAACTATCTTGACCAACTACATTTTCAAATTTCTTTTCAACAGAAACAGCCGTAACTTCCTCTACATAATCTTCTAATTGTGCAATTTTCTTTCCTTGCTTATTAAGTGCTACAATTTGTTTCGCTTGATCTGCTTTAATCATGTGCCAATGCGCAGGATTATTAGCGTAAGAGAACCACATTAGTCCTTTGAAAATATCTAATTTTTGACAATACGCATCCCCTTTTTCGGTTAAAATTTTGGTATCCATATCTGGGAAACCTTTCAAGGCATCTAAATACGTATCCAATTCATAATTTAAACAACACTTTAATTTTCCACATTGTCCTGCCAATTTTTGTGGATTTAAAGACAATTGTTGGTAACGTGCCGCAGACGTATTTACACTTCTAAAATCTGTTAACCATGATGAACAACACAATTCGCGACCACAAGAACCAATTCCTCCTAAACGAGCTGCTTCTTGACGGAAACCAACTTGTTTCATCTCAATTCGAATTTTAAATTCTGAAGCATAATCTTTAATCAACTGACGAAAGTCGACACGATCATTGGCAGTGTAATAAAACGTAGCTTTAGACGCATCTCCTTGAAATTCAATATCAGATATTTTCATTTCTAAATTTAATGCAATAGCTAATTCTCTTGCTCTTACTTGAATTGCTTCTTCTCTATTTCGAGCTTCTTGCCAAATATCAATATCTTTTTGAGTGGCTTTTCTGTAGATTTTAGGAATTTCACTTTTATAATCTACTTTCTTTTTATCCATTTGAACCCTTACCAACTCACCTGTTAAGGATACAATTCCTACATCATGGCCTGAAGCCGCTTCGGTAGCTACTACATCGCTAATGGCTAATTGCAATTTTTCTGTATTTCTAAAGAATTCTTTTCTGCCATTTTTAAAACGTACTTCCACACAATCAAAGGGCTCTTGTCCGCCTGGTAATGTCATGTTTGACAACCAATCGAAAACCGTTAATTTGTTGCAGCTATCGGTGCCGCAAGTCCCATTATTTTTACATCCACGGGGTGTTCCATCATTAGAACCCGTTGAACAACTTGTACATGCCATATTTGAATATATATTGATCGCCCTTTAATATTGGACTACTTGTTCATTAATTAAGTTGGTAAAGATAGCATTTTTCAATGAATTGTAATAACGAATTTTTTGCGTAAACGTATGTTTAAAAGAAAAAACCTATTGAATTTATCTCCAATAGGTTTCAAATATTTTTACATAAATTATTTTATGTTTCTTTTACAGAAATAATGTTTACTGGACACGCTTTTTCTGCTAATTCACAGGCTTCAAAAATCGAATAATCGGGTGATTTTAAGGTATGAAAACCTTTATTATCTGTTGATTTTAATAAAACTGTTTTGCCGTCTTTCTTTGACATTTGAAATTGGGCTGGTGCAAATTCAACACAATAATTACAGCCAATACATTTATCTCTTTGTAACGTAACAATTACCATTAGGCTTCCACTAATTTATACATTTTATCAGATAAACGCACTCTAAACGGCACTTTCAATGTTAAACTATCGCCTTTAGTTGCTTTTTCTAATTTAGAATCGTTTACCATCATATCTTCTAAAACTAATTCTTGCACACCAGTACTTGGACCTGTAATCAAAATTTTATCCCCAATTTTAACATCATATGCTTCAATTTTGAATTCAGCTACACTTGATTTTGGAAAATAATGCATGCCTTTTCCAACATAGACTTTCTTTTGTGTGGCATTGCTACCAGGGTCTTTACTCCATTCGCCCAATTTTTGTCCTAAGTAATAACCGCTCCAGAATCCTCTATTGTAAACTGTATTCAAGATATCCATCCATTGAGCAATTTTCTCCTGAGAAAACGTTTCTTCATAATAAGCGTCTATAGCTTCACGATAGGTTTTTATAACCGTTGCCACATATTCTGGCGCTCGCCCGCGACCTTCGATTTTAAGCACTTTAATTCCTGAATCAATCACTTGATCTAGAAAATCAATGGTACATAAATCTTTAGGCGACATCATGTATTCGTTATCAATTTCGATTTCAAATCCAGATTCCTGATCAATAACCGTATATTTTTTTCTGCAATTTTGTTTACAAGCTCCGCGATTGGCAGAAGAATTATGAGAATGTAGACTTAAGTAACATTTTCCAGAAACCGCCATACACAAAGCGCCATGCCCAAAAATTTCAATTTCTACTAAGTTACCGCTTGGACCTTTAATCTGTTCTTTTTCGATTTGTTCGGTGATTTTTTTTACTTGACGCAAACTTAATTCACGCGACAGAACAATGGTGTCGGCAAAAAGTGCATAAAATTTAACCGTTTCAATATTAGTCACATTGACTTGTGTAGAAATATGCACTTCCATACCAATACTACGAGCCGTCATAATTACGGCTTGATCTGCTGCAATAACCGCTGTAATATTCGCTTCTTTAGCTTTATTTAAAAGTGTTTTTACAACCGATAAATCATGATCGTATATAATGGTGTTTAACGTTAAATACGTTCTCACGTTTTTTTCTTGACATCGACGTGCAATTTCAGGTAAATCATCTAATGTAAAATTCATGGTTGCTCGCGCACGCATGTTTAATTGCTCAACCCCAAAATATACCGAGTCACATCCATTATCCAAAGCGGCTTGCAAAGACTCAAAATTCCCTGCAGGTGCCATTAATTCAATTCTTCCTGTTGTGGTCATCTTAATTTAAAACTTTATATAATTTATCAGAAGCACGTACTTTAAAAGGAACCGACATCGTTACTTTATCTCCAGCAATAGCATTAGTTCCTGGTTGCCCATTTACATACATGTTTTCCACCACCAATTCTTGTTCACCAGTCGTTGGACCCGAAATCAACACTTTGTCACCTAATTGCAATTCGGCTTTTTCTAAAATAAATTGACCCACTTGCGATTTAGAATAATAATGTTGACCCTTACCAACTAATACTTTTTTCTGAGCAATGCGTTGGCGAAGTGTTTTCGTTTTCGGTTCAAAAACGGTATTGCCATCATTAAAATCGGTTGCTTTTGCCAAAGAAATACCTTCCAATTGACCTGAATGTTTGTACTTCAACGCTTCAGACTTTCCTTTTCTAAAAATTTTGTTACCTACTTGTTTTCCGGCACGTAATGCTACTTGTTCGGCTAAAGGTAAATGTGTAATTTCTAGACATTCAGTAGAACAGCAATGTTCCATTTTTTCTGCACAAGCTTCACACTGAATAAACAATAAATGACAACCATCATTCGCACAATTAGTATGTACATCACATGGCATACCACATTGGTGGCATTGCGCAATAATATCATCGGTGATTCGTTCCCCTAAACGATGATCGAATACAAAGTTTTTACCAATAAATTTACTTTCTAAACCTTCTTCTTTAATTTGTTTGGCGTAATTAATAATTCCGCCTTCTAATTGAAATACATTCTTAAAACCTTGATGTTTGAAATAGGCCGAAGCTTTTTCACAACGAATACCACCTGTACAATACATCACAAGGTTTTTATCTTCCTTAAAATCTTTTAATTGTTCATTGATGATAGGAAGTGATTCA
Organism: uncultured Flavobacterium sp.; assembly: GCA_964398425.1. GTDB lineage: Bacteria > Bacteroidota > Bacteroidia > Flavobacteriales > Flavobacteriaceae > Flavobacterium. Next base: position 11,455 of record CAYNNB010000061.1, read on the forward strand.
CGAAACGTTTCTACATCAGGAGTAATGGCACCTTTAAAATGTCCCACTTCACTTTCATAATGATTTCTGAAATCTACCACAATGGTATTTGGATCGTCTAAAATTTCGTTGAATGCTTTCGCGTTTAAATGCACTCCTTTATTGGTAACATCAAAGGTTTCGTCGTTTAACCCATCAGCCACAATTTTATGACGAACTTTTATAGTTAATTTTAAAAACGAATGGTCGTCATGTTCCACAGCCACATTTAAGCGGATGCCTTTCATGAAATCGTAGGCTTCTAAAGTGTCTCTAAACGCTTCGAAATTTTCTGCCGGCACCGACATTTGGGCGTTAATACCCTCTTTGGCTACATAAATTCGACCCAAAGCATCTAATTTATTCCAAGCTAAAAATAATTCGTTACGAAATTGTTGTGGGTCTACAATGTGCGCGTATTGATAGAAAGACAAAGTCAAACGTTGTTGACCAGCATCGTCGATTAAACGAGCTCTCTCTTCTGCGCTTAAGGTGTTATACAGTTGCATGCTATAAACGTTAAGTGAGAAATTACTAAAATTAACGAACTCTAAATGGAAGAATTCAGATGCAAA
>CAYNNB010000062.1:0-11857 GCA_964398425.1 uncultured Flavobacterium sp.
TCAAAAAACACACCTATAGTTGCTGCATCACAACCAAAAGCACTTGTAATTCTTGATGCTAATCCAAAACCTGTAGATGCACCAATAACTAGTACTTTTTTGGCTCCATGTATTTTTCCTCTTGATTTTACATAGTCAATTTGATTTTTTACATTTTGTGCACAACCTTCTGGATGAGCCGTCAAACATATAAATCCACGCATTCTTGGTTCAATGATCATATTTCTTCGTTTTGTTTAGTTGTTCAAATTTTAAGCAAAAATACAATTATTAATTTAATAACGTCTTTGCATGATTGATAGCAGATTCCGTTAATTCTTTACCTGATAACATTTCTGCAATTTCTTTTACACGCTCTTCTTGTGATAGAACTACTATTTTTGACAATGTAGTTAGACCTTCATTATATTTAAATACTTTATAATGCTGGTTCCCTTTTGCTGCAATTTGAGGTAAATGCGTGATTGCAAAAACTTGTCTTTTAGCACTCATTCTTTTCATTATATCCCCCATTTTAAGAGCAATTTCTCCAGATACCCCGGTATCAATTTCATCAAAAATTATAGTAGGGAGTTTGGCATAATCAGCTAAAATTGATTTTATTGCCAACATAATCCTAGACATTTCTCCACCTGAAGCAACTTTTTTTATTAATCCAAAATTAGTTCCCTTATTCGCAGAGAATAAAAGTTCAATAATATCCTTTCCTGTATTCAAAAACGTCTCTGATTGAATTAAATTAATTTGAAACTTAGCATTTGGCATACCTAAATCTGTTAAAATTTCTTCAACCTTAATAGTCAATTTAGGAATAGCCTCTTCTCTATTTTCTCTTAAGGCTAAAGCAATTTGATTAATTATAATTTCTTTTGTAGCCACATCTTGTTCTAATTTTTGAATCCGGTTACCTAAATCTGAATTTCGATTAACCGCTACAGAAAGTGACTCGTGAATCTGAATTAATTCTTCTATTGAAGCGACTTGGTGTTTCTTTTGCAAATCATAGATCATCTGTAATCGAGAAGAAACATAAGCAATTCGTTCAGGATCAAATACAACTTTTTCAGCAAGCATTTGACTCGTTTCAACCATATCTTCCAATTCTATCAATGTAGATTGAAGTCGTTCAAATATTTCCTGATAACTACTAGAAAAATTTGCAATTTTAGAAAGCGCCTGTTTAGCATCTTTTAAAATAGAAATAAAACCAATCTGTTCTTCATTAGCAAAAGCAACCAATTTATTTAAACTTTCATTAATCAACTCAACATTATTCAAACTTTCAAGTTCACTTTCTAACTCCTTTTGCTCACCTGATTTAAGCTGAGCTTGTTCTAATTCATTTAATAAGAAAATATTATAATCTTGCTCTTTAGTATTTTTGTCGCGTTCTATGAGTAAATTTTCTAACTCCTTCTGAGCTTTTTTATAATATGCTAATTCTAATGCGTACTGCTTGAGTAATTGAGAGTTATCCCCAATAGCGTCTATAATAGACAATTGATAATTTTGTTGTTCTAATTCTCTTGTTTCTTGCTGAGAATGAATATCAAGCAAATGCTCTGCAAGTAGTTGCACTTCTGCTAAGTTTACAGGAGTATCATTTACAAAAGCTCTAGATTTTCCTGATGGAAGAATCTCTCTTCGTATTATAGTAGTATTTTCATAATCTAGTCCTTGTTCTTCAAATAAAGGAATAAGATTATATTTTTCAATTTGAAAAGTAGCCTCAACTACACACTTTTTATCCTTTTCTTTAAGAGAGGATAAATCGGCTCTATTACCCATTATCAATCCAAGAGCCCCTAAAAGAATAGACTTTCCAGCTCCTGTTTCACCAGTAATAGTAGAAAATTGATTAGAAAAATTAATTTCAAGATGCTCAATTAAAGCATAATTTTGAACAGATAAAGATAAAAGCATATTACCTTATTTTATTCCATTTTGAACCATTAAGAGGTGAAATTGATTTCAAATTCTCTGTTAAAACTGTTAAATCCACTACAGGTCCACCTGTAAAAATTGAAACAATTTCATCCGTTTTTGCATCAAAGAAAGTTCTTGCAAGTAATGAATTTGGTCTAACTTTATGCACTTGATAAAGAATGTCAATTGATTGAATAATACCTTGTTTACCTTGTTTAACATCCAAAGCCATAACATCTAATCCTTTTATATGATAAAAATACATAGCCTCTCTATAAGCATCAAATGTATTTGACATTAAATCAGAAATTAAATTAAAACGATTCTGCTTCTTTCCTGTTTGAACCCACCCTGCATATCCACTGGACTGAGCAACGTTTGCAATATTTAAAGCTTTTTGAAAGTAATCGGTTCCTCCTTTATTTGAAAAAGTATCCGCATCCGAACCAATAATTATATTTGCATAAAAAGCACCTATTGACAATAAATTAGAGGTAAACGAGTTTTGATCAAAAACAAAATTTTCTGATTCTATGTATCTAAAAGATACTTCCTTATCATTCAAATTCAAAACAGGTGAGGTGTAATTAGAATTAAAAACAGGCCTTGATGAAGTAATTTGCATAGTTGCTTCAAATTCATTACTATTAAATGAATTTATAAACAAGAAGAAGGAACAAGGAATTCTTTCATTCATTTTCGTTTCCTTTTCTGTAAATTTAGTATTATTTAAAAAATCAGAGAATTGCTTTTCTAAAGATTTAAATATTTGACTATTCACATTGGTTATTTTATCATAATTAACCACAACTGTAGCCTTTAGTTCTTGTGCTGTAACAATTACGGCAAAAAAAAGGGTAAAAAACAATAATTTAAGCTTCATATTTTTTTACAATTAGGTTAATAATATCATCAGCCACAAGTTCTTTAGCTTTCAATTCGTTCTCAAAAATAGTAAAATCTTTATCAATAAAGGTAACTTTATTAGTAGGTTTTCCAAATCCAGCACCTACATCATTTAAAGAATTCAAAATAATCAAATCTAAATTCTTCTTAATGATTTTAGCTTTTGCATTATTTATTTCATTATCAGTTTCTAAAGCAAAGCCAACCAAAAATTGGTTCTTTTTAATCTGCCCTAAGGAAAATAAGATGTCTTTATTCTTTTCTAATTCAATTACAAACGTATCTTCTGCCTTTTTTATTTTCTGTTGAGCAATATTTTTCGGTCTATAATCTGCAACAGCAGCTGCAGCAATAACTACATCTACAGCGTCAAAATATTGATGGCAGACCTCATACATTTCTTGAGCAGAGGTTACACGTATGATTTGTATAAGATGATTTTCTACATTCAAATGAGTAGGACCAGTCACTAATATAACTTCAGCACCTTTATTTGCAGCAGATAAAGCTATATCAAAACCCATTTTTCCAGATGAATGATTACCAATAAATCGAACTGGATCAATAGCTTCATAAGTTGGTCCAGCTGTAATCAAAAATTTTTTTCCTCTTAAAGGCAATTTAGTAGCCAAATCTGCTTCTAAAAATGAAACTATATTTTCAGGCTCAGCCAATCTTCCTTCTCCACTTAATCCACTTGCTAATTCACCACTTTCAGCAGGAATCATCGTATTACCAAACTCTTGTAATTTTTTAAAATTTTCTAAAGTCGAAGGATGCTTATACATATCCAAATCCATTGCTGGCGCATAATATACTGGACATTTTGCAGACAAATAAGTAGCCATTAATAGATTATCACAAGTACCACTAGCCATTTTAGACAAAGTATTGGCAGTAGCTGGAGCAATTAACATTAAGTCTGGCCATAATCCCAACTCAACATGATTATTCCACACCCCTTCTTTGGTGTTATTGTCATTATCAATTTCTTCGTAAAAAGTAGAATAAACAGGATTTTTAGATAATGTAGCTAAAGTTAAAGGTGTAACAAAATCTTTAGAAGCAGGTGTCATTACAACTTGTACCTGAGCACCTGCCTTTATGAAAAGTCTGACCAATGTCGCGGCTTTATAAGCGGCAATTCCACCAGATACCCCTAGCAAGATTTTTTTACCACTTAAAACAGACATGGGTAATTAATAATTTAAAATTATTTAGAAGCTTTATAATAAATCTTACCTTCTAACCATTCTTGTACAGCTAATGCATGAGGCTTAGGTAATTTTTCATAAAATTTAGATACTTCTATTTGTTCTTTGTTTTCAAAGATTTCCTCTAAACTATCATTATAAGTAGCAAACTCATCCAACTTATCAATCAACTCTTTTTTAATTTCAGAATTAATTTGATTGGCTCTTCTTGCCATGATAGTAATGGCTTCATACACATTTCCTGTTGGCTCTTCAATAAGAGATTTATTATAAGTTACTGTATTTACTGGAGCACTTGTTTTCTTTAAATCCATGATAATGATTAATTTGTATATTGTTTTAACTCTCTATCTACTGTTTCTAACATTTTGTTGGCTTGATCTAAAAATTTAGTATCAGCTTTATATTTAATCAAATTGTTATATAAATTTTTAGCCTCATTTAGACGCTCCAACTTCTTAGCTGGTACTGACAAAACTGCCATTTGATAAGATGAACTAAATTTATAAAATAATGCATCCTCTTTAAATTTTGTTCCTGGAAAATCTAAAATAAAATTATCAAAAGACTTTATTGCTGTATTATAATTATGGAAATACTCACCAGTAGTATAATACTGTTTAGCTATTTCAAAAGCTTTCAACTCTAATTTTTCATTAAGTTCTTTAACAATTGCATTAGCTTTTGGCAAAAATTCAGAGTTAGGATATTTATCTGCAAATGCTTGTAATTTATCCAATGCTTTGTATGTGTCAACTTGATCCAAACTATAAATAGGGGATAATTTAGCATAGCATTCAGCACCTAGAAAAGCCGCCTCAGCCGCATGTGTACTTCTAGGATAGTTGGCTGCAAAACTCTCAAATTGATAACCCGCAGAATAAAATTGTTTAGTATTGTATAAAGCTTTTGAATACATAAAAAAAACTTGTTCAGCATTAGGTTTCCCACGCATAGTTGTAGCATATTGTTCAAATAAACGAATAGCTTTAGCATATTTTCCCTTCTCATATAATTTAGTGAACACTTCATTCTTAAAATCAACTTGATCTGATTTCAAGGCCTTTTGATATTGGCTACAAGAAGTTAGCACCAATAAACTAAAAAGAATGTAAATATATTTCGTCATATTTTTAATAAGTAATTCCTCCTTTGATTTTGACCAAAAAAGCAACCGCAAAGGTAGATATATTTTTAAGTATTACAAAAAGATTTTTTAGTTCAATTTTTTTATGAAATTTTGAATTCGCAATGACAAATTTTCATCTACATTAACTAAAGGCAAACGAACCGTATTTTCAGAAATCCCCAAATGCATAAACACTTCTTTTATTCCTGCTGGATTTCCTTGCTCAAAAATCATATCAATTGAATCTGCTAGTTTATAATGTAATTTATAAGCTTCATCTACTTTTCTATTTAAGCCTAAGCGAACCATTTCAGAAAATTCTTTTGGAAAACCTTCCCCAATTACTGAAATTACTCCAGCTCCTCCTGCAAGTACCATAGGTAATGTAATCATATCGTCACCTGAAATTACCAAAAAACCTTCTGGTTTATTTTGAATTAATTTCATAGCTTGAACAATATCACCAGCCGCTTCTTTTACTCCAATAATGTTTTTAAAGTCATTAGCTAGTCTAATTACAGTACTTGGTAACATATTACTTGATGTTCTTCCAGGAACATTATAAACAATAATTGGTAAGGGAGATACTTCTGCTATAGCTTTAAAATGTTGATAAATTCCTTCTTGCGTAGGTTTATTATAATAAGGTGAAACAGAAAGAATAGCCGTAAAACCGTTAAAATCTCTTGTCTTCAATTCTTCCAAAACATGTTGTGTATTATTACTTCCAACACCTAAAACTAAAGGAACACGACCCTTATTAGCTTCTTTTACTGTTTCAATAACCATTTCTTTTTCAGTTGAAGACAAAGTTGCGGTTTCTGCAGTAGTACCTAAAACAACTAAGTATTCTACCCCCCCTTCAATAACATAGTTAACTATTCTAGTTAAAGCTTCTGTATCAACTGAAAAATCTTTTTTAAAAGGTGTAACTAAGGCAACACCTGTTCCCATTAATGATTGCATGATTATATTTTTTTTAGTATTTTCAAATATTTGTATAACTCTGTAACAAAATCTTTGTATTGTTCCGCTGGCAAATTTACCATAAAATGATGAACTCTTTTATCAATAGATTGAAAACCTACTTTAAAATTAGCTTTTGACTTTTTAGAAATCAATAAAAGAGCTGGCTTTTCAATATCGTAATAATTAATCAATAGATCAAAATTTTGATTAACAAATTGGTTAACAGATTCACTTTTAATTATCCCTGACCAAGAAATGTCTTTATTAAAAATATATTGTTTATTAGATGCTAAATTCTTTTTCTTTTTATCAAGAAAATGAAGTACTTCAATTTTATCTTCTTTAAAACCAATTTTTACTAATTGATCAATTAACGCTGATGTTTCTTTAAAATACGTTTCATCAATTACTATTCCAATAGATTTAATTATATGCGAATGATGCTGGAGTTGATGTTTCTCTAACCTTTTATTAATCGTTCTTTTAAGAAAAAAGTTTTTAATTATTCTTGAAAACATTGTATTTTTACTTCCTGCACAAAATTAACGTAATCTAACGGAAAATATGATATTCAAAAATAAAAATAGTATTCCATTTCACCTATTTTTTGTTACAATTTTAACATTAAACCTTTTTATTTCTTGCAAATCTGGTCATTTAACCAATTATAAGATTGATGGAAAACAAATTCCAATAACTGAAACTTATAACTCGGATAAATCTATTGATTCTTTTGTTTCACCATATAGAAATCACATTAATAAAGATTTAGACATTATACTGTCTTATTGTCCAGAAACGTTAGATAAAAGCAAAGGTGAATTTCAAACCAATATTGGAAATTTAATCGCAGATGCTTGTGTAACAATAGCAAATCCGTTATTTATTAAAAAAGAAAAAAAAACGATTGACGGAGCAATATTTAATCATGGAGGCATTCGTTCAATCATCCCAAAAGGCAATGTCACTAAACGAACAGCTTTTGAAGTAATGCCCTTTGAAAACAGCTTAGTTGTTGTAGCTTTAAAAGGTGATCAAATTTATGAACTAGCTAATTATTTTGTAAAGGAAAGGAAACCTCACCCATTAAATGGAATTCATATTACTATTGGCAAAAACAATTTGGTTAACCAAGTACTTATTCATAACGAGCCTATAGACCAAAAGAAAACCTATTTCATTTTAACGTCAGATTACCTTGCTAATGGCGGAGATAACATGTCATTTTTCCTTAAAAATGAGGGGAAATTTGACTTAGAATACAAAATGAGAAATGTTCTGATTGATTATTTTACCTCACATAAAATAATTGAAGCTGATCATTCAGAACGAGTAATTAAATTACAATAAACCAAAATCATGCAAAGAAGATCATTTATAAAAAATACAGTAGCAAGTTCAGCGTTAATTGGATTAACAGGTACCTCACTAAGTAGTTTTTCAACTTTATCAGAAAAAAAAATAACTATTTTACACACCAACGACGTACATAGTCACATTGATCCTTTTCCGGCTGATCATCCTAAAAATCCAAATATGGGTGGCGCTGCTAGGAGAGCTTCTGTAATTGAACAAATAAGAAAAGAAGAAAAAAATGTTTTACTTTTAGATGCTGGTGATATTTTTCAAGGCACTCCTTATTTTAATTACTACGGTGGTGAACTAGAGTTTAAAATCATGAGCATGATGCAATACGATGTTGCAACAATGGGAAATCATGATTTTGATAATGGCATTGATGGTTTTCATGCACAACTCCCACATGCAAAATTTGATTTTGTTTCTGCTAATTATGACTTTAAAAATACAGTTTTGAACGGAATAGTAAAGCCTTATAAAATCATTAAAAAAGACGGATTAAAAATCGGAATATTTGGTTTAGGCGTAGAATTAGAAGGTTTAGTTGACAAAAAATGCTACAAAGAAACCAAATACAACAACCCAATTGAAATAGCAACTGACATCAGTAAAAAATTAAAAGAAGAAGAAAAATGTGATTTAATTATTTGTTTATCGCATTTGGGATACCAATATAAAAATGAACCCGAGAAACCAAGTGATATAAAATTAGCCCAATCTACTAAAAACATCGATTTAATTATCGGAGGTCACACCCATACTTTTTTAGATAAACCTATGCTATTTAAAAATGTAGAAAACAAAAATGTAGTTATAAATCAAGTTGGAGCTTATGGTATTAATCTAGGTAGAATAGACTTTTATTTAAGTAATGATCAAAAATATATTGGACAAGAAAAGAACATTACACTTTACTAATGTTCTTTTCTTTCAAAATTTAAACATCTAACAACTATGCATTTATCATTTTTTTGAATTCAAATTCTGTAATGATAGGAATGTTTAATTGATTGGCCTTTTCTAATTTAGCAGGTCCCATATTGTCTCCTGCAATTACAAAATCTGTTTTTGAAGAGATTGAACTCCCAACTTTACCTCCGTTATCTTCTATAGCTTTTTTTAATTCATCTCTTGAAAACAATTGAAAAACACCTGAAACAACAAAAGTTTTTCCCTCTAAAATTGAAGAAACCTTAGAAAAATCTTCTTTCATTTCAAATTGAATTCCGAAACTTTTTAAACGAGAAATAGTCCTTTTATTTTCTTGATTTTGGAAAAAATCCATCACACTTTGCGCAATACGTTCACCTATTTCATCTACAGTAACTAAATCAAGCATGTCAGCCTGTGCTAAAGCATCAATTGTTTTATAATGTTTAGCTAATTTTTTTGCAACTGTTTCCCCAACATATCTAATACCTAGAGCATACAATACCCGTTCATAAGGAACTGTTTTAGATTTTTCTATCCCATTAATTAAATTATCAGCTGACTTTTCGGCCATTCGATCCAAAACAACAATATCTTCTTTTTTTAATTCATATAAATCAGCATAATTTTTAACGAGATCTGCTTTATACAACAAAGCTACCGTTTCACCTCCCAATCCTTCAATATCCATCGCTTTTCGAGTAATAAAATGTTGAATTCTTCCTATAATCTGTGGTGGACAACCATAAAAATTAGGACAGTAATGTTGAGCTTCTCCAGGAGTTCGAACCAATTGAGTATTACATTCAGGACAATGTGTAATATATTTAGTAGACTCTATTTGATCTCCTCTTTTGGCTACACCAATAATTTTTGGAATAATTTCCCCTCCCTTTTCAACAAAAACCTCATCTCCTATACGAATATCTAATTTTTCAATTTGGTCCGCATTATGCAAAGAAGCTCTTTTAACAATAGTACCAGCTAATTGAACAGGTTCTAAATTAGCTACAGGTGTAATAGCTCCTGTTCTTCCTACTTGATAGGAAATTGAGTTCAAAATTGTACTAACTTGTTCTGCCTTAAATTTATAAGCTATGGCCCATCTTGGTGATTTTGCCGTATAACCTAATTCATCTTGAAGATGCAAATCATTTATTTTAACAACTACTCCGTCCGTTTCATAAGGCAAATCATGTCTATGAACATCCCAATAATCAATAAAATCAAAAACTTCTTCCAATGAATGTACAAGTTTACTTTGTTTTGGTACTTTAAAACCCCATTCTGCGGCTTTTATTAAACTTTCATATTGAGAGTTTAAATTCAAACTTGAGCCAACCAAACCATATAGCAAACAATCTAGAGGACGTTTTGCTACTTCTGCACTATCTTGTAATTTTAAACTTCCTGATGCTGTATTTCTTGGATTGGAATAAGGCATTTCGCCAATTTCAATTAACTCTTGATTCATTTTCTCAAAACCATCCAAGGGTATGATAATTTCACCTCTAATTTCAAATTTATCAGGAAAAATCCCTTTTAGTTTTAAGGGTACTGATTTTATAGTTTTAATATTATTAGTTACATCATCGCCTTGAAAACCATCGCCACGAGTTAATGCTCGTTTTAATTTACCCTTTTCATAGGTAATACTTATGGAGGCACCATCATATTTTAATTCACACGTAAATTGCAAAGGTACATTACCTAATATCTTTTGACATCGATTAACCCAATCTTCTAAATCTTCGCGAGAATAAGAATTGTCTAAAGAATACATTCGAAACTCATGAGGAATGGTTTCAAAGTTCTTTGTTATTGCCCCACCTACTCTTTGTGTTGGAGAAAATTCATCAAAATATTCAGGATGTTGATTTTCTAGTTCTTGTAATTGTTTTAGTTTTAAATCAAATTCATAATCCGTTATAGTAGGATTATCCAATACATAGTAGTTATAATTATGCTGATTTAATTCTTCTCGTAATGCTTTGATAGTTTCTAAAACATTCATGGTTTATGCAATATTAATTAAGGTAATTAATTTGGAATACAACTCTCCTTTACTAATAATTCCTCCATTTTCAATAATTTTGAAAATTTCCTCGTTACGATTATTACTAACCTTTTTTTTCCCCGACTGAATAGTAACCTCATTAGAAAATAAATTCTCACTTAACCATTGAATACCTTCAGCAGTAAAAAAATCAACTTCATCTTTTGTAGTATTGACAATTATTGATTCTAAATATTCTGAATGGCATTTAAAAAGGAAGATATAATTTTTAGAAAAATGGTCTATAAATTTGACATTTGTCAAGGCTTTATCCCAAATTAAATCAGAAAAAACATCAACCTCTTGCAGCGCTACTTCTGGTTTATTTAATTTTATCTCATCCCATTCTTTTTTATCAATAGATTGTGCTGCTAAAAAATTAATAAATTCTGGATGCAATTCCTCTAATTGTTCTTTAGTAAGGCGTGTGTATTTCATTCCTAATTTTTAATAATGGTAAAAATAAAAAAAAGTCCCAATAGAATTGGGACTTTTAAAAAATTTTATTTAGAAATCATTTATGCTTTTTCAGCAACGATTTCATATGGTAACTCAACAATTACTTCTCTGTGTAAACGAACAGTAGCGTTGTATTTTCCAGTTCTTTTAACTAAACCACTAGTGATGAATTTTCTATCTATTGAATGCCCAGCAGCTTCTAATGCAGAAGCAATATCAGCGTTTGATACTGAACCAAATAATTTTTCACCACCTGCTTTAGCAGAAATTTTAATTTCTAAAGCTTTTAAAGCTTCAGCTAAAGCTTTTGCATCAGCAACGATTTTAGCTTCTTTGTGCGCTTTTTGTTTTAAGTTTTCAGCTAAAACTTTTTTCGCAGAAGAAGTTGCTAAAACTGCAAATCCTTGAGGAATTAAATAATTACGACCGTATCCGTTTTTAACTGTAACGATATCGTCTTTAAATCCTAAATTTTGAACGTCTTGTTTTAAAATTAGTTCCATGTTGTTGTCCTTGTTTATAGAAGTTAGGTTCCAAAAAATGGAAACCAACAACTGTTATTTAAATTATTTTAATAAATCAGCTACGTATGGCATTAAAGCTAAGTGACGTGCTCTTTTTACTGCAACTGATACTTTTCTTTGGTACTTCAAAGATGTTCCAGTTAATCTTCTAGGTAAAATTTTACCTTGTTCATTAACAAATTTCAATAAGAAATCTGGATCTTTATAATCTACATATTTAATTCCAGACTTTTTGAAACGGCAATATTTTTTTTGCTTGTTTGTATCAATATTTAAAGGAGTAAGATATCTGATATCTCCTTCTTTTTTTCCTTTAGCAGATTGTTCGATTGACATGATTAGTTTGCTTTAGTTTTTAATTTTTCTCTTCTTCTTTCAGCCCAAG
>CAYNNB010000063.1:0-11757 GCA_964398425.1 uncultured Flavobacterium sp.
AGAAAAATGCCATTTCTGTTGAGGCTACAATTAAGTTAAACGAAAAAAAATAGTTTTAAATAAAACAACCCCGATGAATTTTCATTGGGGTTGTTTTTTATCTTATTTTGTATTTTTAATATAATTGAGATGAATGTATTAATTATTTCTGTTTTGCTGTTAGTTCTGCTATTTTGATTATTACATCAATAGCTTTTTGCATACTCTCAACAGGTACATATTCATATTTTCCATGAAAATTATGACCACCTGCGAAAATATTTGGACAAGGTAATCCCATGAAAGATAGTCTAGATCCATCTGTTCCACCTCTAATAGGTTTTATTAATGGTTTTATTCCTAATTCTATCATTGCTTGTTCGGCAATTTTCACAATATGCATTACAGGTTCAATTTTTTCACGCATATTATAATACTGATCTCTAATCTCTAAAATGGCAATATCTTCTCCAAATTGCTTCTTGAATTTTTTATTCATTTTAGCAATCATTTCTTCCACATTTTTTTTTCTTGCATTGAATTTTTTACGGTTATGATCACGTATAATTAATTCTACTTTAGTATTTTCAATACTTCCAGAAATACCAGTAACATGATAAAAGCCTTCATATCCACGAGTTGTTTCTGGGGTTTCGTCTTTTGGTAATTTAGATATAAATTTATTTGCTAGAAGCATTGAATTAATCATTTTTCCTTTTGCATATCCTGGGTGAACACTTTTACCTTTAAAGGTTATTTTAACTCCTGCCGCATTGAAGTTTTCATATTCTAATTCTCCAATCTGACTTCCGTCCATGGTATAAGCCCAATCAGCTCCAAATTTTTCAACATCAAAATAATCAGCACCTCGGCCAATTTCTTCGTCGGGAGTGAAACAAACTTTAATAGCACCATGTTTAATTTCTGGATGTTGTACCAAATATTCCATTGCTGTCATAATTTCAGTAATTCCAGCCTTATCATCTGCACCTAAAAGTGTTGTGCCGTCTGTTGTAATAAGTGTTTGACCTTTATATAAAAGTAAATCTTTAAAATAAGATGGAGATAAAATGATATTTTCTTTTTTGTTTAGTATGATGTCACCACCGTCATAGTTTTTAATAATCTGTGGATTTACATTAGCACCAGTAAAATCAGGTGTTGTGTCAAAATGTGATACAAAACCTATTGTTGGAACTTCATAATCAACATTACTAGGCAAGGTTGCCATAACATATGATTTATCGTCTATAGAAACCTCTTTTAGTCCGATTTGTTTTAATTCATCAGCTAATTTGTTTGCTAAATTCCATTGTTTAGCAGTGCTAGGGGTTGTTGTTGAATTTGGATCAGATTCTGTATCAATAGTAACATAACTAATAAATCTGTCTATTATATGTTGCATAGTTTTAAATTTAAGCTATGCAAATATAAGGAAAGCTACAATTTAATAACGACCTTTTAAAATTAAAACATACTGTTTTATGATATTAATCTGAGTTTTTAAAGTTATAGGTAATGGTACCTACTTGTTTTTCAGCAGCTGCATCACTCGCTTGCCATTTAGTCTTTAAAGCATATTGTTTTGCTAACGCAATTAGACATGCATCTGCTTTTGTTCCTTTGCCGTTATTTGCACTAATTGTATTTCCTGCTTTATCAACGATTACTTCAATGACAACTTTTCCAAATGAATTACATGAATTACCCACATCAGGAATTTTGGCAGGTCTTCTTCCTGCTAAATTATAACTTGCACCACCACCAGAACCGCTGCCACTGCCCGAACCATTTCCACTTCCGTTTCCAGTTCCATTACCTGAACCGTTTCCACCTCCAGTTCCACCTCCAGAACCTCCATTACCATAATAGCTATTTGAGTTTAAATCGCCATTCGATTTTCCCTTGTTTCCGCCCACATTGTCATCACCATCTCCACCTTTGTTTTTGCCTTTAAGCATATTTGAAAGGGTTGAATTTGTTTTTTTTATTGGTGTAGGATTATCAACGTGTTTTTTGTCATTAAGTTTATCTTTAGGTTTTGTATTTGTTTTTGGAGGTGTCTTTATGTCAGCACCTACATTATCTTGAGTTAAAATTTCATCAGGAATATTTTCTTCTGGAGAAGATTTTGAAGTTTCTTGCATTTTTACTTCTAAAGTTTCATTAAGATAGTCGTCTCCTTTTCCTAAGTCACTGTCTCCAAAGTTTACAGTAGCACCGCCACCGCCACCGCCTTGAGCAATTAAAGCTTCTGTTTTTCCATATGGAGGCCAAAAACGAATAAAAAACATAATAGCAACAATAGTTAAATATAAAACTAAAGCAATAGCAATTGATTTTTTTTGATTGTCTTTATGTTCGTTTTGATCTTTCATAGCTTTTAATTTCAACGAATAAAAGTATAAAATATTGTTTGATAAAAAAAATGTTGTTACTATTTGACCTTGATTTATTAACTAAGAAATGATAAATATCAAATTTAAGTGGTATAGCAGTAAATTACTTTGTGTTTTTGGATAGCTTGAAAGGAAGTCAAATTAAAGATAAATTTGTATTCCAAAAAAAATCCCGAATCAATGTTCGGGACTGTTTTTATTCTGCTGCTGGTATTTCTTCTTTTGGCTCTACTGATAAGGCTTCAACAGTAACATAGCCTTTAGGTTGAAGTAAGTTATACCAATTTAGAATTTTCTTGATATCAGAAGTGTACACTCGGTCTTCATCAAATTCAGGTAGAATTGTTCTAAAATATTCTCTTAAAGTAGCATCACTTTCTTTGTGAGATAAAGCTAAACCGTCATTTTCTTTAGTTGCAATTGCTTTGAAAACTTCTGCTAAACGCACTTCTTCAGTGTAGGTATAAACAGCAATTTCTGATAATAAACTTACATTGCTTCTCATACCAACAGTAACTTTTTTACCGTCTAATAATGATTCAGCAACAAATCCTGTACGCGTTTGAATTTTTAATTCAAATAAACCTGGTTTTCCAGAAATAGCTAATATTTTTTGAAAGCTCATTGTAATTATTTTTTAGGTTGGCAAATATATTTTTTAAACTCTAATCGACAAAAAGTTTTAGGAATTATTTAATTTTCAAATTAGCAAATTTCATTTTGTAGTCAGGCCTTGCTTTTCCTTCCATGATATTTTGCAGTTTTTTTCCAATCATTTTTTTGCGTAAAGCAGATAAATGATCAGTAAACAGTATACCTTCTATGTGATCATATTCGTGTTGTATTACACGTGCAATTAATCCATCAAAAATTTCGATTTTGTTTTCAAAATTTTCATCTTGATACTCAATTGTGATTTTTTCATGACGAAATACATCTTCACGAACATCAGGAATACTTAAACAACCTTCATTAAAACCCCAAATTTCCCCTTCCTCTTTT
Organism: uncultured Flavobacterium sp.; assembly: GCA_964398425.1. GTDB lineage: Bacteria > Bacteroidota > Bacteroidia > Flavobacteriales > Flavobacteriaceae > Flavobacterium. The sequence goes on from CAYNNB010000063.1 coordinate 3,381, forward strand.
AGGATTTTAGCATTAATAAAGGTGCGTTTAAAATCTTTCAATTGTTCAGCTTCTTCTTTAGAAACTTCATCACTATCTGCAAATGGAGTAGTGTCAATAATAAACAAGCGAATAGGTAATCCAACTTGTGGAGCCGCTAATCCAACACCACAAGCATGATACATGGTATCGTACATGTTTGCAATGGTTTGTTGTAAATTAGGGTATTCGGGAGTAATGTCTTCTCCTATTTTTCTCAATACCGCTTCTCCATAGCCATATATTGGTAAAATCATAACTGTATTTTTAATGGTGCAAAAGTACGGATTTTACCCTTAATTTTAGAATAACTTTTGATTTAAAAAACCTTGAAGTAAAATAGTAGCTGCAATTTCATCTATTAAGCCTTTGTTTTGACGTTGTTTCTTCTTTAAACCGCTGTCAATCATCGTTTGAAAAGCTATTTTTGAAGTGAAGCGTTCGTCTACTTTGATTAAAGGAAATTTTGGAAATTTTATTCGGAAATCTTCACAGAATTTTTCGATATAAATTGCACTTTCAGAAGGTGTTCCATTCATTTGTTTGGGATCTCCAATAATTACTTTTTCTACTTCTTCTTTTATAAAGTAATTGGTTAAAAAATCAAATAATTGTGTGGTTTCAATAGTGGTTAGTCCACTTGCTATAATTTGCATTTCATCTGTAACCGCAATCCCTGTACGTTTTTGTCCGTAATCAAGCGCTAATATTCTGGCCATAACTTATAAATAGAAAACAAAAATACAATTTTTAATCTTTACAAGTCTCACTCTTTGTTATCAATTCAAGTGAGATAAGAGAGTTTAAGGTTTATTTATGCTTTAATTTCATGATAATTTGCAAAAGGAATTTATCTTTTTAAATTAAAAATTGAAATTAATTTATTTGCTTGAATGGGGTAGAAGTGATACTGTAGTTTTGGTTACAAAAAAAAACCAAAAAGGTCACTGGCGTTTTGGGGTATTTTACTTATAAGAGAGTAATTTTTTTATCTGATTTGAAATTTCTTCTTTAGATAATCAATAGCCATTTTATTTGCTTCAGTAGCATCTTTTTCGTTGTATTTAGGGTTACTAGGATTAGCAAAAGCATGTTCTGATTCGAAAATTTTATAATTTAATTTTTCATTTGCTTTTTTCATATTTTCTGAAAATTCTTCAATGATTTCTTTTGAAATCCATTCTTCTGTAGCAAATAAACCTAGAACATCACAATTTAATGTTTTGAGTTTTTCTATGTCTTTTATTGGCATTCCATAATACATTACTGCGCCAATTGCTTGCTTTTTAATTAAAATAGCTGATTTAAGCGACCATCCTCCACCAAAGCACCATCCTATAGATGCAATTTTAGCTTTTTTACCCGCAAACGAAAGCGCTCCTAAGACTATTGTTTCCAATCTCTTTTCATCAGCGCTTTGCATGTATTTGGCTGCCTCCTCTGGTTTAGTCGCAATTTTACCATCATACATGTCGATTGCTAATACATTAACATCACCTTTTAACTCGTTGAAAAAAATATCACTTTGTTTTTTTATATGATCATTTAACCCCCACCATTCTTGATAAACGAATAACCAATTATTAGTTTTCTTCTTAGCCATAACGGCATAAGCAATCGCGTTTTTTCCATCATTTGTTGGAAATGTTATCATTTTTCCTCCTACTTCACTGTTGTGATTGTATGTCAATGGACTTAAATGAGAAGCAATAAAGTTTTGATCAGTGGTAAATACGGCCATGTTTCCATCACTTGAGGCAAAATTTAGCTGACAACAAGATTGGCTAAATACAAAAGTATTTGTCATTAATGTTAAGTAAAATAATATCTTTTTCATAGCAATTTAATTCTTTCTTTTTTCACAAAGTTAATTTCTAGCGAATTTATTTTTTGTTAATTCATAGAGTTAAAATTTATGCTACCATAATTTTTTGTTATAAAAAAACCTGCTTGTGGCAGGTCAATTTTTTATATATTAGAACTTTTTTGAGATTTATATATGAAGTAAAAGCCAAGAATTATAAATGGAATACTTAACCATTGACCCGTTGAAAGAGAGTTAAACATTGGGTATTCTTCAAATCCACCTTGACTTTCTTTGACAAATTCTACTCCAAATCGGATGGACCAAAGTAGTACTAAGAAGATGCCGAATAATAATCCTGATTTGGTTCTAGCATCTGTTTTCCAATATAAGTAAAACAAAAGAATGAAAACTGGTATGTAAAGAATGGCTTCATATAATTGTGCAGGATATCTATAAGGAATAGCATTTAAAATATCTTTAAATTGCGGATCTTTTGCAATGGCATTGTAAGCTTGTGATGCATCAGAAATATGAGTAGCTTGTATAACATCATTAGGTGTTAAATTGTCTTCACCTTTAATAAATTTCATAGCTAAAAAACTATCTTCATGGGTAGGTTTTCCGTAAATTTCTGAATTGAAAAAATTACCTAAACGAATAAATATAGCTCCAAATGAAACTGGGATAACGATTCGATCCAAAATCCATAAAAATGGGCGTTTTAGTATTTTTTCTTTGATGTAATACATAGTAAGTATGATAGCAATTGCAGCTCCATGACTAGCAAGACCACTAAAACCAGTGAAATGTAAACCACCCTGTGTACTTATAGGTAAAAGGATACTTAATGGATCTTGAGAAAATAATTCAGGTTGATAAAACAAAACATGTCCAAGTCTTGCACCTAGCATAGTTGCTACAATAGTGTAAACAAATAGTTTGTCTAATTTTTCGATGGTTTCATTTTCTCTGATGAAAATATATTTCATTATATACCATCCGAAAGCGAACGCAGCTACCCATGTTAGGCTATAAAAACGAATCATGAAAAAACCTAAATCAATTCCTTCTGTTGGATTCCAAATCATATTTTTGTTATTTTAATTAATTAATTTTAAGGAACAGGATCATAACCACTTTTTCCCCAAGGATGACAACTTGCAATTCTTTTGAGAGCGAGCCAACTACCTTTAAATAAGCCATATTTTTCTAAAGCTTGAATTGAATAGGTTGAACAAGTAGGTTCAAATCGGCAAGCAGCAGGTGTTAATGGCGAAATTACTAATTGATAAAAACGAATTAGTATTTTAAAGGGGAATATGACTATTTTCTTCAAAAGCATTGTAATTGCTATCTTTTTTGGCAAATATAGGTATAAAAAGATTAAAATAGAGTGAAATTTTAGCGTTAAAATAATTTTCAAACTATGATATTAGTCAGTTTTTTTGTCTTTATACCACCCTACATTTGTCCTATAATTTTAAAACAAACAGAAAAATGAAAAAATTATTATTATTAGCAGGTTTTGCATTATTTAGTTTAACATCGAATGCACAAGAAGAGAATAAAGGTTTACAAGGAACTTGGTGGGCTGCTGGTCAATTATCTTTTGGTTCAAATGATAATGGTACTGTAAAAACTACTTCTAATGCTATTATTCCAGTGGTTGGTTATTTTGTTGCTCCAACAACAACTGTTGGTTTAGGTGTTGGTGTTATCAATGGTAAAACAGAAACTACAACAGGTTCAGTTACAAGTACAACAGCAGAATCTTCTGCATTTATTATTCAGCCATTAGTTAGAAAATATTGGGGAATTGGAGGTAAGTTTTTCTTATTTGGTCAAGCTTCATTACCAATGACTTTTGGGAAAGATAAAATTTCTGATGATAAAACAACTTCAGTAGGAGTAGATATTGCTCCAGGTTTTGACTTTATTGTAAACAAATGGATGACAGTAGAAACTTCTTTTTCATTAGTTAACTTTACTTCAACTACAACTAAACCTAATGTAGGAGATAAGACTACTGATGTAAGTTTTAACGCTAATCCATTTGATTTGACAGGTTCAAGAAATGTAGGAGGTTTAAGAGTGGGGGTTAAATTCTTGTTCTAATATAGAAAGTAAATTAATGAGGAGCAGATAAAATTTCACGAAAGTGTAAAAATTTATTCAAGTTCTAGTTTAATTTTTGGTTAGGAAAAAAAGCCACTCAAATTTTGAGTGGCTTTTTTATGTTGTGAATTAAGTATTATTAATAGAGAAATGAAGTACCTTCTTTTCCATCTTTTAATTGAATACCTAATGCTGCTAATTTATCTCTAATTTCATCAGAAAGTGCCCAGTTTTTATTAGCTCTAGCTTCATTTCTCATTTGTATCAACATTTCCAAAACTGAGTCCAACTTGTCTGTGTTTTGTCCACTCTCTTTTTTAGAAAGCAAACCTAAAACATCAAAGGTGAAACTTATTACGGTAGTTGAGAAAGTTTCTAAATCTGTAGCGGTTAATGTTTCTTTTTTATCATTAATTAAGTTGATGACTCTCACAGCTTCAAATAATTGAGCAATTAAAATAGTGGTGTTGAAGTCATCGTTCATTGCATTATAACAGGCTTCTTTCCAAGTTTTTACATTAAATGTTGAATTTGAACTTGGTTGTAATAAAGGTAGCAAATCAATAGCTTCCATTAATCTATTGTATCCTTTTTCACTTGCAATCAATGCTTCATTAGAAATATCGAGTACTCCTCTGTAATGTGCTTGAAGGAAACAAAAACGAATAACTGAAGGATGAAATTCTTTTTCAAAAATTGAATTTGTCCCTTCTATTAACTCCATGGGTAAAACAAAATTTCCAGTTGACTTACTCATTCGAAGCCCATTCATTGTAAGCATATTGGCATGCATCCAATAATTCACTGGGTTTTCATGATTGCAACCTTTTCCTTGAGCTACTTCACATTCGTGATGAGGGAATTTTAAATCTAGACCACCTCCGTGAATATCGAATTTTTCACCAAGATACTTGGTACTCATGGCTGTACACTCTAAATGCCAACCAGGGAAACCTTCTCCCCAAGGAGAATTCCAACGCATAATATGTTCTGGTGATGCTTTTTTCCACAAAGCGAAATCTTGTGGGTTTCTTTTTTCGTTTTGTCCGTCTAAATCTCTAGTGTTAGAAAAAAGTTCTTCAATGTTTCTATTGCTTAATTCTCCATAATTTAAACCGCGTTTGTTGTATTCAAAAACATCAAAATAAACCGACCCATTGCTCACATAAGCTAAGCCATTATTTATTAATTTTTCTGTTAATTCAATTTGTTCAACAATATGTCCAGTAGCTGTCGGTTCTATTGTTGGTGGAAATGCATTGAATAACTCCATCACCTTATGAAAATAAACTGTATACTTTTGTACAATTTCCATTGGTTCTAATTTTTCCAATCGAGATTGTTTTACAAATCTATCGTTATTAACATCTCCATCATCAGTTAAATGGCCAGCATCTGTTATATTTCTTACGTATCTTACTTTGTAACCTAAATGAGAAAGATAACGATATACCATATCAAATGATAAAAATGTGCGAACATTGCCTAAATGAACATAACTGTAAACAGTAGGCCCGCAAACATACATACCTACTTTTCCTTCATGAATTGGATTAAATAGTTCTTTTTCTCCAGTAAGTGAATTATATATTTTTAATTGATGTTCTTTATAAAGTTCCATTTATCTTTAGCTAGGTAACAAATTGTTTGTTTAAAATTGAGTATCTAATTTGATGTAATCTAAAAATTCTCTTCGCGTCTGTTCCTCTTTAAATTTTCCTCCGAATTCAGCAGTAACTGTACTACTTTCAATGTCTCTTATTCCTCTCGAATTGACACACAAGTGTTTTGCGTCTATAACACAAGCAACATCTTCAGTGTTTAATACTTTTTGTAGTTCTTTTACAATTTGTATAGTCAGTCTCTCTTGAACCTGAGGTCGTTTGGCATAATAATCTACAATACGATTCATTTTAGATAGTCCAACTACTGATCCATTAGAAATGTAGGCAACGTGAGCTCTACCAACTATAGGCAATAGGTGATGTTCACAAGTAGAATAAACAACAATATTTTTTTCTACTAACATTTCACCATATTTATACTTGTTGTCAAATGTTGAAGAACTTGGCTTCTTGTTTGGGTTTAAACCGCCAAAAATTTCTTTAACAAACATTTTAGCCACTCGATTAGGGGTGCCTTTTAAACTATCGTCAGTCAAATCCATACCTAATGTCGTCAGTATGCTTTCAACATCCTTTTTGATTGACTCAATTTTTTCTTCATCTGAAATAGCAAAAGCGTCAGCTTTCAAAGGGGTTTCTGAACTAGTAGCGATGTGATTATCGCCCATTTCATCTAAAAATTCGTTATCAATACTCATTTCTTATTTTTTGATTGCAATTTTTTGCAAAGATAATTTTTTTGGTTTCAAAATCATAAATTAATGTAATTTAACATAAAATTAATTGAAAAATAATATATTTTATTAAATTTGCTAATTCAACTATAATTACCAAACAACTATAATTTTTTAATAATGAAAAAAATTACGCTGTTATTTTTAGCTCTATTGAGTTTAAATTTAACGTTCTCTCAAGGGTCCACATGCGCTACTGCTTCTGCTTTTTGTGCTGGTGGATCGACCTTAACATTTCCCAATACTACGAATGTTCCCAGTGTTGGAAGTCCTGGGTGTCTAGGTTCTGCTCCAAATCCCGCTTGGTTTTTCTTCCAAATTGGAACTTCGGGTAATTTGAATTTTACATTGACTCAAGGGAGTAATGCTCCAAATTACAACAATCAAGATGTTGATTTTATTTGTTGGGGTCCATTTCCTTCTCCACAATGTACAGGTTTGTATGATTATCCTGATGGAAATACGTCTATTCCCAACAATATTGTGGCTTGTAGTTATTCTGCTGCGGCAACTGAAAACTTCTCTATACCAGGAGCGCTTGCGGGTCAATATTACATGATTATGATTACGAACTACTCAAATCAAGCAGGTCAAATTACACTTACGCAAACTAATTTAGGAAATGCAGGCGCTGGTTCGACAAACTGTAATATTGTTTGTGGTGTGGATTTAGGTCCTGATATTATTACATGTCCAGCGCCAAAAAATTTAACAGCAACTTTTTTAAGTACGCCAACTATACCAGGTGTTCCTGTGTATCAATGGTATCTAGGAGGTGTATTACAGCCTGCTTACACTACACAGACTATTACTGTAAATCAGCCAGGAACATGGTCTGTTACCGTAACAAGGCCAGGGTGTACTGCTCCTGCGTCAGATAGTGTTGATATAATTTATACTAGTGGATCATCATTAATATCTCCTCAACAAGTTAAATTATGTAATAACGTTACTCCGTTACTTTTTAATTTAACTTCTATTTATCCACATATGTTAAATGGTTATTCGATGGCAGATTTGGAAAATATAGGGTTTTATCTTTCTCAGAATGATGCTTTCAATAATATTAATATGATACCATCTTCTCAGTGGTCTGCTTTTCCTGGAACGAATGGTCAAACAGTTTATTTTGCAGCTGAAAACGTAGCCTCTGGAACTGGATGTAGAGAAGTAGTTCAAGTCTCATTGATTACAGAAATTTGTCCATTTACTTTACCTGATTTAACTTTATGTGATGACGCTAGTAATGATGGTATTGCTGTATTTAATTTTGATCCTCAAACAGCATTAGCATTGACAATTCCTAATCCATCAAATTATGTTGTTACTTATCACACTTCACAGGCCGACGCTAATGCAGACATTAATGCTATAACACCAACAAATGCTTATTCTAATATTAGTAATCCACAGACAATTCATGTTAGAAGAGAAGAAGTGGCTAATCCATTGAATTTTGCTTACACAACTTTTCAATTGCATGTTGTAGCTCAGCCTACGGTTACGATTTCTGGTTCAGCTTCAATATGTTCAGGTTCGTCAACGAATTTAACATTTACAGGTACTCCTAATGCTCAGGTGAATTACACAGATGGTACGAATGCTTTGCAAACGACTTTAAATTCATCGGGTACCTCTGTTGTTTCTGTAACTCCTACTTTAACCACAACTTATAGTTTGGTTAATGCAATGATTACGACACCTCCAGGATGTACTAATCCACAAACGGGTAGTGCTACAGTTACGGTTTCTTCTCAGATTGTTGGCACTTTGAGTTATTCTCCTTCTAGTTTTTGTACTTCAGATTTAGGAACTTATTCGCCATCGTTTTCGACTACTTCAGTTGGTTCAGGATCATGTGCTTCGAATGTTCCTACATATACTTCTACTCCGTCTGGTTTAACTATTAATGCTTCGACAGGTGTTATTACACCAAGTACAAGTTTGCCAGGTACTTATACGGTAACAATTAATTTTCCTGCATGTGGAGGATGTCCAGCAGTTGGTTACAGTACTACAGTAACTATTACAGGTGTTCCTACAGCAACAATTACTTATGCAGGTACACCATTCTGTAA
>CAYNNB010000064.1:0-8606 GCA_964398425.1 uncultured Flavobacterium sp.
CGATATTTACCCTCAGTTAAAGTTATAGAAACCCAACTGGTTGGTCCATGACGCTCATCTCTTATTCTTCTGCCTTCACCAATGAAAGATGGTAACTGATGAACTAAATGTACCTGACAAGGCTTTGTTACATAACGTATACCTTTAAAACCAATTTCTACACCTTTTTTCAATTGTTCAACTGCATTATCAGTTAAGAGACCGTCAACTTGAGCGAAATATTCTTTCTCAATAGTTTTACTTCGAACCAACTCACTCATTTTACCATCTGTGGTCAATAAAAGTAACCCTTCAGAATCCTCATCTAACCTTCCAATAGCCATGGTGCCTTCAGGAAAATCAAATAATTCACCTAACTTCTTTTTGTTCCTTTTTTTTTCATAAACAAATTGGCTCAAATAACCATGAGGCTTATATAATGCAAAATGTTGTTGTTTCATTTTACAAATTTACATTTATTAAAAAAACATAAAGAAGATTTATTTAAATTTACTTTCAAATAAAATAATCATGTCTATATCAATTCTTTTTGTCTTCGCCCTTTTCATTGCATTTATTCTAGGTATAATCACTAGTAAACTATTTTTTCAATCTTCCTCAAAAGCTACTCTTTCAATATTAGAAAGACAACTAGAACAAAACTCAAAACAATTAGAAGAAATAAAAAATCAACTTTCAAAAGCTCAAGCAGACAAAGAAGAATTTGCTATTTTATTAGCAAAAAAAGAAAATGATTTTGACAATTTACTAGAACGAACAAAAGAACAAAAAAAAGAACTATCTGATCTTCAAGAAAAATTTTCACTTGAATTTGAACAGTTAGCACAAAAAATTTTAGAAGAAAAAACATTGAAATTTACTGAACAAAACAGAGAAAATATAAAAAATATTTTATCACCACTTCATGAAAAAATTCAACATTTTGAAAAAAAAGTTGAAGATTCACAAAAAGAGACGTTTGGATATCATGCCGCTTTAAAAGAGCAATTACAACATTTAAAAGACCAAAATAGCAAAATTTCAAAAGAAACCGAAAATCTAACTAAGGCACTGAAAGGTGATAGTAAAACTCAAGGAAATTGGGGTGAATTGATACTTGAACGTGTATTGGAAAAATCGGGTTTAGAAAAGGGAAGAGAATATGAGACACAAGCAAACTTTACAAAAGAAGATGGAACAAGGGTACAGCCGGATGTTATAATCCATTTACCTGATGGCAAAAAAATTATTGTTGATGCTAAAGTTTCTTTAACTAGTTATGAAAGGTATGTAAATGAAGAAAATGATAGCTTAAAATTGACTTATGCTAAAGAGCATATTCAATCAATAAAAAGACATGTAGATCAATTAAATTCAAAAAAATATTTCGATATTTACCATATAGAAAGTCCTGACTTTGTATTATTATTTATTCCAATAGAATCGGCTTTCGCTATGGCTTTACAAGTAGAGCCTACATTATACAATAAGGCTTTTGAACAAAATATTGTAATTGTAACTCCAACTACTTTACTGGCCACTTTACGAACTATTGACAGTATGTGGACCAATCAAAAACAACAAGATAATGCAATTGAAATAGCTCGCCAAGCGGGTGCGTTATATGATAAATTTGAGGGATTTGTAGCAGACTTAATTAAAATTGGAAAAAGAATGGATGAAGCCAAAATTGAGTATGGCTATGCAATGAATAAATTAGTAGAAGGAAAAGGAAATCTTATAAATAGTGTAGAACGATTAAAGAAAATGGGAGCTAAAGCAAAAAAGTCACTCCCAGAACACTTAATTGTTCAAACTAAAATAGAAGAAAAATAAAAAGAACTAAAAAAGTATTAATCATGAATATCATTAAAAAAATTGGAATTTATTTTTTACTATTATTTAGCTTGATTTTAATAGGCTATACCCTTTTTATTTATAATTTCACATTAAGTAACGGAGTTAGAAGTGGTGTATTATCTAAATTTAGTCACAAAGGTATCATTTTTAAAACATGGGAAGGTGAATTAAACGAAGGATTTGGAGCAACACGTTTTTTCCCATTTTCAGTACAAGATAATGAAGAAAAAGTAATAGAAGATTTAAAAAAATACCAAGGACAATATGTAAAGTTAGAGTATAAAGAACGAATTAAAACCTTACCTTGGTGGGGAGATACACATTATTTTATAACTAAAGTTATACCTGAACAATCACCTTACATCAATTCAAAATAATGGAACACACAAATAGCGTAAAAGCATCAAAAATTACTTTAACTCAGTTAATGTTACCATCGCATTCTAACTTTAGTGGAAAAATTCACGGTGGCTATTTATTAAGCTTAATGGATCAAATTGCCTTTGCATGTGCATCAAAATATTCAGGATGTTATTGTGTAACTGCATCAGTAGATACTGTAAACTTTTTAAATCCGGTTGAGATTGGTGAGTTAGTCACTTTAAAGGCATCTGTTAACTATGTAGGAACTACATCCATGATTGTGGGGATTCGAGTAACTTCACAAAATATTCAAACTGGTAAAATTAAACATACCAATTCTAGTTACTTTACTATGGTAGCTAAAAATGAAAAGGGTGATAATGTCAAAGTACCTCGCTTAATACTCTCAAATATGGAAGAAGTCAGACGTTTTTATGAAGGTGTTAAACGCATAGAGCAAAGAAAAAATATGTATGTTCATGAAACCACATTTGATTATAGCACAGCCGAAGCGTTAGAAAATTTAAAAAAATACAATATAACACTAGATTTATAATTAAGTATCAAATTTATTAAAAGATCAAATCTAACGGACTTAAAAAGAAGATGATAATTACTTAATTTAACTTTTAAATTATAATTATTATATTTTTTATAAAAATTTGAAAACAAAAAATATTTTTTTAAGAATAATTTACAATGTTCCATTAAAGAAAATATTAGGAAAACTTAAAAAAATACAGTTAAAAAGCAATACTAATTAAATAATTTATGATCTTTCGTAAATTAACATGTCAAAAAACGCATTTAATAAATTTAAAACAGCAAAAGTTATTTCAATTCTTTAATTCACAAACATCAAACTGATTTTTGTATAAATCTAATTTAATTATTCAATTCACAATAAAAAATCGATATAAAATTTTGATATAAAATGTATCTGAGGAAACAAAATAGAGTGTAAAAAAATTATATCTTCTGAAGAAATCTTATTGGAATAAAATTTTAACTTTTAATTTGATTAAGGGATTTAACTTCTTGAAATATTTAATAACAACGAAACAACATTTTTTGACCAATAATCAAATTAAAGATAATTCTTTAATTTACATTAATTAACAAATAATTTGAATTTTGTTAAAAAACACACTTAGTTCAAAATTAAGCTTTAAAAGATGAAATTATTCATATTTTTTACTACATTTAGACAAAAAATACTAAAAATGAATAAAAAACTATTTCTAATTTATTTTTTTATTGCTACATTAATTATAGTCTTCTCTTGCTCTAAAAATGAAGACAGCAATGAAAGTTACACAGAAATTTCTCCTGTATCTGTCAATTTAACCACGGTTCCCTATCCAAAGTTATCTGACTATCATTTTTTTGATGGACCACTTAAGAACCTAACACCATCTCTAGACGTATTACCTTATAAGCCAGCTAGCTCGCTTTTTAGCGATTATGCCCATAAAAAAAGATTTATTTGGATGCCAAAAGGAGTAAAAGCAACTTACAATGGTGATGGAAATATATTAGAACTTCCAGTTGGTGCGGCAATAATCAAAACTTTTTACTATGACAATGTACAACCAAGTAATTCAACAAAAATTATTGAAACTAGAATAATGATAAGAAAATCAACAGGTTGGGTTTTTGCTAATTATATTTGGAATTCAGAACAAACAGAAGCTTTCCTTGATTTAAACGGAAGTTATCAAGATATCAATTGGACAGATGAAAATGGACAAACTAAAAATGTTAATTATAGAATTCCATCTGAAGTTCAATGCATCACTTGTCACAAAACAAAACAAATAATTAATGGTAATGAAGAAACGATATATGTACCAATAGGCATTAAACCCCAAAATTTGAATTTTAATTATACTTACAGTAATGAAACAAAAAATCAGCTAATAAAATGGATGGAAGTAGGATTCGCTGATAACTTCACCTTACCAACACCAACTAATACCGTAGTAAATTATGAAGACAGTAGTCAACCTATTGCACTTAGGGCACGATCTTACTTAGATATCAATTGTGCGCATTGTCACACTGAAAATAAACACTGCGACTATAGACCCATGAGATTTGCTTATAGCCAAACAGGAGGTTCATTTGGAAATACTAATATGGGCGTTTGTGTGAACACAGAAGATATGCAAGGATTTCCTTCTAATTTAGCAAAAATTGTTTCTCCTGGAAACATATACAAATCTATGCTTTTCTATAGAATTAATACAACGGATGAAACATTTAGAATGCCTCTTCACGGTAGAACATTGATACATACTGAAGGAGTTACTTTAATAGAACAATGGATTAATAGTCTAAGTCCGTGTCAATAAAATTTAAGACAACTAACCAAAAAACAACTACAAAATGAAAAAAATTACTTTATTAACAATATTTCTACTAAAATATTGCATTTCCTATACTCAAGACACATGTTTAACTGCTCCTCCCATAGCACAAGGATTTTATACAGTTACAACAGTAAATGGTTCACAATTACCAACCCCTATTTGTTTTACTAGCGCTGTAAATCCAACAGCTGCAGAATGGTATACATATACCCCTTCGAGTAATTTCAATGTAACTATAACTACAGATATAGCAGCTAATACACCAAGAGTAGATACTCGAATTAATGTTTACAATGGCACATGCAATAACTTAAATTGCTATGCAAATGATGACGACTCTGGTGCAAATTATTCATCTGTTGTAAATTTTGTAGCTACAGCTGGAACGACATATTACATTGCATGGGATAATAGATGGACCTCTAATGGTTTTACTTTTCAATTAATTGAAAACACTTATACTCCTCCTTTACCAAACCCAATAAATTATACTTCACAAACAATTACAACTATAAATAGCACTTACAATATTTGTATCGTAGACATGAATAACGATTATAAAGATGATATAGTTGGAGTTAGCGCTAATAATTTAAGAGTTCATAACCAAACTACTCCTGGAAATTTTTCCATTTCTGACTTTCCAATAACTGGAACAAGCGATATGCCTTCTTGGAGTTTGGCAGCAGGAGATTTTAACCGAGATGGATTTAATGATTTAGTTTTAGGAAGTGGTAGTGGACTTACTTTTTGGAAATCAAATAGTACAGGAACAGCATATACTAATGTAAATCCAACAGAATACATTTTCTGCCAAAGAACCAATTTTATTGATATTAATAATGATGGTAATTTAGATGCGTTTTCTTGTCATGATGTGGCACCAAATGTTTACTATTTAAATAATTCATCTAATACTTTTACTCATTTTCAAAGTGGAGTAACTCCAGGTTCATACAATTTAGGTACTTTGTCATCAGGAGGAAATTATGCTTCAATTTGGACAGACTATGATAATGATGGCGATGTGGATTTATTTATATCAAAATGCTCAGGTCCACCATGTGAATTACATCGAAATGATGGCAATGGCATATTTACAAATATTTCTGCAATAGCACAAATCAATACTACGCCTGTTCAATCTTGGTCATCAGCTGTTGCTGACTTTGATAATGACGGAGATATGGATATTTTTGTAGGTGCAAATGGTAATTCAGGGCATAAATATTTTCTAAACAATCTTGATACATCAAATAATACAGAAGAAGCTTTTAGCAATATAACTGCCTCAACAGGTATAGGAACGGACACTTCTATTAGTAGAGATTATATTGCATATGATTTTGATAATGATGGAAAAGTTGATATAATGGGTGGAGGAAATAAAATTTTCTTCAATCAAGGTAACAATAATTTTGCTCCTACGAACTATACTGGAATGTCTTTAGGTGCTATAGGAGATTTAAATAATGATGGCTATTTAGATATAGCTAACAATAACAAAATTTTTTATGCTATTCCAAATGGGAATAATTGGATTAAAATCTCCTTGCAGGGTATTCAAAGCAATAGAAACGGAATAGGTGCTCGAATTGAAATATATGGAGCATGGGGTAAACAGATTAGAGATGTAAGAAGTGGGGAAGGATTTCAATTTATGAGCACACTTAATACTCATTTTGGAATTGGAACAGCAACTCAAATCTCACAAATTATAATTAAATGGCCTTCTGGAACAATCGATATTATTAATAATCCAAATCCAAATCAAACATTACATGTAATAGAGGGGAATTATCCTCTCAACCAAGCTACGTTTGATAACAATCTAGTAAAGATATATCCTAACCCAGCATCTTCAACACTTCAAATAACTAATATAGATAAACTAAGTTTAAAATCAATTAAAATTTATAGTACCAATGGCAAAATGATAAAAGAAATCATTTCAAATTTTGAGACTATTCAAATAAATGAACTGCAAGAAGGAATGTATATTTTGTCAATTGAAACATCTGAAGGTAGAAAGTTTGCAGAAAGTTTTATCAAAAAAAATTAAATAACTAGTAAAAATTTTAACACCAAAAAAAATAATCTGGGAATAATATACAGTTTTAGTAAAATTTAAAAAGATTATACTTTTAATGTAACTTTATATAAGAATGTTTTACTAATATTGTAAATAAATAAAATAAACTTAAATGAAAAAATTAAACCAATTAGCTCTTGGGATGGCTTTATTAGTTACTTTAGGAGCCTCTGCACAAAAAAAAGAAAAAAAAACCACACCAATTGCTAAAGAAGTAGCTACTTCAAAAACTATTACAAAAGGTACAGTTACCTATGAAATGGAATTACCAGAAAACGAAGAAGCAGCAGCAATGGGAACCAGTTTAATAAAAATTAGTTTTGATGGAACAAAACAAGCTACTGAAATAGAAATGATGGGCGGAATGATGAATATAAAAACAATAGCTCCTGTTAATAGTCCGAAAGAAACCAGAATGTTAATGAATATGATGGGTAAAAAATTTGAATTAATTAATTTACCTGAAGAACAATTGACCAAAGGACCAGGTGCTAATTTTAATAATCTTGAAAATGCTGTTTCTGTTTCCTATGACAAAAAAGATATAAAAGAAATTGCAGGATACAAATGCCACAAAGCAGAAATCAAAATGGAAGATGGTAGCACAAATATTTTTTATGTAACTGAATTAATTTCACAAGCACAAAAAACTAATGAAAATGCTAAAGTAAAATTAGTTGGTTTCCCTATGGAAATGACAATGACAACACCACAAGGTAAAGCTATAGTTAAAGCTACTGAATTCAAAACGGAAATCCCTGCTGGTGCTTTCGAAGTTACAGAAGACTATAAAAAAGTAACTCAAGAACAATTACAAGAGGAGTTAAGCGGATTCTAATAGTAGAAGAAATAAAAAAATCCCAATCATAAGATTGGGATTTTTTGTTAAATTATTTAGTAAGATACATCTTTCGTCTAGAGTATAAATCATAGAATTGATCATCTTTTAGATCATCAATAAACAAGATACTTTCTCCTGTTGATTTCATTTCTGGACCTAAAGCTTTATTCACATTTGGAAATTTATTAAAAGAGAAAACAGGCTGTTTAATAGCATATCCTTTTAATTGCGGATTAAAAGTAAAATCAGTTACCTTCTTCTCACCTAACATCACTTTAGTAGCATAATTTACATACGGCTCATTATAAGCTTTGGCAATAAATGGAACTGTTCGAGATGCTCTTGGGTTGGCTTCAATAATATATACAATATCATCTTTAATTGCGAACTGAATATTAATTAAACCAACAGTCTTAAGCGCAACCGCAATTTTTTTGGTATGCTCTTTTATTTGTTGCATTACAAATTCGCCTAAATTGAAAGGTGGCAACGTTGCATTACTATCACCTGAATGCACACCACACGGCTCAATATGCTCCATAATACCAATTATATAAACATTGCCTTCCGCATCACATATTGCATCAGCTTCAGCTTCAATTGCACCATCTAAATAATGATCCAATAACAATTTATTATTTGGTATATGTTTTAATATTTCAATAACATGCTCCTCTAATTCTTGTTTATTAATCACAATTTTCATTCCCTGGCCTCCTAAAACATAAGAAGGTCGTACTAACAATGGAAAATCTAGTGAATCGGCAAGAGCAACTGCTTCCTCAGCATTCTCAGCTACTCCAAATTTAGGGAAAGGAATATTTAATTCTGTAAGTAATTCTGAAAAACGACCTCTATCTTCAGCTAAATCTAGAGCGTCATATGAAGTTCCAATAATTTTTATACCATATTTGGCTAATTTTTCAGCCAATTTTAGTGCTGTTTGCCCCCCTAACTGAACAATAACCCCTTCTGGTTTTTCATGTTGAATAATATCATAAATGTGCTCCCAAAAAACAGGTTCGAAATATAATTTATCTGCTGTATCAAAATCGGTTGAAACAGTTTCAGGATTACAGTTAATCATAATTGTTTCATA
>CAYNNB010000064.1:8706-11741 GCA_964398425.1 uncultured Flavobacterium sp.
GTGATTTCATGAATTCTACTCAATGGAATACCCATCGCAATAGCATCATAAATAACAAAAACTCTATCCCAGCTAGCGTGAGTTAATTTATCAATAATTTGTTCATAATTCTTATACCCTTTACCATCAGCTCCTAATCCATTTCTTTTAATTTCTAATGATTGTGTAGCTTTATGTAAAGCTTCTTGAAATGAACGTCCAATTCCCATAACTTCTCCTACAGATTTCATTTGTAACCCTAAAGTTCTATCCGCCCCTTCAAATTTATCAAAATTCCAACGCGGTATTTTAACAATAACATAGTCTAGAGTTGGCTCAAATAAAGCAGAAGTAGATTTAGTAATTTGATTAGATAATTCATCTAAAGTATAACCTAAAGCTAATTTAGATGCAATTTTTGCAATAGGATATCCTGTGGCCTTCGATGCTAAAGCAGAAGAACGCGACACACGAGGATTAATTTCAATAGCAACAATATCTTCTTTCTTATCGGGAGAAACTGCAAATTGCACATTACAACCACCCGCAAAATTTCCAATACTACGCATCATTTTAATTGCCATATCGCGCATTCTTTGGAAAGTTGTATCAGATAATGTCATTGCAGGTGCTACAGTAATACTGTCTCCTGTATGAATTCCCATTGGATCCATATTTTCAATTGTACAAATGATAACAACATTATCATTTTTATCTCTCAACAATTCTAACTCATACTCTTTCCACCCCAATAAAGCTTTATCGATTAATACCTCGTGAATAGGAGAAGCTTCTAAGCCACGAGTTAACAATTCATCAAAATCTTCTTTTTTATAAACAAAAGCGGCGCCTGTTCCTCCTAAAGTAAATGAAGGGCGAATAACTAATGGAAAACCAAATTCTTGAGCAATTTCTTTTCCTTTTAGAAAGGAATTTGCTGTTTTAGCTGGAGCTTGAGGTATGTCAATAGTATTTAAAAGTTCTTTAAATTTATCTCTATCTTCTGTAATATGAATGGCATTAATATCTACCCCTATAATCTTTACATTAAAATCTTTCCAAATTCCCTTTTCATCTGCTTCAATACATAAGTTTAATGCTGTTTGTCCTCCCATTGTTGGTAAAACAGCATCAATTGTAGGATGTGCTTTAAGAATTTCAATAATTGATTTAGTCGTGAGGGGTTTTAAATAAACATGATCCGCCATACTCGGGTCGGTCATAATAGTTGCTGGATTAGAATTAATCAAAATAACTTCTAATCCTTCCTCTCTTAATGAACGAGCGGCCTGAGAACCTGAATAATCAAATTCACAAGCTTGACCAATAATTATAGGACCAGATCCTATAATTAATACGGATTTAATAGTATTGTCTTTAGGCATTTTGTTGTGTTGTTGTTAGTTAAGTGTAGATATTGTAGTTCAAATATAAAAAAAGGTGTTACTAAAAAACAGTAACACCTTAATATTTTGCTTGGTAAAAGAACATTATTTTTTATGTCTAGGTTCACTAGAAACAGTTAGTTTATGTCTTCCTTTAGCTCTTCTACGAGCAAGCACTTTTCTTCCGTTAGCAGAAGCCATTCTATCCATGAAACCGTGCTTATTTCTTCTTTTTCTTTTTGATGGTTGAAATGTTCTCTTACTCATTGCTTGTATTTTTAAATTCTATAAATAAAATCAAATTAATTATCGATTCCCTTATTCTGAAAACCGAGTGCAAATATACAAAGAGTTTTTTCATTTACAAGAACTTTTTTAAAAATATTTTTAATAGAATTTATTACATTTGTAGTCTAAAACAATTTATTATGTTTAATAAGAATATAAAGCTTATCTTGGCATGTGCAATCATTGCATTTGCAGTATATCAATTTACAGAGAGCAACATTGGAAATGGTATTTTTTTGTTATTGATATCCACTATTTTTATCCTATTTTATTTTAAAAATGAGTTGATAATTTTGTCTTTTCTACAACTTAGAAAACAAAATATGGAGGGAGCAAAAAAATACTTAGATAAAATAAAAAATCCACAGACAGCCTTAATTAAAAAACAACAAGGATACTATAATTATCTTAATGGTATTTTAGTTTCTCAAACAAACTTAGGCCAAGCAGAAAAATATTTCAAGAAAGCCATTGAACTTGGATTGAGCATGGATCAAGATTTAGCACTTGCTAAATTACAATTAGCTGGCATAGCAGCTTCAAAGAGAAGAAAAATTGAAGCCGAAAAATTATTAGGTGAAGCAAAAAAATTAGATAAGCATAACATGTTAAAAGATCAGATTAACATGTTAAAACAACAACTTAAAAGAATATAAAGCTCGCTGAGAGCTTTTTTAATTTAATACCATAGTGGATTTATTTGATCAAAATATAGATTGGAATGAGATACTGAAACCTTTAATAATAAAGTATAAAGAAAAAAAACACCCTTTAGAATATAACAACATCTTCGAATTAATAGTTGCAGTACTATTATCTGCTCAGGACTCCGATGCGCATGTAAATAAAATAATGCCTAAATTCCTTGAAAAATATCCAAATTTACAGCAAATTAAAAAAGCTAAAATAGAAGATATACAAACTACAATTTCTGATGTAATAAACTCAAAAAAAAAAGCAAATTGGATCTATAGCATTGGACAAAATATAAATGATGATTTAATTATACCTCTTAATCTAAAAGAACTTATCAAATTAAAAGGAATAGGTAGAAAATCTGCGAATGTTATTTTAAAAGTAATGAAAAAGCCTGCTGAAGGCATTATATGCGACTTACATGTGATTAGAGTGTCTTCAAGAATAGGATTAACCAAAGAAACTAAAGACGGAAATAAAATAGAAATGGAATTAATGCAAAAGTTAAATCATAAAACATGGAACGACATTGGCATGGCACTATCCTTTTTAGGAAGAGAAATTTGCAGACCTACCAAACCTAAGTGTTCAAATTGTATAATTAATTCCAATTGCAACTTTTATAATCAATAAAACCAGAAGAAAATCGCACTACTACAAGTTTCACTGATGTTGATTTTGACGATA
>CAYNNB010000065.1:0-11184 GCA_964398425.1 uncultured Flavobacterium sp.
AAGAAGAACACGCACAAAACAGACGTTCAGAGTTCTTGATTGTGAAAAAGTAAATTAGTTAAGTTAAGAATATCCAACTTAGACTTACTAAGTAAAAATAGAGCACCTGATAAGGTGCTCTATTTGTTTTATACTATGTTGAATTGCTTCATATCATTCATTTACCCATTTAAAACCTACTCTTGGAATGTTTTCAATAGCTAAATTAGGCTCTTCTTTTATTATTTTTCTTAATCTTGAAATAAATACATCTAGACTTCTACCTAAAAAATAGTCATCACTTCCCCATAATTCTATTAAGATTTTTTCTCTTTTTAAAACAGTATTTGGATGGTCTAAAAAAAGTTTTAATAATTGAGCCTCTCGTTCGGTTAGTGTTATTTTTTGGGTTTTATTTTTGATTAAATAATTTTCTGGTTCAAAAGTAAATGTGCCAAATTCATAGGTTTTTTTAATATTTTTTTCTCCGTTTTTTTGACTTCGAGTTAAGAAAACCTCAATCTTTAAAATTAATTCTTCGATTGAATAAGGTTTGATAAGATAATCATCAGCGCCTAGTTTTAAGCCTTTTATTCGGTCCTCTTTCATTGTTTTTGCAGAGAGAAAAATGATGGGTATTTCTTGATTTTTTTTTCTAATGTGTTCTGCAATTTCAAAACCATCCATATCAGGTAGCATAATGTCTAAAACAACTATATCAAAAGTTTCTTTACAAAAAAATTCGAATCCTTTTTTTCCATTATTACAATGGGTTACATGGAAATATTGTTCTAAATTGTCAGCTGTTAAAAAAGCTAATGTTTCATCATCTTCTATATAAAGTATTTTCTTCTTATTCATAATCTTGAATCGTTATTTCTGCGGTTATTCCTTGATCTTTGTTGTTTTTTATTTCGATTTTCCAATGATGCATATCGCAAATTTTTTTCACATAAGACAAACCAATTCCGAAACCTTCAATTTCTTTACTGTCTTCTCGTGCTACTCTGTAAAATTTATCAAATATGAAAGATAAGTCTTTTTCAGGAATTCCTGAACCATTATCTGAAATTTGGATTACTAGTTTTTTGTTTTTTTCTTTTACTTTTAGTTTGATTTTTGGTTTTTTTCCTGAATATTTTACAGCATTGTCTACTAAGTTGAACAATACATTATAGAAATGGAATTTATCTGCATTGATTAAATATTTTTTGGAACAAACAATTTCAACCTCAATGTTTTTTTCGAATTTAAGAAATACATTCTCTTTGACTAATTCTAAAACAGGAAGTAAATCAACTTTTGTTTTTTCAATAAACATTTGTTTGCTTTCGGTCTTAGCTACATATAAAATTTTTTCAATATGTTGGTTTAGTTTGTTTGATTGGTCAATGATTATTTGATTATATCGAGCTAATCTAGGATTGTTTTTTATTTCTGGTTGCTCCTTAGAATAATTTGAAGCTATCAAGATAGAAGCAAGAGGTGTTTTGAATTCATGTGTCATATTATTAATAAAATCTTTTTGTAACTCTGTGTACTTTTTTTGTTTTAGCATTAATAAAACTGAATATACATAGATGACAAGGAGGAAAAATAAAACACCTGTATAAATCCAATATTGGTTTAAATTTTTAAAATAATTTTGTTTTAGTTCTGGGAAATGAAGTGCAAAATAATAGGTATAATCATTGTTTTTAGTGAAGCAAGTTTTACATTTGATGGGCTCTTTTTCACCATTACTTGAAATGTAACTACCATAAACAAGAGAATTTGAACTGCAATTATACACAGCATATTCAAAAGCCAAATCTAATTTTAGTCTTAAAAATTCTTCTGTAAGATAATGTTCAATAATGGTGCTTTCAAATTCATCATTTACATTAACAATATAATAATTATCCGATTCTTTTTTAACTTGATCAGTGACTGTCAAATTGGAATTTTTATCACGATACACTTTTTCAAGTACATCTTGTAATGTGAAAAAGATTTTATCTTCAATTTCTTTTTTTTCTAAATTATATGCATTATTAATGAGCAATAATTGCATAACAATCACGCCAATGATAGCAAGAAAACCAATTAAGATGACTATGTTTAGTTTAGATAATTTCATAGTTAAGAGATAAAATTTTAGCTATATTATTATAAAAATGGATGATAACTAATATGTTAACAACTCATTAACACCATTTAGATAAGTGATTAACAGAAATATGTAAAAATGTTTATAAATTTGCTAATAACAAAATTAAAAATTATCACAACATGAAAACTATTAAATTACTTGCTTTTGCATTGTTTGCTACAACGGCATCATTTGCTCAACAAGCGGAAGCTAAGCCAGCAACAGTTCAAGTTGCTCCTCAAACACCATCTCAATTAAAATGGGAAAAAGATACTCATGAATTTGGTACAATTGAAAGAAACAAGCCAGTATCTTATGAGTTTACTTTTACAAACACAACTAAAAAAGATGTTTTATTGAAAGATGTTAAAGCCTCTTGTGGTTGTACTACACCTAATTGGACTAAAGGTGTAATCAAACCAGGAGAAAAAGGAACAGTTACAGCTACTTATAATGCTGCTTCTCCAGGTGCTTTTCATAAAACAATTACAGTTACAACAAGTGAGGAAAATACTTCTCCTAAAATTTTAACGATTAAAGGTACAGTACAAGCAGAAGAAACACCTGCTCCTGCTGCAAAATAATTCAGTTGTTTTTATTATATTTAATCCCGGTAAGGCTTTACACTTATCGGGATTTTTTATGGATCAAATTACATTACAAACACCACTAGGATTCGTTTTAATTGAAGGTGATTTAGATGGAATTTCTAAAATAACGATCACTTCTGAAGTTGAAAAAATTTCAACAGCTATTCCTGTTCATTTAGAAGCAGCAGCTCAGCAAATAGAAGAGTTTTTCCTAGGGAAAAGAAAACAATTTGACTTAAAACTAAACCCTAAAGGAACGGATTTTCAAAAAAAAGTATGGAATCAATTACTTCAAATCCCTTTTGGAAAGACTGTCTCTTATCAAGAGATTACAAATCAACTAGGTGATCCAAAAGCTATTAGGGCTGTGGCAAATGCCAATGGAAAGAATCCACTATGGATAGTAATTCCATGTCATCGAGTTATTGGGACTGACGGTTCGTTAATTGGTTATGCTGGTGGATTGTGGAGAAAAAAATGGTTACTAGCACATGAAAATCCTGTAAAACAACAATGTTTGTTTTAATCCTTTTTCTTACATTGCAAAAGATTTCAATTCAAACCATATGAAATTATTAAAAAAAATTACCAAGTGGCTACTGTTATTTTTGGCTAGTTGTATTCTTTTAATGTACATTTTTGATGTAGATTATTTGTTGCGTGCTGTTAGAACTATATATTTCAAAGGATATACTACTGCTTTTTTAGAAGATTATAAAGAATTTCCAAATAGATTATTAAAAAAAGGAATTGCTCAACCTTGGGCATTATCTAAAGATTATAATTCAGTTATAGCAACGGATAAATTATCACAAACACACAAAGAATTACAATCTATTGCCTATTTGATTATAAAAAATGATAGTATTTGGCATGAAAGTTATTTTGATGGGTTTAATGTCAATTCTAAAACCAATTCATTTTCAATGGCAAAAAGTGTGGTTTCTGCCGCATTAGGAAAAGCAATTGTGGAGGGTAAAATCAAAAGTTTAGATCAAAAAGTAGTTGATTTTTTTCCCGAATTAAAAGGAACTTATGCCAAAGAAGTTTCTGTTGGTGATTTATCGTCTATGGCCTCAGGTTTAAGCTGGGATGAAAGATATTATAGCCCTTTTTCAATTGTAACAAGAGCTTACTTTGATGATGATTTGAAGAAAGTTATATTAGGACTTGATGTAAATGAGAAGCCTGGAAAATCATTTAAATATTTAAGTGGAGCAACTCAGCTATTAGCCATGTGTATTGAAAAAGCTACAGGCGAATATTTATCTGATTATGTTTCAAAATCGTTTTGGCAACCTATGGGTGCAGAAAATGATGCCTTGTGGCAATTAGACCACGAACCCGATGGTGTTGAAAAAGCTTATTGTTGTATTGCAAGTAATGCAAGAGATTTTGCCCGATTTGGAAAATTATATAAACAACACGGAAAGTGGAATGGAAAACAAATATTGGACTCTACATTTATTGCTAAATCATTACAACCTAGATTCAAAGATAGTCCAGAATATGGTTATGGCTGGTGGTTACACGAAATTAAAGGTAAAAAATTATTTTACATGCGTGGTCATTTAGGGCAATTTGTAATCGTAATTCCGCAAGATGATTTAATTATTGTGCGATTAGGTCATTTAAAAGGCTTACAGACTAAAACGGATCCGCATAGTAATGATTTGTATATCTATGTAGAAGAGGCTTATAAAATGCTTGAGAAACGTAAAAAATAGTAGTTGTTATGTTAGATTTAATCCAGTTAGAAAATATTTTATTTCTAGACATTGAAACAGTTCCTGAGTTCGAAAATTATGAATCATTAGATGATGATTATAAAGAGTTATTTACTCAGAAAACGGCTTATCAGCGGAAAGATGATTTCACAGCGGAGGAATTCTATGAAAGAGCTGGAATTTGGGCTGAATTTGGTAAAATTATATGTATTTCAGTTGGGTATTTTACTTTTAAAAAAGGACAAAAACAGTTTAGAGTTACCACTTTTCATGGAGATGAAGATAAAATTTTACAGGATTTTGCTAATCTAATCAACAATCATTATTCTTTACCTGTTCATTTGTTGTGTGGTCATAATGCTAAAGAATTTGATTTTCCTTATATCATTAGAAGGATGTTTATTAACGGAGTTAAGGTGCCTAATAAATTAAATATGATGGGCAAAAAACCTTGGGAAATTACTCATTTAGACACTATGGAGTTATGGAAATTTGGAGATTATAAGCATTTTACTTCACTAAAATTACTTACAAAAGTATTAGGTATACCTTCTCCTAAAGACGATATTGATGGAAGTGAAGTGGCCAAAGTATATTACATAGATAAAGATTTAGATCGAATTATTACCTATTGTGAAAAAGATGTTGTAGCTGTAGCTCAAGTAATTTTAAGACTTCGCGGTGAAAAATTGCTTCAGGAAGATGAAATTTTAAAGATATAATCTATTGATAATTGAAACCTTAGTTAGTCTAAGGTTTTTTTTCGTTTAGAGAATAACTACCTTTGCAAAAATTTTTTAAAATGAGTTTCGAAAAAGAAATCGCACGTAGAAGAACCTTCGGTATTATTTCCCACCCCGATGCAGGAAAAACAACCCTAACAGAAAAGTTACTTTTATTTGGAGGGGCTATTCAAGAAGCTGGAGCTGTAAAAAGTAACAAAATTAAAAAAGGAGCGACTTCTGACTTCATGGAAATAGAACGTCAAAGAGGAATTTCAGTGGCTACATCGGTGTTAGCTTTCAACTATAAAGATAAAAAAATTAATATTTTAGATACACCTGGTCACAAGGATTTTGCAGAAGACACCTTTCGAACATTAACTGCGGTAGATTCCGTAATTGTTGTAATCGATGTAGCTAAAGGGGTTGAGGAGCAAACCGAAAAATTAGTAGAAGTTTGTCGTATGCGTAATATTCCTATGATTGTTTTTATCAACAAGTTAGATCGTGAAGGGAAAGACGCATTTGATTTGATGGATGAAGTAGAAAAAAAATTGGGATTGCATGTTACCCCTCTAAGTTTCCCAATTGGAATGGGATATGATTTTCAAGGTATTTACAACATTTGGGAAAAAAACATTAATCTTTTCGAAGGAGATAGTCGTAAAAACATTGAAGAAACCATTGCATTTAGTGATATTAATAATCCAGAATTAGAAAAAATCATTGGCGAAAAACCAGCCAACAAGCTTCGCGAAGAATTAGAATTAGTAGAAGAAGTATATCCTGTATTTGATCGTGAGGCATATTTGACAGGTAAATTGCAACCTGTCTTCTTTGGTTCGGCATTAAATAACTTTGGTGTGCGCGAACTTTTAGACGCTTTTATTGAAATTGCGCCTCAACCCAAACCTAAAGAATCGGACACCCGTTTGGTACAACCCAACGAAAATAAATTCAGTGGATTTGTTTTTAAAATTCATGCAAATATGGATCCCAAACACCGTGATCGTTTAGCGTTTGTTAAAATTGTATCGGGAGTTTTTGAGCGTAACAAACCTTATTTGCATGTGCGACATGGGAAAAACTTAAAATTCTCTAGTCCAAATGCGTTCTTTGCTGAAAAAAAAGAAATTGTTGATATTTCCTACCCTGGTGATATTGTAGGTTTACACGACACAGGAAACTTTAAAATTGGCGATACTTTAACAGAAGGCGAAATAATGAATTTTAAAGGAATTCCAAGCTTCTCACCTGAGCATTTCCGTTATGTAAACAATGCAGATCCATTAAAAGCTAAACAGTTGGAAAAAGGTTTAGACCAATTAATGGATGAGGGTGTTGCCCAATTATTTACTATTGAAATGAACGGTAGAAAAGTAATTGGAACTGTTGGGGCATTACAGTACGAAGTAATTCAATATCGTTTAGAACACGAATATGGTGCTAAATGTACCTATGAAAACTTTCCAGCCTATAAAGCATGTTGGGTGTTGCCTGATGATCCTAAGAATGAAGAATTTGCCGAATTTAAACGTGTAAAACAAAAGTTTTTAGGTCATGATAAACACGGACAATTAGTTTTCTTAGCAGATAGTGATTTCTCTATCCAAATGACCCAGTCTAAGTATCCAAGTGTGAAATTATATTTTACTTCCGATTATCATAAAAAAGAATAAGTAACACACGTATTGTATTCTATAAAAACAATTACATCGGCGTTCCATTATACAAAAGGGTTGTCTTATTAAGACAACCCTTTTGTATGCCAATTCCTCACAGCTGTTTGATGTTTTTTTAAATGAAAAGAATTTAAAATTCTTCTTTTTTAATTATATAAACGGTAGCTTATTTTATTGAATTACGGTAATTATTTAAAAATTATTTTCTAAACAAGTACTTTATTCTACATTGAATTTAATTTCATTTACGCCTTTGTCATGATATACTTTTAAGAAATAAATTCCTTTTGCTAAAGTTGAAACGTTTAATTCAAGTTTGTTTCCATTAATTTTTTGTACTGGAAGAACTTGTTTACCTATCGTATCATATATTTCAACATGTCCATTTTTATTAAAATCATCAAATTTTACATTTAAAACAGCATTTGTTGGATTAGGATAAACTTGTATTGTACTGTTTATCGTTTCTACATGATCTATCCCAAGTACACAATTTCCGCCAAAATTAGCCTCTATTCCAATTTGTCCGAGATTACTAGTAACTAATGCTAATGTACCTCCTGCAAGAGCACACGTGTAATAAGAAGTAGTTAAATTATTGTTTGTGTAAGCGCCTAGTGGATAATAACCAGTAGTAGCGTTAGCGTTTTGTCCTAAACCGA
Source organism: uncultured Flavobacterium sp. (assembly GCA_964398425.1). Lineage (GTDB taxonomy): Bacteria > Bacteroidota > Bacteroidia > Flavobacteriales > Flavobacteriaceae > Flavobacterium. Next base: position 7,494 of record CAYNNB010000065.1, read on the forward strand.
CATAAACCATTTGATTAGCAGCTACCGATACGGGGGTACTAAAAGTAAATGTTTTAATAGTGCCCAAATCACTGTTTGAAAGCGTCAAATTTGAACTTTGAGCTAAAATAGCACCGGTACTACTTAATACCACTCCAAAAACAGTATTTCCTATTGATTCTGTAGGAGAGGAAATAGCTATATTAACACCTGTTATTGAAGTTGCTGCTACATTTTGTATTGGGGTAGAAATAATACCTGAACCTGTGTTAAAACCAACAGCGCCACTATATGTTATTGGGTTTTGTGCTGCGCCTTGCGTGTAGCATGTTGCTGTTGTGTTAAAATTTAATGAGTTATTGGTGTTAACTTGGTCAGAAGGTACGGAAACACTTAGTACATTTGCTCCCAAAGCAGTTGGTGTCCAGTTAGCGAAATTAACTGTGGTTGATGCTCCAGGTGCTAAAGAAGTAACTGTTTTAGTATCATTATAAGTATTGGTACCAGTCATATTAGCAGTAACATTTATATTTGTTAAAGTGGTATTACTTTTGTTTCTTACAAGAGCTGATACAGGTACTTGTGTTCCAAGTGTAGTGGCTACATTTCCTAATGTATTTATTGATTCTACAGCCACGTCGTTTGTGTTAGGATTAGGATAACCAAATCGGAAACTTGGACGAAAAGAAGTGGCACCTAAGGTTGTAGGTGGGGTAGTTGCATTATTAGCAGAAACACACCCTCCAGCTAATGAACTACTTGCAGAGTAAGTTGCTGGTGTTGTTGCAAATGGTGCTGCACTTGAAAAATCATAAGCTACATAAATCGATCCGCCAGTGTAAGTAAAGGGCGTTGTTAAAGTTAAATCGATATTTGTTGCTCCGGTAGGTATGGTGTAAGGACCTGTATAAACTGCTGTCATTCCCGTAATGATGCTAGACCAACTTGTGCCTAATGTAAAAGTAAGGTCTGAACTGTTTTTCATATAAACGGTCATAGTTCCAGTAACTGCTACATCAGCTCCCCCCGTTGTAATAAAGCCAAACGTATTGATAGTGTTAGATGTGGGTATTCCAGTAAGTTCTGAACCTAAAATTAATGCTGATGCTCTTAAATAAGCATAATTTGATAAACCATTTGGAGCCCTAACTTGAGTTGTAGTAGTACCGTTTGGAGCCGTTACAATGAGGTTGGTTTGTGCTAGGACAAATCCAAAAGATAATAAAGTTAATAAAATAGTTAGTGTAGTTTTTTTCATAATTTAAAGGTTTAGTTTGTTTTTTATAAAATTAATAAAAATTTACAAAAAAAATTAAATTTAAATTATGTTTTTTAAATAAACGCATTTAAATGCGTAAAAAAACCCACCTAAGTGGGTCGTTTTTATTTCTGCATATTTTTTGCTTCAATACTCATAGTGGCATGAGGGACTAACTTTAAACGCTCTTTGTTGATTAATTTACCCGTTACTTTGCAAATTCCGTATGTTTTGTTTTCTATACGAATTAATGCATTTTTTAAGTCACGAATGAATTTCTCTTGACGGGTAGCTAATTGTGAATTGGCTTCTTTGCTCATAGTTTCACTCCCTTCTTCAAACGCTTTAAATGTTGGGGACGTGTCGTCTGTTCCGTTGTTTAAATCATTTAAATAAGCACTCTTAATCAAATCTAAATCGGTTTTCGCTTTTTCTAACTTAGCTAGTATTAATTCTTTGAACTCTGCTAATTCAGCATCTGAGAACCTTACTTTTTCCTCTACCATAATTCACTAATTTATGTTAGTACTATTTTTTGATTACTTGTTATTTTTGTATTTTAATTTTGGTTGTTATTCCATCAAATTCAATTTCAATACCATCTTCTAAATTCTCAACAATTTCAATATGCTCAGTTAAGGTTTCGGACTTTATGTAAATTTCATTTGCTTCAATAGCCTTACTGATATTTATTTCATTTTGAATTTTAACCTTAACCTTATCGGTAACTTCAAAACCTGAATCTTTTCTTATATTTTGAATTCTGTTTACTAATTCTCTTGCAATTCCTTCTTTTTTCAATTCTTCAGAAATAGTGATGTCTAAAGCTACCGTAATACCATTTGCATTAGCAACTAACCAACCAGGAATATCTTGAGAAGATATTTCTACATCTTCGGTTGTTAAAGTAATACTTTTTCCAGAAACCACAATATCTAACGCTCCGTCTTTGTCTAATTGGTTGATTTGTTCTTGATTAAAAGATTGTATCTCTTTGGAAATCAATCCCATATCTTTTCCAAATCGCGGTCCTAATGCTTTAAAATTAGGCTTGATTTGCTTCACTAAAACGCCTGAAGCATCGTTTAATAATTCCAATTCTTTCACGTTTACTTCAGCTTTAATTAAATCTGAAACCGCTTCAATTTCTGCCTTGAAAGTAGCGTCAAGTACTGGAATCATTACTTTTTGTAAAGGCTGACGCACTTTAATCATTTCTTTCTTACGTAAAGATAATACTAAAGAAGAAATGGTTTGAGCTTTCAACATTTTGCTTTCCAATGATTTATCAACAAAGTTTTCAACCAAAACAGGAAAGTTTGCTAAGTGTACACTAGTGTAATTTTCCTTATTTGTTGCGGTGTTGAGGTCTTTATATAAACGATCCATAAAAAATGGGGCAATAGGTGCGGCTAATTTAGCTACAGTATTTAAGCATGTATAAAGCGTCTGATATGCTGCAATTTTGTCTGTTCCATATTCTCCTTTCCAAAATCTTCTACGGCATAAACGCACATACCAATTACTTAAATTTTCTTGTACAAAATCAGAAATGGCCCTTGCCGCTTTGGTTGGTTCGTAGTCTGCATAAGCTTCATCTACTAATTGAATTAAGCTATGTAATTCAGATAAAATCCAACGGTCAATTTCAGGTCTTTCTTCTAAAGGAATTTCAGTTTCAGCATAAGTAAATCCATCAATATTAGCGTATAAAGCAAAGAAGGAATACGTGTTGTATAATGTTCCAAAGAATTTACGACGAACCTCAGCAACGCCTTCGATATCAAATTTTAAGTTATCCCAAGGGTTGGCATTGGAAATCATGTACCAACGTGTAGCGTCTGGACCAAATTCTTCTAAGGTTTTAAATGGATCAACCGCATTGCCTAAACGTTTCGACATTTTTTGTCCGTTTTTGTCTAAAACCAATCCGTTTGAAACTACGTTCTTATAGGCAATTTTATTGAAAACTAATGTTCCAATAGCGTGTAATGTATAGAACCAACCGCGAGTTTGATCCACACCTTCTGCGATGAAATCTGCTGGGAATGCTTTGTTTTCGTCGATTAATTCTTTGTTTTCAAATGGATAATGCCATTGTGCATAAGGCATTGCACCTGAATCGAACCAAACGTCAATTAAGTCTGTTTCGCGATTCATTGGTTGGCCAGAAGCTGAAACTAAAACGATATTATCTACGATATTTTTATGTAAATCCACTAAATCGTAGTTCGCTTCGTCCATGTTTCCAATTTGGAACCCTTTATATGGGTTTTCGCTCATGAAACCAGCAGCAACTGCTTTTTCAATTTCATTGTACAATTCTTCTACTGAACCAATGCAGATTTCTTCCGTTTTGTCTTCGGTTCTCCATATTGGTAATGGAATTCCCCAATATCTTGAACGTGATAAGTTCCAATCATTCGCATTTTTCAACCAATTTCCGAAACGACC
>CAYNNB010000066.1:0-11114 GCA_964398425.1 uncultured Flavobacterium sp.
TTATTAGATGCGTTTTTAACGGCCTATGTAAATAAAATTAATGCGAATGAAACAAATTATGACCGATTGATATTGAATCTATTGCCTCAAAAATATCAGGTTGAAAAATCAGAGTTGTATGGTCAACTTTTAAATATTTGCCAATTTATCTCTCTTTTAACTGATGGAAAAGCAATTGAGCTTTATAAGATTGTTAATGCAAATAAACTATAATTGACACATATTGGATAACAGTTGTTAAATATTATGAAATAGTTAAAAAATATTTTGTTTTAAAATATAAAACATTAATTTTGAGCATCTAAACTAAATCTTAACTTATGAACAAAAGACTACTGCAGGTTTTCTTTATGTTAAGCGCGATTGGTTTTGCTCAAACCCCGAGTGAAAAAATTCAAACTTACATCAGTGAAAACAAAGAAAAGTTAAATCTTTCATCCTCTGAAATTAATCAGTGGATAATAGAGAGTGAAACAAGCTCGGAGACTATGGGGCTGACTAATTATATGATAATGCAAACTTACAATGGTGTAAAAATTGATAATTCATATATTTATTTTTGGATAAAAAATGATAAAATTGTCAACACACCAGAAGGTTTTATTAATAATATTGCTTCAAAAGTAAATACAACTAATGCGACTTATAATGTTGTTCAAGGCTTTTCTAGTGCCCTTTCAAAATTAAACGAAAATACTTTTTCTAGTACAATTATTTCTTCTGAAAAGAATAAGTATAAATTGTCTAATGGAATATTGTCAGAAGATCCTGTGAGTGCAGAATTAGTTTATTTCCCAAATCAACAAGGGAATTTAGTTCTTGCTTGGAGTTATGAATTTTATTCTCAAGATGCCAAGCATCTTTGGAAAGTAAAAATCGATGCCACCAATGGTACTTTGTTAGAAAAATATGATTTAGTGCATAATTGTAATTTTGGCCCTAGACATAATCACACAATGTGTGTAGAAGGATTAAAAACTAAAAATTTTGAGGCTAAGTTATTTAAGGATCAGCAAGCAGAAATGTTATTAACACCAGGAACAACAAATTATAGAGTTATTCCTTGGAACTATGAAAGTCCAAATCACTCTTCTAGACAATTGATTACAAACCCTGAGTCAACAACTGCTTTAGCTCCATTAATCGTAGCGGCTTCTCCTAATGGTTGGCATAATACAAATACAAGTATTGGAGGAGGAAATGCTTCAACACAATTTAATTATTCAAGAGGAAATAACGTATTTGCTTATTCAGATTTTGCAAATGCAAATCCAGCTAGTCCAACAACTTATACTAATGCTTCTTCTGGAACTTATCCAAATTTAACTTTTGATTATCCTTATAATGGTACAGGTACATCTCCTAAGACTTATGTTAACGCTGCGATTACAAATTTATTTTACATGAATAATATCATGCATGATTTATGGTATCAGTATGGTTTCAACGAAGCAAATAGAAATTTTCAAACGGTTAATTACGGAAGAGGTGGTACGGGTAACGATGCAGTAAATGCAGAAGCACAAGATGCTTCATTTGCTTCAACACCATCTTACAACAATGCTAATTTTTCAACACCATCAGAGGGTTCTAAACCAAGAATGCAAATGTATGTTTGGAATGCAGGGAAGAAGTTTTCAAATTTGACGGTAACTAGTGGAGCATTAAGTGGTACTTCATATCAAGTAATTGAGAATGCATTCAATGAAGGTCACGTTCATTTACCGATTGCTCCGGCAGTTTTAACTAATTCCTTAGTTTTGTTTGAAGATGCAACACCTGATACATCAGATGCTTGTGAAACTGCAACAAATGCAGCGGCATTAAACGGTAAAATAGCCGTAATAAGAAGAGGTACTTGTACTTTCGCTCTAAAGGTAAAAGCGGCTCAAACTGCTGGTGCTATTGCAGCCATAATTGTAAATAACACTACAGGTACAATTTCAATGGCGGGAGACGACCCTACAATTACAATACCTGCGGTTAGTATGACGCAAGTTGATGGAGAAGCTTTAATATCTGCAATGGCTAATGGTACAGTAAATGTTAGTTTATCTTCTATTGATTCTTACGCATATGCAGATGGTGATTTTGATAACGGTGTTATTGCTCATGAGTATACACATGGAATTTCAACACGTTTAGTTGGGGGTGGAGCAGGAATGTCAGGTTCTGCAGAGCAACCTGGTGAAGGATGGTCTGATTGGGCATGGTTAATGATGCAAATTAAGCCAGGAGATACTAGAACAGGAGCAAGAGGGATTGGAACTTTTGTTGAAAATCAACCAACTAATGGACCTGGAATTAGGGAATTCAGATACTCAACAGATATGACAGTTAATCCTCACACATTTGCTGATACCAATGATCAATGGTTTACAGATGCAGATGGAATTGATAGAGTTGATGTACACGGTCTTGGTTCAATTTGGTGTGTGATGTTATGGGATTTAGCTTGGAATTACATCGATAGATATGGATATGATTCTAATATTTACAACGGTACAGGAGGTAATAATAAAGTTATGAAGTTAATAATTGATGCAATGAAATTAACACCTGCAAATCCATCTCTGATTCAATGTAGGGATGCTATTATTCAAGCAGATTTAAATACTACTAATGGGCAAAATTATTGTATGATCTGGGCTACTTTTGCAAGAAGAGGTATGGGAATTAATGCTTCTTCAGGGACTAAAACGGGTGTGACTGGAGTTCAAGATCAAGTAGCTGATTTCACTGAGCCTACCCCAGGGAATACTCCTGCAACTGGTTCAAATTGTATATTAGCTGCTAGTTATTTCCAAGATAGTGATTTGTTTAAAATTTATCCTAATCCTACAAATGGTGATTTAAATATTGCGATATCTAATTATTCTGGTGATTTAGGAATCAAAGTATTTGATTTAAATGGTAGAGAGGTTTACAATTATAATGTAAATAGTTTTAATGTTGAAAAATCAATTAATTTAGGTAATTTATCAACTGGAGTTTATGTATTAAAACTACAAGGTGAAAATTTAAGTTATACTCAAAAAATTGTAATAAAGTAAATTTTAGTATTAAATAATAAAAGGCTACGAGTAATCGTAGCCTTTTTATTTTAAGTATAGTTTTAAGATAACCGTTTTTCTTGACTCTAAATTACTGTTTAAATTAAAGAGTATAATCATATTATTGATTTTTCTTTTTCCCAAATAAACCTTTAATACCATCTTTTACCGCATTTCCTAATTGTTCTTTTGGTGTAGAATTGGTTTTGATAGAATCTTTTGAGGCATTATTTTTTGTTCCTCCCAATAAGTTATTTAACACTCCAGCGCCTTGATTAATTAATTTATCTTTTTGCATTTTAACTAATTGAGTTGTTAAATTTGTTGTTGCTTGTTTAATATCAGTGTTAATCTTTGGATTTTTAAAACTCCCAACCATGGTTGCGTTCACTGGAATATTTTCAATTTTATTTGCATCAGCAGGAGTTAATCTAGTTAATAATGTATTCACATCTTTTCCTAAATATTTTGCAGGAATTTCAAATTTTAAATTGTAATCTAATTTTTGATCAAATCCATGTGATCCCATTACTTGTACAGATATGTCTTTGTGTTTAATGGAAAACGGTTTTACCACAACTTTACCATCTTTAAAAGATAATGTGGCCTTTATGTCTTTTAGATTTATGTCATCTAATTCTAAAAAGGTGGCTTTTGAATCTAATTCTGTTAATAAAGCAGATCTAGATTTATTTAAAGAACCTGAAATCAAACTTCCCATTAAATCTCCAGATATTGAGTTAATATTTGGGAGCATAGATTGATTTAAAGTTCCATTTAATTTAATTGTAGAGTTCATTTTACCATTTACAACATCTCCAATAGGGGCTATTGTTTTTAAGGTATTCATTAGAGTAAAGGTTTGTCCTATATCAACTTTATCTAGTCCTAGATCTAATGTAAAGGTTGGTGTTTTTTCTTTGGTAGAAACTAAGCCGTTTAAGTTTAATTTGCCTCCAAATACATCCATTTTTAAATGGCTAAGTTTTACGGCTTCATCTTTAATTGTTAGAGAACCTGATACATTTTTAATATTTAAATTATCATAAATAACAGTCTTTGCCTTAGCAGTTAATGTGCAATCTAAAAAACTTGGAATTTTAACAGCTTCTGTCTTTTTACCATTTTCATCAGTGCTCGTTGTAGTTGGTGCCATGAAATCCGCAACGGAAAAAGTGTTTGAGTTCATGTTAAAATTTCCTTTTAAGATTTGCTTTTTGAATAAGAAACCATAGAAATTTTCTAAGGTTCCTGTCACAGCTACATCTGATTTTCCGGTTTTTAAATTCAATTGATTTAAATTGATTTTAGAAGGATTAAATACAACATCAGCAATAGGAATACTAATAGGTTTTGCCATTTCAGGGCCAGAATAATTAAAGCCAGTAAGGGTAACACGCCCCGAATTTTTTATGTTTTGATATTGATTGGTTTCTACAGATTTCATGTCAAATGCTGTTTTTACATCTGTTTTTAAGATTCCGTTTAATGGCTTTTCTAACTGAATTGGATAAGCTTTAGAAACATTAGCTAAGTTTATTACGCCTCTTAGTTCAGCATTAACTAGGGCATTTTGGGTCATATTTTTAATATTTGCTTTTGCGTTAAAAATATCTTGATCAATCGCAAATCCAAAATTATCAATGTTTACATAAGTGTCATTAACCAATCCTGTTTCATTGATAATATGTGTGTCAATATTGATGTTTTTTACTTTTTTTGGTAAGTCTTTATAATGGAATGATGCATTGTTTGAAAGCATTTCCACATCAAATTTAGGCACTGTTGTTTCTGTTAATTCACCTTCAATCTTTCCTTTTACTTCAAATTTACCAGTGGTTTCCACTCCGTCTAAGTTTCCTGCATATTGTGCTGGAATTAATCCTAAAAAGTTTTTAAACTCTGAACTTGGTGTGTTGAAAGTTAAGTTGTAAACCTGACCTTTTTCTACCATTTGAATGAAACCATTAAATTCTAAAGGTAATTGATTAATTAAAGCTTTGTTTTCTTTAAACGAATATTTACTGTTTTTTAAATCGATTCCTAAAATGGCATCTAACGAAAGTTTTGTGTCTTTTAAATAGTTAGATTGATCCATCTCAAAACTTACATTAGCTGTAGTTTTGGTTTCTAAATCTAATTTTTCTTGAGCAAAATTTCCTTTACCTTGATGATAAATACTATCTAAAATTAGTTTCATTTTAGAACCTTCATCTAAATAGGTAAATTTTAAATTTTCAACATCATATTTTTCAATATTTAGACTAAAAGGTTTGCTTTCAGTTTTTTCTTCTTCTGGTGTTTTATCTTTTATCGCTATGTCATAATTTCCTAAGCCTTCTTTGTTGAAAATGATATTTAAAACTGTATTTTCTGTAGCTATAGACTCAATTTTCATTGGTTCATTTTCGCTATTGAATAATTCCATCACACTCATTTTTAAGCTAATATTATCTGATGCAACAAGCGTTTTTCCAGCAAATGGAGCTTTATTAACAATGCTAAGTTTTTCTATAGTTATGTTGGCTTTTGGAAAACTTTTTAACAGACTTAAATTTACGTCTTCAATAGATACAATGGCATCTACATTTTTATTAATTGATGCTAATACTTTGTTTTTAATTTGTTCTTTAAAAAGAAAAGGTACTGCGGCTAATACGATGATAATACTAAGTATGGAAATTCCTGTCCATTTTAATATTTTTTTTGTTTTAGGACTCATAATGATTGAAGTTTTGATGTGTGTTACAAAATTAATACCAATTTGTATGTATTAAGCTAAAAAAATGGTAAAAAAAACGCCGAAATCAAATTTCAGCGTCTTTTCATTCAAATTATTAAAAATTAATCTCGTAAGGTAAAATGGCTTGAATACCTTTACGTTTCTTCATCTTCCTAATTTTATCAATTAGGATGTAATTTTCTTCACCTACTTCTTCTTTCAAATATGCTTCTTTAGATTGATATATTTTTGCATTGGCTAAATGTTCTAAGATTTCATTAAAATTTTTCTCATATTCAGGATAAGTTTCAACTCTATATTCTTTAGACTTGCCTAATGTAGCAGCGTATTTTATAGCGGCATCCAAATTTCCTAATTTATCTACTAGCCCAATTTTTAAGGCGTCCGTGCCAGTCCAAACACGACCTTGACCAATGGCATCTACATTTTCAAACTTCATTTTTCTTCCAGTGGCAACCCGATTGACAAAAGTCTTATAGGTGCGTTCCACACCTTCTAAAGCAATGGATTTGTATTCATCCGTGATAGGTTCAAATGGGCTATAACCACTTGCGTTTTTGTGTGTATTCACTTGTTCAGCATTAATTCCCATTTTATTTGCTAATTGACTGAAGTTAGGAAGCATTCCAAAAACCCCAATTGAACCAGTAATTGTTGTAGGTTCAGCAAAAATTGCATTGGCTCCACAAGAAATATAATAACCTCCAGATGCTGCCAAGTTCCCCATAGATACTACTACGGGTTTACTTTTTTTGGTTAATTCAATTTCTCTCCAAATTAATTCAGACGTCAAAGCACTACCACCTGGACTGTCAACACGAAGTACAACGGCTTTAATGTTGTCGTCTTCTCTAGCTTCCTTTAAAGAACGATTAATGGAACCTTCACCTATAAAATCAACATCACCTTCTCCTCCGTTAATTTCTCCCTGTGCATAAATAACAGCAATTACATCATCTTTAGTTAAATCGTCAACATTAATACTATTTTTGTTAGTATAGTCAGCTATTGATATTTTGTTATATTCTTCATTTTGAGCAACTTTTAGTTTAGTCTTCAAGGCGCTATGATATTCATCTTCATAGGCAATTTTATCCACCAACTTTTGCTCTAAAGCTAATTCAGGAGTTCTTGCTTCCAAATTGTTTGCTATTTCATTTAACTTGGCTACACTAATTTTTCTCGAAGCTGAAATGTCAGTCACTATAGTGTTCCAAACGGAATTTAGTAGACTAGTCATTTGTTCTCTGTTTTCAGGGCTCATTTCTTGATTCAAGAAAGGCTCAACAGCGCTTTTGTATTTTCCATGACGAATCACCTCAAATTTTAAGCCTGTCTTATCCTGAAAATCTTTAAAAAATAATAATTCTGAGCTTAATCCTTTAAATTCTAATTCACCTACAGGATTAATGTAAACTTGGTCAGCTACAGAATTAATATAATATTCTTTTTGAGTGAAAAAGTTAGCATAGGAATAGATGAATTTCCCGGATTTTTTAAAATCAATTAATTGATCTCTTAATTCTTTGCTTTGCGCTAAACCAAGAAGTGATTCATTGTTAATAATTGAAATGCCTTTAATTTTACTATCTGTCTTTGCTAATTTAATGGCATTTAGCAAATCAATGAATCCAACTTTTCCTTCTGCTTTTAATAAAGCTTGTAATGGGCTCTCGTCTTTGTATTTTCCTGAGTAGTCAAAAACAATTTCTGATAAGTCTAATTCGATAACTGATTGATCTTCTACTTTAATTTCCTTTTCACCACCTCCAACAACAGCTGCGATTCCAATAAGTATGAAGAAACTCAATACAAAAAAAAGAAAGATTCCAACAACCGTTGCTAAAACATTTTTTATAAAATTCATAATTCTTTCAAATTCAATTTTTCTATAGGTAGTGAAAAAAGAGAAATTGTTACATGTTCATAAAATTTATTTTTTTGTCAAGGGATTATCTAAAATTGTTTGTTATTTTGCTACTTAATGAAAACACAGCATACTCTTTTACTTTCTCTAGGAACTAATATGGGCGATAAGTTACAAAACTTACAGTCTTGTATCAATGCATTACATCTACGTGTTTTCACCGTAGTTAGCGTGTCGGCTGTGTATGAAACGCCCGCGTGGGGTTTTGAAGGAGCGCCTTTTTATAATTGTGTGATTAAAGCACATACTCATAAGTCACCACAAAAAGTATTGAGCAAAATCTTAAAACTTGAAAAGGAATTAGGACGTGTCAGAAATGCAGAACCGGGTTATCATTCAAGAATAATTGATATTGATTTACTAGCTTATAGTGATGAAATTATTTCTACTGAAAATTTAACAATTCCTCATCCCAAACTTTCCGATAGAAATTTTGTTTTATACCCTTTAAAAGATGTGGCGCCTTATTGGAAACATCCCGTAAATCAAATTACTATTTCAGATTTAATCGTGAAATCACCAGATACCTCATTAATCGTTAAAGTAGGTAAATTGATTAACCCAATACAAAAAATAAATGAATCTTTATTAAATTATATTGCAATTGAAGGTAATATAGGAGCAGGAAAAACAACTTTAGCGTCTAAGATTGCTGAAGATTGTAATGCTAAGTTAGTGTTAGAACGATTTGCTGATAATCCTTTTTTACCCAAGTTTTATAAAGACCAAAGTCGTTATGCTTTTCCTTTGGAAATGTCTTTTTTAGCTGATCGCTATCAACAACTTACGGATGATTTGGCACAGTTCGACTTGTTTAAAGATTTTATTGTAGCCGATTACCATATATTTAAATCGTTGATTTTTGCTAAAGTAACGTTACAAGAAGATGAATTTCGATTGTATAAAACTATGTTTGATATCATTTATAAGGAAATGCCTAAACCCGATTTGTATGTCTATTTGTATCAAAATACCGAGCGATTGTTAGCCAATATTAAAAAACGTGGGAGAAATTATGAACAGGAAATTCCAGCTGAGTACCTTGAAAAAATTAATCAGGGTTATCTTGACTACATCAAAACACAAACCGATTTAAATGTTGTAATTATCGATGTTTCTGACTTAGATTTTGTAAAAAATCAAGAAGACTATGTATATCTATTGAATGAAATTAGTAACAAGATTGAAAATTAAACCACTATTTTAATTTTTGAAATAAATCCCAAATCACAATTCCAGCACTTACTGAAATGTTTAAAGAATGTTTGCTTCCCAATTGCGGAATTTCAATTACACCGTTTGACAGGTCAATTGCTTCTTGTGAAACGCCTTTAACTTCGTTGCCAAAAATTAAGGCGTATTTTGATTCTTTTTCAGGTTGGAAGTTGTCTAACATAATGGCATTTTCAGTTTGTTCGATTGAATAAACTTTAACATTTTCTGCTTTTAAATTAACAACAACTTCTAAAACATCTTTAGCGTATTCCCAAGTTACTGTATCAGTTGCACCTAAAGCTGTTTTATGAATTTCTTTATTTGGAGGTGTTGCCGTTATACCGCATAAATAGATTTTTTCAATCAAAAACGCATCTGAAGTTCTAAAAACGGAACCAATATTGTGTAAACTTCTAATGTCATCCAAAATCACAATAATGGGCGTTTTTTTGGCTTGTTTGAATTCTTCAATATTTTTACGATCTAACTCGGCGTTGGCTAATTTTCTCATGCTGCAAAGATAAATTAATTTGATAATATGACAACGAGAAATACGCTGTATCAAGGGAATCAATAATAATTAATTATTTTTTATCATTTCCATTGTGTTTGTCCTTGCGATTTCCCATTGCCATTGAATTTTGATATTGCTATTGCTATTGAATTTTGCTATCTTCGCCCTCATTCCAAAATGTACTATTGTGGCAAAAAAAGCAGCAACTGAAATAAAAGATAAAGCGCCGAAAGAAACGCCTTTAATGAAACAATACAACGAGATAAAAGCGAAGTATCCTGATGCGTGTTTGTTGTTTCGAGTAGGAGATTTTTATGAGACTTTTGGTTCCGATGCCATTCGAGCATCTCAAATTTTAGGAATTACTCTTACTAAAAGAGGAAATGGAAGTGAAAGTGAAACGGCTTTAGCGGGTTTTCCTCACCATTCTTTAAATACGTATTTACCTAAATTAGTAAAAGCAGGTTTACGTGTCGCTATTTGTGATCAATTAGAAGATCCAAAAATGACTAAAACAATCGTAAAACGAGGAGTAACCGAATTAGTAACGCCAGGTGTTGCTTTAAATGATGATATTTTAAGTGCCAAAACAAACAATTTCCTTGCTTCAGTACATTTTGGGAAAAAGAATCTGGGGATCGCTTTTTTAGATGTTTCTACAGGTGAATTTTTGACAGCTCAAGGTTCGGAAGAATATATAGATAAGTTGTTACAAAATTTTCGACCAAGCGAAATTTTGGTGACAAAAAACCATAAAAACACTTTTAAATCTGCTTTTGGCGAAGACCATCATGTGTTTTATTTAGAGGATTGGATTTATAAAGAGGATTATGCTTTAGAAACTTTAACGAAACATTTTCAAACCAATTCTTTAAAAGGTTTTGGAGTAGAAGAGTTACAAGAAGGAATTGTAGCGTCTGGTGCTATTTTGTACTATTTGTCGGAAACACAGCATAATAAAATTCAGCATATTACCAATATTCAACGTATAGCAGAAGATGCTTATGTTTGGATGGATAAATTTACTATTCGTAATCTTGAATTGTATCACAGTACAAATCCAAATGCGGTAACCTTGTTAGATGTTATTGATAAAACACTTTCACCTATGGGTGGGCGTATGTTGAAACGTTGGATTGCTTTGCCTTTAAAAGATATTGTGAAAATTAAAGGGCGAAATGAAGTGGTGGCGTATTTAAAAGAAAATCAAGAAGATTTGCAAGCGATACAATACCAAATTAAGCAAATTTCCGACTTAGAGCGTTTGATTTCAAAAGTTGCAACGGGAAAAATTTCACCTCGTGAAGTCCTATATTTGAAAGAGTCGTTAGATGCCATTATTCCTATTAAAACCTTGGCTTTAGCATCTAAAAATGAAGCACTAAAATTAATTGGTGATAGTTTGCATGCGTGTGAATTATTACGTGAAAAAATTGAAAAAACCATACAGCCTGATGCTCCCGTAAATATTAATAAAGGAAATGCAATCGCAGCTGGAATTCATGCTGAATTAGACGAATTGCGAAACATTTCTTCAACAGGGAAAGGTTATTTAGAAGATTTAGAGCGAAGAGAAAGCGAACAAACCGGAATTCCTTCGTTGAAAGTGTCTTTTAATAACGTGTTTGGTTATTATATTGAAGTACGAAATACGCATAAAGA
>CAYNNB010000067.1:0-11023 GCA_964398425.1 uncultured Flavobacterium sp.
TATGGCTTCAAGCATTTCGTTTAATCGAATATTATAACTTTCAAAAACAAAATTACGCCATGTTTTATATTTAGTTAGCCATTCTTCCATTTTTTCAACAGGAATCATAAGCATTTCACCATCGGTTTCAGCTACGGCTCTAATTTTACTTTTGTGTTGTCCCATACAACAAGTCAATGTCATGGCACAAGTATCTCCACGCTCTAAAAAATACAACAAAAACTCATCTCCATTTTCATCTTCTCTCAAAATTTTGATAGCTCCATGTAACAACAAAGGCATAGTTTTGATGTAATCTCCAATTTCAATCAAATAGTCTTCGGCTTTAAATTTTTTGTATTGCGAAAGCTGGACGATTTCATCCAACAAGGCTTCTTCAAAAATATAGCCATAAGCTTGCTCTAAAATTTCGCGCATCGTAATTATTTTTTTTGTAAAGATACTTTTTTATTCTCTTAAAAAAATGTTACCAAAGTTACAAAGTATGAAAAATAAAAAAACCTCCGAAGAGGTTGTAGGTTTAAGTCCTTTTAAAAAAGCGTGAGTATTACTATTTTTACGGATTGTTTTTAAACAAGTAAGTTATGCGACTAGTAAGACTATTAGAAGCTGTTATTTAATATGTTATGGAATTCTAGTCAATACTTCTACATCAGTTATTCCAGGGTTCATAAATTTTGTTTTTAGAGTTGTATTGGTAAGTTCTAAAATTTCACCATTAAGCGTAGGTTGACTTGGATAAGTCACTGTTATTGAATTGTTAGTTCTTGTCCAAGTTCCAGTACTTATTGTTTCTTGACAATTTGGATTATCGAATTCGTGACTTTTAATAACTCCACCTGCTTGTATTTCTATGTAATCTTTAGTGCAACCTGAAGCGTGTTGGTAATCTGTTAGCACTTCTTGATTATTTGTAATAGTACCAGTTTTTGTATATTGCCATTTACCTTCTAAAGCTACAGCAACAGTTTCTGGAGTTGGATCACTTTTACTACAAGAATATAAACTGAAGATCATTACTGGTAGGGTTAGAAAAAGGTTTTTTAATTTAGTCATAATTTAAATTTTAAATGATTTTTGTTTTCACAGTTTGTAAAATTAATAATTTAAATTTAATACGTTGAGGTAAAATATCATAATATCAGACCATGAAAAGTACAAAGGATCTCTAGCGAAGAAGCAAAATACTTCTAAAAACTCCGATGTTTCTATTGAAGAAAAAAACAAGTACTCTTTAAATTACTTTAAAAGCGCTTAATTTTTTTATATTTTGTAAAGCTATTTTTAATACATAAGTTATGAATGCTTGGTTTACGTATAAAATAGAGAATAATAGCAGCTCACAAAAATCCAAATCCTCTTAAACAAAAACACAAAAATACTTGCAAGAAAAAAACAGGTATTATCTCTTTAGCAGTAACTTATCCAACAACAAGCTTAAAAGCTGATGGACAAATTGTTTTAGTAAAATTTGCTGATGAAATGGAAATTGAAGTTTATTTTCAAAACAATTACATTATATCTTAGATTAATTTTTAATTCTTCATAAATTTTAGTGGTAATATGGGAAAAATTAATTCAATCCTTTTTAATCTTATAACCAATATGTTATATGTTATTTCTTTAAAGTCTATTTTTTTTATTCTTATAAAATGAGAATTGAATTTATCCCAATCTTCAATATCTGAATAACAATCAGTAAGTACAAGATGGTAAAACGCATTTACACTTATATTGACTTTTTTTTGCTTTATGGAAGTTCTTTAATAAGTTTCTTATTCAATAATAACTTTAGAAGTTTTAGTTGAATTTCCATTTGAAATTTTCACAAAATAAACACCTGAGTGCACGGTTTGAATATCTAAATAACTTAGTGTTTGCCCTTGATTTATTTTATTGGACAAAATTACTTTTCCGTTCATATCAATCAAATCAATAGTACACTCTTTTTCAACAATAGCTCCAATTTGAATTATTATCAAATCAGAGGTTGGATTTGGAAATATAGTAATTTCAGATTTGTCTAAATCAAAATCTTGATTTACTAAGTTAGGTACATAATTTGTAGTATTTTCAGTGACAGAAGTTACTTTTCTGTTAGCATATACGCCATAATAAGTTGGTCCAATTATATAAGGATAAACTGAATTGTGATTCACATCAACTGTTGCAAAATAACAATATATTCCGCTTGGATATTCTGGAGTAACACAAAATCTTCCGTTGTGAACGTCCAAATAACTAGCATCTCCTGTGTGAGCTACATACTCATAATCTTCTTGAAAACTTCCTAATGGATAGGTCGTATTTACTGGAGGTCCTGCAGTAACAGTAGCACCACTTGCATTAGTTGTTCTAGTAGTAATATTTCTTAATTGATAACTTGATTTCATTCTAACTATTCCACCTGTTCCATCAGCATTTGCATAAGCATAAGCACCATAAATTGGGTATCCATCATAAGCAAAGCCAAGTAATGGTGAATGTTGCGAAGCATTGATTACATACAAACCATCAGCATCATACAAATTACAAACGTTTGAAATTAAATTTAAATCGTTTTTAAAAGCAGATGGATTTTGATGATGGTGGTAATTTGTACCCGCTGGATGCCCTTTAGAACAATCAAATCCTGCTCTTTCATACTTAATAGCATCTCTATTCCAAACGCCGTCTCCTGCTCCTCCTAATGGACCACCCGCAAACGCTCCTGTAGAATTTTTCCAGCTTACAGCATCTGAATAATTAAATATTGATACGCCATTAATAAAAACTCCTATATTTCCTAATCCTGTCGCAGTTGGTGTTCCTGTATTTGGAGTTGGAATCAAAGGAAACTTAAATATCGAATTCTGATTTCCAGCTTGATTCGGGTTACCGTCTAAATATGGTCCAACAGGATACGCTGGAATTCCAGTTGCATTTACATAAACAAAATTAGCAGAATAGCGCACTTGTTGACAATTGACTAAAATACCATTAGAAATAGCCGTTGAATTTCCAGAAGTATAATAGGTACCTGTAGTTGTGTTGTTTTGCAACCACTTCGTTATAGCTGGATTGGTTTGTGCAAAAGCAGATTGTAACAAAACAAATGCTAAAAGATAAATAAGATTATTTTTCATTGTATTGGTTAGTTTTAGTTTTATTGTTAGGATAGCTATATCTTGGATTAAATAAAAATTCTTTATCCGTAAGAGTCAATAAAAAGGCAATTAAATCCTTTTTCTCATTCTCACTCAATCGAATTGGTTTTTGTAACTCTCTAGCCAATGTTCTTCGCTTTACTCTTCCATCAGTGTAAAAATTAATGACTTCTTTTAATTTTTTAAAACGTCCATCATGCATATACGGATAAGTAAATTCGATATTTCTTAAGGTTGGCACTCTAAAATTAAAACTGTCTTTAGGATTTTGAGTAATCGTAACTCTTCCATAATCTTTATAGTCGGTGTCCAAAGGTAAACCATTATCTGCAAAACTATCGTTGGTTAGCATTGGTTCATTATGACACGTTCCACAATTTCTTTTAAATAATTCATATCCATTCTTTTCTTGCGAAGAGAAAAACACGTCTTTTTCATGTCGCATTACTTTATCATACTTTGAATTATAAGTCACTAAACTCACTGTGTATTGTGAAATTGCTTTTAATAAATTCTTTGTCGTTGCCACACTATCTCCAAAAACATTATAAAACATCTTTTGATAGTGTTTCGATTGGTTTATTTTTTTTAAAACATTAACTAACGCATTATCCATTTCTAATGGATTAGTAATTGGATTAATGGGTTGTGTTTCTAAACTTACCACGCCTCCGTCCCAATGAAATAATTTTGTCCAAGCTAAATTCATAATTGGCATAGCATTGCGAGTTCCTATTCTACCTTCAATTCCATGACTCAAAGCATGGTCAGTATGAGCAAAACCAGTATATTGTAAATGACAACTTGCACAAGAAATAGTACTATCTCTAGACAATATCGGGTCATAAAACAATTTTCTTCCTAACTCAAATCCTTGCTCTGACAAAGGATTTTTTTTGAAATCGTACACCGGCTTGGGCCAACCTTTTGGCACATAAAATTCTTTGTAACCTGAACTTTTCCATGAAAAAAGAAAAATGCAAATTAGTGTAATAACAAACAATATGAGTCTTATTTTATTCAATTGAGAACATATTTTTATAATATTTAGCCATTTCAATAGCTTTTTTTCCTGGAACCATCAAAGAATTATTTTCTTTCAAAGCGACGTTACTCAACCACTTATTCAAATCCACTTTTAGATGAATGGTTTCGGCATTTTCTGGCATAACTAAACTTACTTCCTGCAAGGCATTTTGTTGTGGCAAATAACCTCCAATATGAAACTGAAACTCTTTTTTAACTGATTTGCAACTGGAACTTTTGCCTTCCAATTTCATATTGATATAACCTGAATTCCAAGCCCAATACATTCCAAGCGCTGGATCTAAATCGCCATCTAAATCTCCAGAAACATTGGTCAAACTATCAATTCCTATTTGGAAATAGATACGTTTCATTTTCAAATCAGGTGCTTGTTTTAATTGAAACGAAAGGGTTTCTAAACGTTCTACATCAATTAAACGAACAGTTTGCTTGTCTTTAAAATGTGTCCCATCTTCATATTCTACTACCAAATTTGATATATAAAATTTTAATGTTGTAATCGAAACTGTATCGTTAGTATCCGTACAATATTTTGTCGTATTCAAAACCAAATCCTCAGTATTGAACATTGGTTTTATTATAAATTGAATGTTTTTCTTTCCTGAAGCAATCTGAAAAGAAAGACAAAACAAGGCAACAATTATATTAAATAAAAATACTAACTTTCTACACATAATTTATGGTCTTGGTGGTGGTGGTCCATCTTCTCCTCTTGGTGGACGTTGCCCCTCTCTAGGTGGTTTTGGCGCCATCATTCTAGCTGCTTCACCGATAATTTTATCAAATCTTTTCTTTTGATTTTCATTACAAATAGCTCTCACTTTTTGAAAATGAGTGAACGTTCCTAATTCTTCTTTTTCTCTGATTTTTAACAGTTCTGAAATTGCATTTTTAAGAGCAACCGAATCAACAGTAGCATTTTTAAGCAAATCGAAATAAGCATCATGTTTTTCTTTATTCTCTTTGCTTAAAGACTGTCTTTGTTCTCTGTGCTCGTCTCTTAACACTGCAAATTGCTCTTTTTGTTTATCAGTAAAATGCAATTCTTTTGCAAAAAAATCACCGATATTGCCCTTAGGTTGCGGCTTATTAAACCACATAAAAGCAATGGTACTAATGTTAATTAACAACAAAAGGATGATTACTACTTTTAAAAATTTAATATTGTTCATAATTCTCTTTTTAAAATATTAAGACATTAAGATTCATTAAGAAATTTTAAATACTTAACTTATAATTTCACTCTATTTTTCTATCCAAGAATTAATAATCATTTGAAAAATATTCTTTGTAAACTACATTTTTGTCATCCCTTGCCACATAGTTTTTAGAACTCTCGGAATACTGTGTAATTGTAATCAAATTCACCGCCAAAAGAACCAATATACAGGCTGCAATCATCCATTTTTCAGATGCAGTCATAACAATTTCTTTTTGTCTTGAATGATTTAGCAAAGCATTGTTGAGAGACAACGGCACTTCCACTCGTTGTATTCCGTCTAGCGAGTTTAGGGTTTCTTCTATCCAATTTTCTTTTGCATTCATATTTGTATAGATGTTATTTGTTTTAAAAACTTGCGCTTATTTTTCATTTTCTTCATAATAAGTAGCTAAATGCTTCTTCAAATTTTGTTTAGCACGAAACAACAACGATTCTACAGATGATAATGAAACTTTCATAATACCCGCAATTTCATTGTAGCTCACTTGATCTAACTTGTGTAAAACATAAGCGGTTCGTTGTTGTTCTGGCAACAAATCAATCGCTTTAAAAAGAATTTTTGCAAGCTCTTGTTGTTCTAATTGAATGCCTGGATGAACAAAATCAGTATGATTTTCAAGCGCTTTCTCTCCATCAGAAGTAAAAATCGACTTAAAAGCACCCAACCTTTTTTTACGTTGCTTCTTTCGGATAAATTCCAAACATTTATTCACCGATATTCTATAAATCCAAGTAGATAAGGAAGATTCTTCTTTAAATAAACCAATATTCAAATGAATGGTGATGAAAATTTCTTGTGTCACGTCTTCCGCATCTTCCATGTTTTGAAGCATCCCGATACAAGTGTTATACACTTTTTTGGAAAACAAATCTACCAACAACTGGAACGCTTTTTCGTCGTTCTTTTTTAATTGTTGTATGAATTCTTTTTCTTCCAAAGGCTTTTATGGTATTTAGATGTTGTTTGGGTAAAAAACTTGCGTCAAGATAGTAATTTAATAATAAATGCTCTTTTTTGCCTTATTGATTGAACGTTGTTTTAATTAATATAGATATTGATTTTAGTTAATTCTTGCCTTTGATCGCCTCCATAATCCACATTTTCGCTGTCGCTATATCTTTCCATTGTTTCATAAAGTTCATAATCTCGTTGGCCTTTACGAAATTTTTCTACAAGTATGTTATATTTCCCGTCCTTTAACGGACAGTTTGCAAACATAAAATCAACTTGACCTGTTTTGATATGTTCTCGGCTGATTAGTATTCGTAGTTGGTTCCTGATTTGTGGATTTGGGTAGCAATAATCAGAATAATAGGTCGTGATAATGGCTTTACCATCTTGAGTTGTTGAAAGGCTACTTTCCGTATGTTCACGTCCGATTGTTTTCCCAGTTTTTATGTGTGACGAAATAGTATTTACGACTATTTTATTAAACTCCGTGTCAGTAAAGAACTTATACGAATACTTTTTTACATTCACGTTTTTTAACGTTATTACCAGTTCACAGCTTGGGTCTTGACCAAGGGAATGATAAGAAAAAAGTAAAATGAAAGCGGAAAGTATTAATCTCATTTTTTGTCTATTTACAGGGTGAGTTTACTATTTAATCGGGCTTATTTTATTTGAGTTTGATTTATAAAAACACCCCCAAGTATTTTTAATCTCTTTGGGGGTAGTGTAATTATAGAGCCAGTGGTTTGATGTCTCCAGCTGCCGTAATAATATAGTAGCGGTTGTTTCTAATAATGGTATTTTTAGGTAATTGATCTTCTCTTAATTTAATACGTATGGTCAGGTCATAGAAGATTTGAATAGTAGGCTCAGTAATATCTGCATTTACCACAAAAGTATGTGATTTAGCTAGGGCGGCATCATAAAATTGGGTACTATTTTTTTTGATTTGATTTACTTGCGAATCAGGAGCAAAGTTAATTGCTGCTTGACTATAAGCGCTATACGATTTATAACTTTCCATCGGATAGGTAGTATTATAGCCTTCAACTAATGTTTTTTCCTTTTTAAACAGATCCATGTTCATTATTGCGGAATAATTCGTTAACATTTGCTTGTATTCTTCGGATGCCTTGAGTTGTAGTACATCACGAATATGGTCTAAATTTGTCGTTACATAATCTACTTTGGCCAAATCATAAATTTCTTGTTTAGCACAAATCGACATAATTTTGTTCAAATCATTCGTGTTTTTGTATTTGATGATTAAATTTTTCTTCAATTCAAATCCTGATGGTTTTTCGTTGTACGTTTTCGGATTGAATAGTTTTTTTTGCACTTCATAGTCATAAGATGGGATGAAGGATATTAAATCGGCAACAACTTCAATTTCGGCATTGAACGTTTTGATTTCTTGAAGCACTTTTTCTATCCGTTCATCCATCAAATTCGTCACTTCTTCTGCTGTTTTTCCCACCTGAAGTACACTGAAAACCGCTCGTTGACTTGTAGCCTTTTCGTTATAAATACCTCTAATTTGAATAACCATTTCTGTGTCTGAGCTGTAAGAAGTTTGAATAGTGTTTACGGTTGGATTTTGATACTGGTTTTGATAGTTGTAATTACCACTTGCCGCTTCTTTTGCATTTACGTTTCCTGAATGTTGCGCTAATAAGCTTGAACTAACTAATGCAAAAGCTCCTAATAAATAATGTTTTGTTTTCATTGTTATCTGTTTTTAAAGTTTGATGCAGCAAACCTAATGCGAAGTGCAAAAAGAACTTGGGTAAAACCGCTGTAGCCTCACTGTAAACTTTTTTCAGTACATTTACAGTCGATTTACAGTGAAGAAAAACGAAAAGAAAACGACATTTACATCCAGTAAAATATGACGGAATTAGAACTTTTTTACCAACTCAAAGAGCAAGTACTAAGGCAATACAAAGAAAGCCATCCGTACTTTATGGGAAATTGGAAAAGTTTTACTTCTCAGGATATTTTAAATTTGATTGATGATATTCAATGCCAAACCAAGCAAACCATTAGTGAAAAATGGATTTATACGCATTTAAAGCCTGAAGTTAATGTAAAACTACCACGAAAAGACATGTTAGCTATTTTATGTAGCTATGCTCAATGTGGGAGTTGGGAAGAGTTTACGTTTAAAAGCCTTCAACTTCAACCACCAACACAAGAGCAAGCAAAACCCGTTTCAAAGCCAACGTTTACTTATTTTTATTTTGCTATTGGCGGATTATTACTGTTGGGATTACTAGGAACAGTTTGGTGGTTTGGTGGAAAAAGCAATAAAAAGGAAAGCCTACAATTACAAAATAGTTACACCAAAGATACCGTGGCTAAAAAGGAGATAAAAGCTTATGTAATTGAAGATACCATAGAAAAGCCTATTGATTTGGACCCGACTAAAATGGAGTTTACAAAACCCACTCAAGTAGTGTTGAAAAGTCCTTTTTATGAGCCAAAGAAAGTGGTAGTACAGCCCAATGAACCGCTGACTACTATTGAATTAAAGCCAAATGATTATGCCTTGATTTTAAAAGCTTTTATGAAAAGTGATATTAAAAATTGGCAAATAAGAAAGCAACAATTACAGAAAATATTGGCCGATGATTTGGAAGTAATTATTCTGTTACCTAATAATTTGGGAGCAGAGTATTTCAACAAAGAAGAATTTGCTCAAAAGTTGATTATTCCCTCTCCTTCATTAAAGAAGATGACTATTGTGGAATTGCAACAGAACGACCAAAAAAGAATAACGTTTATTAGAATTACACAACCCTAAGCTATGAAAAGGTTTATTTATTTGTTGTTTTTTAGTTATGGCGCTTGTGCTTTTGGACAAAGTACATCGGCGAGCCAAAAAGAGGCTACATCCAAAATCCAAGTAGAGCAAGCAGCAGTAAATGAAAAAAATGCTACCGTTTCAATAAAAGCCACTTTTCCAGTAGCAGTGTATGAAGCTTATCAAACGCAGGCCCAACAAAAAATTCAGGACTTTTATGCTTATTTAAACGCTTTGGCTCAAGCTCAAGACGAAAACGAACAAGAGGAAATTAAGAAAACCATTTTATTAGATTTTGCTCTACCACAAATAAAAGTGCAAGACTTAACAACTACATCAAATCAAAGTATACTCTTGCTTGATTTGTTGAATAAAATCAAACAAACTCATACTACTTTTACTTGCACTAATTTTAGTGAGGAAGGAGTAGGAGAGACCTATTTTATTATCGGTTATGATTTAACGACTCAAAACGGCACACCAGTTAAAACTACCAGAATAAAACAAAAAGTGCAGTTCATGCCCAAAACAAAAAGTTTTGGTACCACACAAAAAACCATTTGGGAACTCAAATTATTGGCTTTTTAATGTACAACCGATTTAATTTTCATAAGCATACCTTTTGTCTATTTAAACAAGTAGATGCCACCACCATAGCGGGAGAAATACCTCATTATAAAAGTGCGTCTGGAAGTGAATATTTTTTTACTGAACAAGGTGTGTATAGAAAGTCTAATCATTGGGGTAGAGCGGCCAATTGCCGATGGCGTTTGGAAACTCAGGCAGCTTATAAAAATCAAAGTACAGTGGTTGGCTATGCCAATTGGATAGATTTTTATCCTAACAATGAAACTGAAAAATGGTTTTATATTGATGTAGATTGGGTGGCTAATCAGGCGTTTTTCTTTCATAAAAATGATCCCAATTATCGCGGACAATTACTAAGAAACGCTAACGAAACCGCTAAACGTATTCAGAAAATTAATGAAGTTTTGCAGCAAGATCATTGGAAAAAATATACGCAAGTATATGACGAAGATGTAGCCTTGCAACGTATTGTAGCCTATTTAATAACAACTAACGAAACCCTGTTTCAAATCATACAAAAAGTAAATGGGACGACGTAATGAAACCAATCGACTGGCACATAAAAAGAAAGTCGATGATAAAAAGAAAAAACAGCAGACTAAAAAAGAGGCGGCTTTGGTCAAAAAAAAAGCCATTTTAGCCCAAATAAACGCAAAGAACCAAGAAAATGAATAAACAATGTCCTTGTGGTAGTCAAAAAGAAATGGCGGATTGCTGTTTACCTTATATTCGTACTTATTCTGCACCTACAGCTGAAGCGTTGATGCGTTCTAGATATACGGCATTTACATTACATGAGGCTGACTATTTGTTTCAAACCACCAGTTTAGCCGAAAGACGCTTTACCTCTAAAAAAGAAATTCTAGATTGGGCAAAGCAGAACACTTGGTTAAAATTAGAAGTACTAGAAAGCACAGCAACAACCGTAACGTTTAAAGCCTATTTTTTAGATGCGCAAGGTCAACCTCAAGTGCATCATGAAAAATCCACTTTTAAAGAAGTACAAGGCAAATGGTTTTATGTAAAAGGAAGATTTTTGTAAGAATAGGACAAAAACAAGTATTAGTTTGTAAGAGTTGATTAAGTATTTTTACTTAATTTTTAAATTTAGGCAGATTAACGTTTTTTTTACCCAATAGAACCCCTTATATTTGTAGTGGAGATTGATTAAATAGTTTTGTAGCTGTAACAAGCCTGTATGACAGGTTTCGTATTACAACTATAAAAGTAAAAAAAAGGACGGCTGAAAAGCGGTCCTTTTTTGT
>CAYNNB010000068.1:0-10995 GCA_964398425.1 uncultured Flavobacterium sp.
AGCGTCATGGACCAACCAGTTGGGTTTCTATAACTTTAACTGAGGGTAAATATCGGCAAGTACGAAAAATGACTGCTGCAGTTGGGTTTCCTACATTGCGTCTTATCCGAGTTAGGGTAGGAGATTTTAAGTTAGAAGGATTAAAGGTAGGAGAGGTTAAGTCTATCACTTTTGATTTTATTTTACCATAAATTTGCCATATTGTTTATCAAAAACAATATGTTCGTCTTTAAAAAGTAAATCAAAAACATTTTTTTCAATTAAATTACAAGGTTGATCTTGTACACAAAAAGTTTCGGTCATCACTATAACTTCATCGCTTAATTGTATGGCTAAATCAAGATCATGGGTTGAAAATAAAATACACTTTTGGGCTTCATGAGCTAATTTTTGAAGTAATTTAAAAACAGCTACTTTGTGATATAAATCTAAATGAGTAGTTGGCTCATCTAAAATAATCAAAGGTGTGTCTTGAGCTAATGCACGAGCTATTAACACTTTTTGTAACTGACCGTCGCTAATTTCATCATGTTTTTTATCAATCAAATGATGAATATCTGTTAAGGTAATTGCTTTTTCAATGTATTCGAAATCAGTTTCAGTTAAGGTACCTAACCAATTGGTATAGGGTTGCCTACCTAAAGCTATTAATTCTGCAATGTTTAAATTACTTGGAGGTAATTTTTCAGTTAAAACAACACTTAATTCTTGTGCTAATTCTTGGGGCTCATAACTTGAAATTTCTTTATTAGCTAATTTTACGCTGCCACTTAATGGTGGTATTATGCCCGTTAGGGTTTTTAATAAAGTTGATTTTCCAATACCATTAGCACCAAGAAGAGTTATTAATTTGCCAGCTTCTAACGAAATTTGAATATTTTCTTTAATAGGATGTCCTCCTTTTTTTGAAGAATAACCAATAGAAAGTTCTTCAGTATGTAGTATTGATTGTTTCATTTTATCTTATTCCTTTTTTTCTTACTAATAACCAAATCACTACTGGAGCTCCTAAAATTGAGGTTATTGCATTTATTGGTAAAGTAAAATTTTGACCAGGCATTTGTGAAATAGTATCGCAAAGCAACATCATTATTCCTCCAATTAAACTCGTGCCAATAAATAAAATTCGGTGATTACTTGTTTGAAAATATAACTTGGATATATGAGGTATAGCTAAACCAATAAAAGCAATTGGGCCAACAAAAGCTGTTATACTTCCCGCTAATATTCCAGTGGTTAAAAAAATGTGATTTCGTTTTTCTTTTATAGCAATTCCTAAGCTCTTGGCATAATTTTCACCTAACAAAAAAGCATCTAATGTTTTAAGTGTCAATAGACTCAAAAATAAACCAAAACTTACACTTATTGATAATATTACAACTTGACTCCAATCCAAGTTCCCTAAATTTCCCATTGACCAAAAAGTAAACCGTTGCAATTGTTCTGCAGAACTAAAATAGGTTAGCACACTCACAATTGCTCCTGAAAAACTGCTAAACATTAAGCCAATAATTAATATAGACATAGTATCTTTAACTTTTTTTGATACTAAAAACACCAAAATAAGTACGGCTAAACTTCCTAAACAAGAAGCTAATAAAATACCCGTATTTGAAGTAAAAAAAGAAGCTAGGCCAAGAGGTAAAAAATGAGCTCCTAAGAAAATAAATGCCACGCCTAAACTAGAACCAGAACTCAGACCTAACACATAAGGCCCCGCTAAAGGATTCCTAAATAAAGTTTGCATTAATAGCCCAGATACAGACAAACCTGCACCAACAAATATAGCTGTAATAGCTTTAGGTAACCTAAAATTTAAAATGATATATTCCCAAGTATCTCGTACATTTGGTGCTCCAAAAAAAGCCTTTATAATTTCTTTTAAAGGAATTGCCACTTGACCTAAGGCAATATTTAATAAAAAAGCTACTCCAAAAAGAAGTCCCAGAATAATTATTTTTTTAAAATGAGATGTAGACTTTTT
The DNA here is from genome assembly GCA_964398425.1 of uncultured Flavobacterium sp. Classification (GTDB taxonomy): domain Bacteria; phylum Bacteroidota; class Bacteroidia; order Flavobacteriales; family Flavobacteriaceae; genus Flavobacterium. The sequence goes on from CAYNNB010000068.1 coordinate 1,985, forward strand.
CAATTTATTTAAGTTGTTCAAAAAAATACAATTGATAATTTGGTAATAGCTCAGGATGTAAAATTTTTACTAAATCTTTTAAAACTAAATCGGGGCGGTTAGGAGCTAATTCATAATAAATTACACCTCCAGTTTTACCTTTTTTAGTACTAAAAGAATAGATGTTTTTGGTTTTAAAAGCTTTAAATTGTGTGAAGTGTGAATTAGTAATAGCTAGTTCATATAAACTAGTAAATTGACCTGGACCAATCCAAAAATCAGCTTCTTTTGCTTTTTCATATACTTCTTCAAAGCTTAAAGAAATACTTCCTGTTCCCTTTGTTTTTTTCCACAAATAGTTTCCTCCAGCATTCGAAAGAAATTGAGCACCCCAGCTTTCGCCTTGTGGTAAATACCATTTTCCTTCAAAAGTTGAACCAGCTAATATAGTTGGTTTATTTTTACTTTTTTTGACCAGTTCCAAGGTTTTTTGATATTCATTTTTAATGTGTTCAAAAATTTGATTGGCTTCTTTTTGTTGATCAAATAAGGCGCCAAATAGTTTAATCCATTCAGCTTTTCCTAAAGGAGTTTGTTCGTTCCAATCACCATTAAGAACGACTTTTAAACCATTTCTTTTCAAATTTTCTAAAGTCGGATTATTATTATTTAAACCATAACCAATAATTACACTAGGTTGCAGTTCTAAGAGTAACTCAGTATTTAAAGATTGATTATTGCCTAATTCTTTGATTTTTTTTTGATCAATTAAAGTCCTTATTTTTGTGGATGAAATATAATCTAAATTTGGGAAACCAATGAGTTTGTTTTCTTGATTTAGCATTTCAATTGACGGAATATGTGTAGTTGAGGTTGCAACAAGATTTTTTACAGGAACTTGTATTTGAGTATATTTTTTTAAGCTATCAGGAACAACTATTTCTTTTTTATAAAGCACATATTTAAATAGTTCTTTCGCATTTGGCCAAGGATTTTTAACCGTAACTACTGTGTAGTCATCTTCAACTCTAATCGATAGTCCAACTGCGTATTTTATTTCATCTTTAGAGGCATCTGATATAGACTTTGATGTATTATTTTGACAACTTGTACATGTCAAAATCAATAATAGAATACTAATTTTAATCAATTTCATTAGTTAAGTTTAGATTTGCAAATGTATCAACTAATTTTTTAAAAATATATTTTTGATTGAATTTAGTTGTTTTATGAAACATTTGTCATGTTTTATGAAAGCTAATTTGAGGAAATTTGTATAAAAAAATATGCGTGATAATTCAAATACATTTTTTTATTTAGTTGCAGGTATTATTTTTCTTCATTTTTTGATTGGATTTATTTGGTTGGTTATAAAATTCTCAAAAAACAGTGAAGACGAAGAAGAAAATCAATAAAACTTGCTTTTAATTAAAAACTTTTTAATTTTGCAGCCGAATTATGGTTTCAATTTGAATTTTTCAAAATTGAATTAAAAGGGAATCAGGTGTGAAACCTGAGCTGTACCCGCAACTGTAAGCTAAAACGGTTTTTGTTATCTACAAATCCACTGTTGTAAAAGTTACACTTGAAAAAAGTTTAATAAACATTTTTATGAGTTAACCAAGCAATGGGAAGGAAAATAAAAATACGCAAGCCAGGAGACCTGCCACTATTCGTTGAGTAACAAACTTTCGGGAAAAAAGGTTTGGGTATGGGTAAATTCTATGCTTTTCTCCCATTATTATTAATTTTTTAATTAAAAAAATGAAAACAAATTTCATTCAGTTGTCAGCGTTTTTTACGTTGGTGTCTACTATTGCTTTTGCACAAGAACAAGACTCCACAAGAACAAGAACGATTGAGGAGGTCGTTGTATCCGACACAAAATTTGCGCAAAGCAAGGAAAAATCAGGAAAAATTATTGAAAAAATTACGGCAAAAGATTTAGAATCTAAGAAGGGACAATCTTTAGCTAATGTTCTAAGTCAAGTTGCAGGCGTAGAGGTGAATGGTAACCAATCGGGTACAGGTAAAAACATTGAGTATTATATAAGAGGGGGAAGAAGTAGACAAGTTCTCATCATGATAGACGGTGTTCCCATGACTGATGCTTCGGGTATTACCCTACAGTATGATTTAAGATTGCTACCAGTTGATCAAATTGAAAGTATTGAAATTTTAAAAGGAGCATCGAGCACATTATATGGTTCTGGTGCTGCTACAGGAGTTATAAATATTACGCTTAAGAAATCTGCTAAAAAAGATATAGCAGGTCAGGCTTATTTTCATTTAGGGACACAAAATACTGCGGAGGATAGAAAAGGTTATCCACAAGAATTTAATCAAGGCTTTTCTGTTAACGGAACCAAAGGTAATGTTTCATATTTAACTTCATTGAATAGTACAGAAACCAAAGGTATTAGTGAAGCTGCTGGGATTGATTTTGAATCAGATTATTTTTCCAGAGTAAATGTATTACAAAAAATTGGTATTAAAGCAACAAATCGATTGAGTTTTGATGCTTATCTTAATTATGATCGTTTAAAATCTACTTTTGATGCAGGTGCCTTTCAAGATGAATCGGCAAATGTTTCTCTATCCGAGCAAGTTCGTTTTGGATTTTCTCCAAAGTTTAAATACAACAAAGGAGAATTTAATTTAGTTACCGGGTTTAATAATTTAGAGCGGAAGTATTCAACTTTCAGTTCTTGGTCAGGTGTTGTTAACTCATCTTACTATAAATCTCGAAATGTGAGTATAGATGCCTTTAACAAGTATCAATTTTCTAATCAATTTTTTGTTGTGGTTGGAACTCAGTTTCAATTTCTTGACATGTTAGAAGATACGGCATTTGAAAGCATTGCTAATACGGCAGCAAAATTCAGTTCTATTGATCCCTATGCAACGATAGTATATAATTCAGATTTTGGTTTAAATGTTAACGCGGGAACTCGTTTAAATATGCATTCTATTTATGGAAACCATTTTACATGGAATATCAATCCTTCATACCAATTTAAAAATGTACCTTTAAAATTAATTTCTTCATACAGTACAGCTTATATTACTCCATCATTATATCAGTTGTATTCTCCATATGGAAATTTAGATTTAACTCCTGAAGAGAATGTTACTCTAGAAGCTGGTTTTGAGACATTTATTTTTAATAAGAAACTGATATTTAATACTGTAGCTTTTTACAGAGAAGAAAAAAATCGTTTCGAATATTTTACAGATATGAGCACTTGGGAGTCGAAATATATTAATAATTCAAATGTAGTTATGGCTAAAGGAGTTGAGACCACTTTAGTTTATCAACCTATATCTACTGTAAAGTTTAATGCTAATTATACATTTACGCAAGTAGAAGAAGATCAAAACCGATTAATACCAAAGCATAAAGTTAATGTATCTATTGATTTAGCTTTGACAAAGAGACTGAATTGGAACACACAATACCAATATATTGATGCAAGAACAGATTTGTATTATGATGCTTCTTTTACTCGATTTGATGTAGTTTTAAAATCGTATCAGTTATTAAATTCCATAGTTTCTTTTGAAGTGTTACCTAATAAAATGACTCTTTTTGGTTCAGTTACTAATTTGTTTAATAAAGATTTTACTGAAGTAGCAGGTTATTCTACAAGAGGTAGGAATTTTAAACTAGGTTTAAATTTAAAGTTTTAAAATAATATTTTCATACTTGATGATAAGGGCTTTGAAGTAGTTTTATTTCAAAGCTTTTTTCTTTGTAACAATTCGTACTTTTGCATGACCAATATGTTTGGTACAAAATTTGATTATTAATTTATAAAAATTTGATTATATGAGAAAAATTATTGTTGTAGTTGCCTTATTTATTTCTTCCATTTTAATGGCTCAAAATGAGTTGGCAAAATTAGAAGGTAAAGAAGGAATTGAGAGTATTACGGTGACAAAGAAGATGTTTGATTTAATGAGTAAAGTTAAAATTGATACTAAAGATGCTGAGGCGCAACGATATTTAAATTTGCTTAAAAAATTAGATGTTTTGGAAGCTTATTCTACTGCAAAACCTAAACTCGTTGGAGATTTGAATTCTGCAGCAGCAGCTATTGCTAAATCTAATGGTTTAACACAAGTAGCTTCAACCACTCATCAAGGTAATGTAGTTAAAGTATTTGGCAAATCAGATGCTAATGAAGCTAATTTAAAGGAGGTTTTAATTACTGTTAATGGCGAATTTAATGGTTACAAAGCATCGGTTTTATCTATTAAAGGTGATTTTCCATTATCTGAAATAGCTCTAATTGCTGAAAAATTAAAATTACCCATTAGTGGTGCTTTAGATAAATTGGATAAGAAATAATATGAGAGTTTTTTTATTAAGTTTAATGGCTTTGTGCCTAGTAAATTGTGGCCAAGAAAAGCCATCTTTGCAAAAGTATTTTGTTAAAAGTGCAGATAAAAAAGAGTTTATAACATTAGATGTTTCTTCTTCAATATTGAATATTGATAAAAATAAACTAACTGCATCTGAAAAACAAGCATTGGCATCTTTTGATAAAGTTAATATTTTGGCTTACAAGAAAAATGAAAAATCTGAAGTAGCATATAAAAAAGAGATTGAGGATGTAAAAGAGATTTTGAAAGATACTATATATGAACCTTTAGTTAAATTAAATGGTAAAAATAATAATGCATCAATAATGCTTGTTGGCGATGATAAAGCTATAGATGAATTGGTTTTGTTTGGTAATCAAAATGAATTAGGATTTACAGTGATTCGGGTTTTAGGTAATAACATGAAACCAGAACAAGCTTTGGAATTTTTAAGTATTTTACAAAAATCTTCAATTGATACCAAACAATTGCAACCTATTTTTAATTTTGTAAATAAGAAATAAAAAAAGTGACCTTAGTCACTTTTTTTATGCATTTTTATAATGTTTCCATGGAAAAAGTAACATTCCAAAACATTCGCCATGTTCTTTTCCAATGTGTTTGTGATGCATTTTATGTGCCCTTCTTAAAGCCCTTGCATATTTGCTATTTGCATTTCTAAATAGTTTAAATCGCTGATGAATAAAAATATCATGTACCATAAAATAAGTAAATCCATAGGCAAAAATACCTAAACCAATAGCTAAACCAATAGCTAAGATATTATTCTGCCACAAAAAGAAAAATGTCATACTTACTACGGCATAAAATATAAAGAAAGCATCATTTCTTTCAAACCAAGAATCATGATCTTTTTTGTGATGATCAGCATGAAGATACCATAAGAAACCATGCATAATATATTTGTGTGTAAACCAAGCCATGAATTCCATCATAAAAAAAGTGAGGAAGAAAACTAAAATATGTATCCACATGAGTATGAAATTTTAAAGTGTAAAATTATTGAAATTTTGAATAAATTAAGGAAACTAAATAATTACAGCAAGTTTAAACGATACTTTACATAACAACGAGCCAATAATTCTAATTTTTGATAATCGGGCACACGAATACGTACGTTTTTAATTTCAGTCGATGGAGTAGCTTTTAGTTTTTTTAATAATCGTTTATAATATCTATAAGCTGTATAAACTCCAAATCGTGCTTCTATAGGCAGTTGTTTTATTGCCAAGTAAGCAGCATCAAAATCAGCATCAATATCTGCAATTATTTCCTTTTTTGCTTTCTCATCCAAATGTGTCAAGTTAGTATTAGGGAAATAAGTACGGTTTAGTTCTTCAAAATCAGCTTTTAAATCCCTCAAAAAATTTACTTTTTGAAATGCAGATCCTAAACGCATAGCCCCATCCCTTAATTCATTGTATTTATTATTATCTCCGTTTACAAATACTTTTAAGCACATTAAGCCTACAACATCTGCACTTCCATAGATGTACTCTTGGTATTCTTCTTTGGAATTATATACTTGTAGATGTAAATCTTGACGCATACTTTTCATAAAAGAAGCTATTAAATCATTTGGTATGTTATATTTGTTGACTGTATATTGAAATGAGTTTAAAATCGGATTCAAACTTATTTTAGAAGAAATTGCTTCATATAAATCATGTTCAAATTTATCCAGTAGAGTTTTTTTGTCAAAATCATGAAAACTATCCACAATCTCATCGGCAAAACGAACAAAACCATAAATATTGTAAATGTCTTGTCTAATGGATGGACCTAGCATTTTAACTGCTGAGGAAAACGAAGTACTATACGCTTTAGTTACTTGAGTACTACAATCAAAAGAAACGGAATCAAATAAGGCTTTCATATTTCGTATTTTTTTATCAAATTAGTTACTAATTTTCCTGATATTAATGAAGGAGGTACACCAGGTCCAGGAACAGTTAATTGCCCAGTAAAATATAAATGTTTAACCTTTTTACTTTTTAATTTTGGTCGTAAAAAAGCAGTTTGTAACAGGGTGTTTGCCAGTCCATACGCATTTCCTTTGTACGAATTATATTGTTCTTTGAAATCATTTATGCAAAAGGATTCTTTAAAGATAACACTATTTTTAACATTTTGGTTTGTAATTTTTTCAAAACGTTCAATGATCTTATTAAAATACAATTCTCTTAATGCTGGTGTGTCCTCAAGATTAGGTGCAAGTGGAATTAAGAATATTCCAGCTTCTTTTCCTACTGGAGCTGAGCTATTGTCAGTTTTTGAAGGAAAGCTAGCATAAAACAACGGTTCATCTGGCCATTTTGGTTGGTCATAGATATCTTTAGCATGCACATTAAAATCTGTATCAAAAAATAAAGTATGATGTTCAATATTTTCAATTTTTTTATCAAAACCAACATAAAATAATAAAGATGAAGGCGCATAAGTTTTTTTATCCCAGTAATTTTCTGAATACTGACGCAATTCTTTATTAAGCAACGTTTCAGTGAAATGATAGTCTGCTCCACTAACTATTATGTCACAATATTTATTTTCGCCATTTACAACTATACCAGTGGCTTTGTTTTTTTCTGTAATTATTTTTTCTACATTCTGATTAGTAAGAATTGTAACACCTAATTCAGAAGCTAATTGAGCAATTCCTTCAATAACACTGTACATTCCTTTTTTTGGATGCCATGTCCCTAGTCCAAAGTCAGCATAATTCATAAAACTATAAAAAGAAGGTGTGTTGCTAGGTTTGGCGCCTAAAAATAAAACTGGAAATTCTAGTGTTTGAATGAGTTTAGAGTTTTTAAATTTTGAGCTTATATCTTTGGAAATTGTACTGAAAAACTGTTTAAGTCTTTTGGCTGTTTCAAGTGTAATTAGTTCGCCAATATGTTCACCTGGTCTATATACTAGATCTTTTATAGCTATATCATAATTTGATTTAGCAGTAGCCATAAAAATTTCTAACTTTTCTCCAGCTCCTTTTTCAATTTTTTCAAAGGTTGTGATAATATCTTGTAAATTGTCAGCTATCGTAATGGAATCATTTTTACCAAAATATACTTGATAAGCTGGGCTTAATTTTAATAACGAATAATAATCACTCGGTTTTTTATTAAAGTCATTAAAAAAGCGTTCAAATACATCAGGCATCCAATACCAAGTTGGACCAATATCAAAGACAAAACCTTCTCGTTTTAATTGACGGGCACGACCACCAATAGTTTCGTTTTTTTCAAAAATAGTTACATCATGTCCTTCTTTAGCTAAATAACAAGAAGCTGCAAGTGAAGAGAAGCCAGAACCTATTATATAAATTTTCTTTTTCATAGCATTTAATTGTTTAATTCTAAAATAAATGGGGATACACTTTGATACACTTTAATTTTTTCAGAATCCATAGGTTTAATAAGTTCTGTCTTTCTTCCAAATATATAGAGTTTTGAGTTATTGTTTTTTAATATTTTTTGGTCAAATTGATCAAGATAGGAGTCAATGTCTTCTTCTTCAGGTGCAACAGTCCAATATGTTATAAAAGTAATATCTTTGAAATGTTTAGTTAATTCAGCTACATCCTCAATAGGTAAGCTTCGGCCTAAATAGATGGCATGATGCCCGTTGGCAACAATTTCGTAATTCAGAAATAATAGGCCTAAATCATGAATTTCATTAGAGGGTAAATATAAAACGTATGTTTTTTTATCAAGTTTATCTTGATGTTTTTCAATCTGTTTTTCAATTTGAACTAAAATTTTATGCTTAATGAGGTAGGCAATAAAATGTTCATGAGCAGGAGAGATAGTATTAGTAGTCCAGAGTATGCCAATTTCTTCTAATAAAGGTATGAATGTTTCTAAAAAAACTGTTGTAAAGTTTTTTTCCGCTAAAAGAGTATTGTATGTTTTTAAGAACAAGGCTTGATCAAAATTTAGCATAGCCATTTTGAATGCTGTTAATGCATGATCATTAGTTGTTTTTTCGGTCTGAATTTTAAGAACAAATTTGTCAATTTCTTCCTTACTTAATTTAGATATTTTAGATATTTTATAACCAAAGTCAGTAAGTAAAACAACATTTAAAAGTTTTTGGAGATTTTCTATATTATATAAACGAATGTTAGTATCAGTTCGCATGGGTTCCAAAAGATTATAGCGCTTTTCCCATATTCTTATGGTGTGTGCTTTAATCCCAGAAAGGTTTTCAAGGTCTTTAATGCTGAATGTTGTTTTTATATTGTTCATTTTTTATAAAAAAAAGTTAAACAAAATTAAAAATAAAAATAGAATAAACAAGAAAATTGTTTACTATTTTAAAAGATAAATAAAACAAAAATGGAAATTTAGATAGGTAAGGATATAAAAAGTGACCATGATGGGACTCGAACCCATACGCTTTGCAGCACCACCCCCTCAAGATGGCGAGTCTACCAATTCCTCCACATGGCCAGAAACAAAAAAAGTTAAGCAATTGCTTAACTTTTTTAGTGACCCCGCTGGGATTCGAACCCAGGACCCCATCATTAAAAGTGATGTGCTCTACCAGCTGAGCTACGGAGTCATAGCAAGACAGTTGTGAAATTTAATTTGTGACCCCGCTGGGATTCGAACCCAGGACCCCATCATTAAAAGTGATGTGCTCTA
>CAYNNB010000069.1:0-6684 GCA_964398425.1 uncultured Flavobacterium sp.
ACAAGATTATCCTAATTTGACCAAGAAAGATATCGATTTTTTAATTTTAATTAAGCTTAATCTAAGTAATAAAGAAATTGCAAGTCTTATTAGTATATCCTATGAGAGTGTATTGAGTAAAAAATATTTGTTGAGAAAGAAAATGAATATATGTTCTGACAATGAGTTGGTTATGTATTTAGAAGGAGTTTAAAATCTATATTTTTTCTATATACTTGTGTGTTTGTTTAATTCTAAATTTGCACAAAAACATATTTTTTATGAAAAAATATTTTTACTTATTAATCATGTTTTTGTTTGCACTTGTAACACAATCACAAACATCTACATTTTACAACTTTAATACGGCTGGAGATTTATCCAATTATTTTACTAGAGGAAATACGGGATATACACAAGTCAGCCAGTCAACAAATACAGGTGTTTCAGGTTCTGGCGCTGTATTTATAGGGAATGCTTCAGCAAATGAAGTTTATACAACAAAACAAGGGTATTCCAATGGTGGAGTAGGTTCTGTATATGAATTTAGTAGTTTTGTAAAGAGTGAGTTTAATTCTGGTTATAGTGCCATTGGTTTTACTTCTGTGCCAAATCAGGTTCATAGTAATAGTGGTAATCCTGCTATTTGTCTTGGTGTTTCAGTTCACGGAGGAGGTTTTATCTTTTACAATAATTCCTCTCAGAATTCTGGAAGTTGGCAATCAGGTGGAGTTGTCAATGCTTCGATGTTTGATTTATTAAATAATGGTTCCCCTGATAAGTGGTATAAAATTGTACTTAAGATTACTGCTCAAGCTAATAATAATTATCATTTAAGACTTGAAGTTTGGCCCTCAAGTTCAAACGGTACTTTATTGTATTCTTCACCATCTGCCGTTCAAGAAAGAGTTTATCAGAATAATAATATTGGTAATTCAACAGTTCTTTACTCATATTTCGGTTTTGGAGGATATAGGGTATCAAATTTTGATAATTATGCTATGAATTTACAGGGTTCAACAGTAATTAATCAAGGAGCCCCTGTCGTAGTTAATGGTACTGCTGTTTTAAGTCCGATTTTAAATAATTCAATTGATATTCAAGGTAATGTTACTGATGATAGAGATTTTTCTGTTTCTGAAAAAGGATTTGTTTGGAATACTTCAGGAACGCCTACAATAGATGATAATAAGAAGTCTTATGGAAGTGGAGAAGGTTCATTTAATGGAACTATAAATAATTTATCTCCTGGCACCTATTATTTGAGAGCATATGCTATAAACTCAAATGGTGTTAGTTATGGTACTGAGCGTACCGTTGTGGTACCTGTTCAAGCAGGTCAAATCACTACAAATATTTCAAATTTGCAGTTTGATTTGTGTCCAACGGGAGCATTCTTAATAAAACCGTTTACCGTTTCTGCGTCAAATGTTGGTTCTAACATTACTTTAGGCTCAGTAACTGGCTTTTCTTATTCGCAAGATAATGTAAATTTTTATTCTACATTAACTATTAATACCATATCAGGTCAATTAAATACCACTACTATATATGTTAAATTTACCAACAACGCAAATTCTTCTAGTAGCGGTATTTTGACGGTGAGTGCTACAAACGCTCTTGGACGATCTATTTCACTTTCTGGAAATATTTTATCCAATAGTATCATTACTCAACCAAATAATATCAACTGGTATGTGTGCAAGGGTAGTGCTCCAGAAACAATTTCTGTAGTTGCATCTGGTACAGGTTTAACATATCAATGGTACAAAATTGATAGTAGTGCGGGTACGGGTTGGGAACTTTCAAATGCAGGAGCAGTACCTATTTCAGGTGCCATCAGTAGTTCTTATGAAGTTCCAACAAATAGTATAGGTTACAGAGAATTTTTTGTAAGAATTACTAATAGTGCAGGTTGTTCACTTGATAGTCAGAGAACATCTTCGCAAGTTATTGCGCCATTATCAGGCACTGTTGGAGCTATTTCTGGATCATCCTCTTTGTCTTCTTCTGCTACCACGGCTACTTATTCAGTGGCTTCAGTTTCAGGAGCTACGGGTTATGTTTGGGATTTACCAGCTGGTATGACGTTAACAAGTCAGACAGGTCCTTCGGTTACTGTTGCTGTATCTTCTACATTTACTAGTGGTACTGTTCGAGTAAAAGCACTTAATTCATGTAGTGAGACAACTCAAAGTTCATTAACTGTTACTAAGGCACCTTTAGTTACTTTTTCTTTAACAGGTAGTACTACTTTATGTCCAAATACGCAACAAGTTTATACCGCTACTTCTGTTTCAGGTGGTACTTATGTTTGGACTGTACCTTCTACGGTCACTATTGTTTCAGGTCAAGGTACCAATAGTTTGACTATTGCACCAACTGCTTCGTTTGTATCGGGTCAAGTTAAAGTAGTTTGTACTACAGGTTCATCGAGTCAGCAGGCTTCTTTAATGGTTTCTGGTACAACTCAACCTTCGGTGATTACAGGTCCATCTAATATTTGTGGTCTTACTACAGCAACCTATAGTGTTGTTGAAACAGCGGGAGTTAGTTATCAATGGACTCTTCCAGAGGGTATGAGTATTGTTTCAGGCGGAAATGGTTCAAGTATTACGGTTTCTATTTCAGGTGGTTCAGTATCAGGTTTACTAAGTGTTCGTTCTGTTTCTTCTTGTGGTATTAGTTTACCACGCACGATGACTATAGGTTCTACTCCTATTTTAGGTACAATTGCTGGATCTACAGTTGTCTGTGGAGCTGTTCAGGCTACTATTGATACTAATGGTCAGATTTTGAATAATAATCCTGCGAACCAGTATGTTTATAAGGTTTCTTTAGTTCCTGGCGTTACTTCTTATCAATGGACTGTTCCTTCTGGCGCTACACTTGTTAGTGGTCAGGGCTCTAATATTATTTTGGTTAGTTATGATTTATCTAGTTTTAATTCTGGAATAATAAGTGTTCAAGGTGTTAATAGTTGTGGTACTGGAGTTGCTCGTACATTGTCAGTTAGTACTGTTAGTGGTAGTATTTCAGGTCCGGTAACTATTTGTGGTTTAACTACTGCTACATATAGTGTTCCATCTGATTTAGGGAATAACTTTGTTTGGACATTGCCACAAGGGATGACAATAACAGGAGGTTCAGGGACTTCTAGTATTACAGTTGGTATTACACATCCTATAGATTTTACTTCTGGTAATCAAGTTTCGGTTTCTTTTACTACGGCTTGTGGAGGTTCTAAGACTCTTAATTTTACAGTAAGTTGTAATGAGTACACTAAATTGACGGCTTCTTATTGTGGAGCTACAAGTATTGCACCAAGTCAATGGTTGTTTGTAAATGCTGTTCCTGGCGCTACGTCATATAAATACAATGTTTACGACGCTACAGGAACAAACTTAGTTTTCTCAACTGAGCGTTCGGTTACCTATTTTAGATTTTTAGAGAACACGTTTACTTATGGAGCAACTTATAAAGTTAGGGTTCAAGCTAAAATAGGAGGTGTTTACGGTATTGAAGGTGTGGCTTGTTCAGTAACAATACAAGATGCAAATGCAGCTTTACAAGCAGCTTATTGTGGAGCGACTAATGTTACACCAAGTCAATGGTTGTTTGTTAATAATGTAGTTGGAGCTACAGCCTATAAATATAATGTTTATGATGCTACTGGAGCCAATTTAGTTTTCTCAACAGAGCGTTCGGTAAATTTCTTTAGATTTTTAGAGAATACCTTCGCTTATGGTACTACTTATCAAGTTAGAGTTCAGGTAAAACAAGGAGATTCTTATGGTGTAGAAGGTTCGGCTTGTTCTGTAACGATTCAAGGTTTACCAACCACATCATTAGCTACATCTTCTTGTGGTGCATCGAATGTAACACCGTATCAATTATTATATGCAAATAGCGTAGTTGGTGCTACAGGTTATAAATTTAATGTTTATGATGAAGCAGGTACGACATTAATGTTCTCTCAGGAGCGTTCAGTACCTAATTTTAGATTTTTAGATAGTCCATTTGTTTATGGTCAAATTTATCAGGTTAAAGTTCAGGTAAAACAAGGAAATACGTATGGTTCAGAGGGGTCATCATGTAGTGTTTTATTAAGTAAAATGCCTATAACATCTTTAGTTGCTTCACAATGTAATAGTACAATTAATACATCTTCTGATATTATATATGCCACAGCAGTAGCTGGAGTTGCTAGTTATCGATTTACTATCTATGATTCTAATTCAGCACAAGTAGCACAGATAGAGCATCCAAATAATTACTTTAAGTTAAATGATTTTGCTTATGTTGCTGGAGTTACTTATTCTGTTGCGGTAGCTACAAAGCAGGAAGGTCAAGCCTATGGTTTGAATGGAGGGTTGTGTACAATCAGTACACCAGCGCCAGCAGTAAGAGTAACGGCAGTTGGTGAGGATCATAAAGTGGATGCTTCAGATGTTGAAGTATTGACCTTTAAATTATATCCTAATCCATTTCAAACAGGATTTGTTATAGTTCCGATTGCTACTGATTTAGGGGCGAAAGTGAGTTATGAAGTATTTGATTTAACAGGTAAGTTAATTGAGTCCAATGTTTTAAATGTAGAAGTAGTACAAAACTATACGATAGGAGAAGAATATGCTCGAGGCATGTATATAGTACATGTTAAGCAAGGTACAACTTCTCAGACTTTCAAAATGATTAAACAATAGTTTGTGGTTATATTAAGTTTTGAAAGGGAAGCCGCCTCAAGTTATTGAGGCGGTTTTTATTTTTAAAGTATATAGTTCATAATAAATAGGGTTCAAATCCAACTCAATGAATTTGATTTTTCTACTTTATTAGATGTATTCTTTTGAACAATTAGTGATCTTGGGTGCAGTAGTTAAATTGAATTATTGTATTGTATTGCAAGAGGGTAAGATTTTAGTTTATAGGATGTATTTTACTATTAATCAATATATTCATAAGTCTTAAAAAGGTAGAATTTAAATTAACATAAAAAAGCTCGAACAAAGTCGAGCTTTATATGATTAGTTTAATGAATATTGATTTTAAATGATTCTCAAATCCTATTAGTTTGTGTCAGGTTGAAATTCTGGGACAAGGTCTTTAATAATGGTGACTATTTCACTTCTTGATTTTTCATGAAATTGAGATAGTTCTTCTAAGATATAATCTTTACTCGGGTTATTTGCATTATTTTCCTTAGCAATTACTATTTTAGGATGATAAGTTGGTAAGGTTTCTGAGCATTCCGTGAGAACTTCTTCATATAATTTTTCGCCAGGTCGTAATCCTGTAAATTTAATTTCGATGTCCTTTCCTGGTATTTTTCCAGATAAACGAATCATTTTATCAGCTAAATCAACAATTTTGATAGATTTACCCATATCAAAAACATAAATATTTCCACCTGTTCCCATAGCTCCAGCCTCAATAACAAGTTTACAAGCTTCAGGTATAGTCATGAAGAAGCGATTTACTTCAGGATGCGTTACAGTGATAGGGCCACCTTGAGCAATTTGTTCTTTAAATAGGTGAACTACTGAACCATTAGATCCCAAGACATTTCCAAAACGAGTAATCATAACTTCCATTTTAGAATCTATTTGCGAACGATAGGTGTATTGTGCTAACATTTCAGCAATTCTTTTACTAGCCCCCATGATGTTTGTAGGATTAACTGCCTTATCTGTTGATACAAAAATAAAACGCTGTGTGCCAAATTCTAAAGCTAACTCTAGACAATTTAAGGAACCAATAACATTAACTTTAATAGCTTGTTTATAGTTTTTTTCAAGTACAGGAACATGTTTGTAAGCTGCTGCATGAAAGACAATATCAGGACGGTAAGTACTGAAAATGAAACGAATTTCAGAGTAATTAGTTACGTCAACCAGTTCAAAGCTACAATCGCAAGAAGCTAAGTTTTTATCAAAAAATAATTGGATATCATGAAGGGGTGTTTCTCCCTGATCTAAGACAATTAATTTTTTAGGATTAAAAGCAGCTATTTGTTTGGCTAATTCAGAACCAATAGAACCAGCACCACCCGTTACTAGTATTGTTTTTTGTTGGTACTGTGCGATTACTTTAGGATTGTCAATATCAATTTTTTTTCTAAATAACAATTCTTCTAAATCATATTCTTTTAAATTAGTAGGTTGAGAAGAATTCGTTTTTTGGAGTAATTCAGGTTTGAAGACCTTTATTCCATTTTGTATACAATCCTCAATTAGTTTTTTTTCTTCATTTTCATCTAAGTATCCCTTAGGTAAGATTAAATTTCGAATTTTTTTATATCTCAAAAAAGTAACAATACTTGGTTGACCAGATTCTACAGGAATACCAGCTACTTTTTTTCCATGCAAGCCACTTTTAAGGTCGAAAAAAAACATTAAGTGATATTGGCTAGTGAGAGAAGTTAAAGGCTCAATTAAAGAGATGTTTTGACTATTAACACCTACAATGGCAATGTTTTCTTTTTCAGATCGAGGGAATTCATCCTTATGCAAATAATGAAAAAAGGTTTTAACAAAAATACGCAAACCGATTAAAGCAAAGAAGCCAAAGAAGGTACCATTAACTAATACAGAATAAATGAAAATATTACTGTTAAAAAAATAACGACTTACTTCGTTTATTATGCACAAAATCACTGTAGAAAAAAGTACTGCTTTGAAAACTTTAACAATATCTTTTAGTGAG
>CAYNNB010000069.1:6784-10975 GCA_964398425.1 uncultured Flavobacterium sp.
AATCACTGTAGAAAAAAGTACTGCTTTGAAAACTTTAACAATATCTTTTAGTGAGGAGTAGCGTAAAATTCCGTGGTATGTTTTAAAAATAAAAAAAGAAAATAGATATACAGTTAACAGAATTAAATAACGCTCAAGAGGTGTAGCGTCAGTAACTAGATTAACTCCCAGGTTTTTATAAACAAAATAACTTAGAGCTGCAACAACAGTAATTATGATGAAGTCAAAAAGTAAAATTAACCAAGAAGGTAAAATGTTTAAACCTTTCAAGAATAATAATGCAGATTTTAAGTTTTTTTTCATTAAAAATAATGTTGTAATTATATTGAACAAAGATAGTTAGATTGTGATAATATACAAGAGTAATTCTTGTTTTTTATGAGGAATTTACTTTTATTTAACTTGACACCTAATTGTCCATGGTTCATTACAAAAAAAGTGTTTTAAAGTGCTAAAAAAATTTATTTTATTGATTTTCAGTTAAGTGTGTTTGTTGATAGTTGTGTGTTAAGCTGAAAATTAATTTTTAACGAATTAAGTAAATTTTATATGTAGTCATCTTTTGTTTTCAATTTGAAAGTTAAACCTATCTGATATAGAGCTGATTAGCTTTATTTTTTGATGAGTATTCAATTAATCGATACAGTGTTTTCACTTTTGTGAAGAAAGCAAAAACTAGAAAATTGAAACTAAAAAAGAGTGAAATGTTTACAATAAAATAAAGCGTAAACTGTTTCTTGGCATTTCGCAGTCCTAAATAATTACTAAAAAACTAATCTAGTTTATAAGCGCCTTGGATTTTTTATTCCTTTTTTGCGGGCTATTACAACCTGCCCTTTAATAGGTTTTAAAATTGGCTTATCTGTTTAGTATTAAGCTTTTTGACCCGTGGCGCACTTTAAAAAGTTCTCTAAAATGGTGAAATTAAGTCAAGTTTCTAGAATAGAGGAGAATGGAAATTGTTGTTCATATTTAAAAAAGAATAAAAAGGCTCGACCTTCTAGACGAAGGAGTTGTAAAGAAGTGGATCTCGTTCTTTCAAAGAAAAGAATTTCGCCTCTCTAAATTTTCATTTAACAGTTTTATTAACTGCTTAAATATTAATCAATGCTGAGGGTTCCGTAAATTTACATTTGAGAATAACTTTGCAGATTATTTTATTATATGATGTTGGTGAGATTTTTTATTAAACCACTAAAGTGAGTTATTTAAAGGTAAAACAAAAATTGAATCTAAGTATGAATTTTTTAAAATAATTAATAAATTTATTATTAATTTGCAGAGTAAATTGGATTTGAGTAAAATACAATATTTAGTCTTGGTAACTCTTTTGAAAATCGTAACTATTATAATTTGTCATTGTAAATTTTGAAATTGAGAAAGAGATTATACAAGAAGTGTTTTGGAGATGATTGAATTTAAAAATAACATTAAAACAATGTAAAATATACTTAAATGAACTGCAATTGTGGATAGCATTGTATACTTTTGCTTGCAAATAAAACTAAAGTTTAAAATTAATAAAAAAATAAGATGAGTAAAATATTAATTACAGGTGGAGCTGGTTTTATTGGTTCCAATTTATGTGAGTATTTTTTAAAGAAAGAACATCAAGTACTATGTTTGGATAATTTTGCGACTGGACATAGACATAACATAGCCCCTTTTTTAGACCATCCCGATTTTCAATTGATTGAAGGAGATATAAGAGATTTAGAGGTTTGTCAGAAAGCGGCAGAGGGAGTTGATTATGTTTTGCATCAAGCAGCCTTAGGTTCTGTACCTCGTTCCATTAAAGACCCAATAACGTCTAATGAGGTTAATGTTTCTGGTTTTTTAAATATGTTAGTAGCCTCAAGAGATGCGGGGGTTAAACGATTTATTTACGCTGCAAGTTCTTCTACATATGGCGATTCTGAAAGTTTACCCAAAGTTGAAGACAAAATTGGTAAGCCACTTTCTCCATATGCAATAACTAAATATGTAAATGAACTTTATGCGGAAATTTTTAGTAAAACATACGGTTTGGAGACTATAGGGCTAAGGTATTTTAATGTATTTGGAAGACGACAAGATCCTAATGGAGCATACGCAGCAGTAATACCCTTATTTGTAAAGCAATTGATGAAAAAAGAGTCTCCAGTTATAAATGGGACAGGAGATTATTCGAGAGATTTTACTTATGTTGACAATGTGGTTCAAATGAATGAAAGAGCTATGTTGACCGCAAATCCAGCAGCTATTAATACTGTTTACAATACAGCAGTTGGAGATCGAACTACTTTAAATGATTTAGTTAAGTATTTAAAAGAGTATTTAAGTGCATACGATGCTGAAATTGCAGAAGTTGAAGTGGTTCACGGGCCTAATCGTTTAGGGGATATCCCACACTCTTTGGCATCAGTAGAAAAAGCTAAAGCGTTATTGGGTTATGAGCCTACACATACTATAGATCAAGGGTTGAAAGAAGCTGTAGCTTGGTATTGGGAAAACCTGAAATAAAAGATTAGTTAAAGAGCTTAATAAAAAAGGAGATTGCTAACATGTTGTTTATCAGTCTCCTTTTTTGTTTAAAGTAAACGATATAAAAAGAAGTGTAAAAATTTGCTCATTAAAAACAAATGAGTACTTTTGTTGTTCATCAAATAAATATGTTGGATAGTATTATTACATCAAAAACGCGTTTACGGTTGTTAGTTAAGTTTTTTATAAACGCTGCTAATACAGGCTATTTGAGAGGTTTGGCGCAAGAAATGAAC
The DNA here is from genome assembly GCA_964398425.1 of uncultured Flavobacterium sp. Taxonomy (GTDB): domain Bacteria; phylum Bacteroidota; class Bacteroidia; order Flavobacteriales; family Flavobacteriaceae; genus Flavobacterium. The sequence continues at coordinate 9,544 of CAYNNB010000069.1, forward strand.
GAAAACACCAATGCGATTCGTAAAGAACTAAATAATTTAAGTGAGGCAGGTTATATTTTAAGAGAAGAGACAGATAACAAAGTGATGTACCATGCAAACACTGCTCATCCACTATTTACAACCTTGCAGCAACTGATTCAAAAATATATAGGTATTGATTATATAATCACTCAGATATTGGGGAGAATGGGTCAGGTTTCTAGAATTTTTCTCGTCGGTGATTATGCAAAAGGAATCGATTCTGGTATTATTGAGGTTGTGATTGAAGGGGCGATGATAAATCAAGATTATATAGCGCAATTAATACCTAAGATTAAAAAGGAAATAAAAAAAGAAGTGCTTGTGCAAAGCACAACAGAATTTAAAGGTGAAGGGCTTTTAATTTTTGAAAATAAGTAAAAGGTTGAATAGAAATTACCTACTTTAGTTTCTAATGATTAAAAATAATTTAAGGGAATAAAAATGTAATTTAATTTTAGTTTAACAATAAATTAAAGCACTGATAATACCATTGAAAAGTCAACATATAAATTAAAAGTAATAACTTAGCCTACTATTTAATTAGATGACTATAGGTTTGATTTTCAATAAAAAATAAAATAATCAATAAAAGTATAACTACAAAAGATAAAAACAAAGATGAACAAAATTGCCATTATCGGATTAGGCTATGTAGGGCTTCCATTAGCAAGATTATTTGCAACTAAATACCCTGTAGTAGGTTTTGATATTAATCAAAAACGTATTGAAGAATTAAAACAAGGAAAAGATTTTACACTTGAAGTGGAAGATGAAATATTACAAAAAGTAATAGTGCCATCTAATCCTTTTTCTAGTAACTCTATTGGTTTATATTGTTCCAATAATTTAGATGATATTAAAGAAGCAAATTACTATATTATAACTGTACCTACCCCTGTGGATAAGCATAATAGACCAGATTTAACTCCTCTATATAAAGCGTCTGAGACCGTGGGTAAAGTATTGAAAAAAGGAGATGTAGTTGTATATGAGTCTACAGTATTTCCTGGAGCTACAGAAGAGGAATGTATTCCGGTGCTTGAGCGCGTATCTGGATTAAAATTTAATGTTGATTTCTTTGCAGGATATTCGCCTGAGCGAATCAATCCTGGAGATAAGGAACATACTGTTGAGAAAATTTTAAAAGTAACTTCTGGCTCTACTCCAGAAATTGGCGTAAAAGTAAATGAATTATATAAAACAGTAATTACAGCAGGCACGCATTTGGCACCAACTATTAAGGTTGCTGAGGCGGCTAAAGTAATTGAAAACTCGCAAAGAGACATTAACATTGCCTTTGTTAATGAGTTGGCTAAAATTTTTAACATTTTAGATATTGATACCCATGCTGTATTAGAAGCGGCAGGAACCAAATGGAATTTTTTACCATTTAAACCAGGTTTAGTTGGAG
>CAYNNB010000070.1:0-6304 GCA_964398425.1 uncultured Flavobacterium sp.
GGTTCGAACCCCTCATCGCCCACAAAAAACTTCAACAGAAATGTTGGAGTTTTTTTTATGCCTTGTTTTTACTAGGTTTTTACTCCTATTCTATATATTACTTCATTACTCAAAAAAGATTTTGGGATACCTATTTTGTATTAATTAGGCATACTTTTAGGTTACCCACTTTTTTAATAAGGTATCTGTATGTCTTCAAACTAAAGTGGACGTTTCCTAAGAGAGTATTTAGTTAATAATTCAAAGATAAATGTTTTTTTGATTTGTTATTAATTTTAGACATTACCTTAAAAATTATATAAGTAAAAAATTATAAATTTTACAAAATTTGTGTTATAGCACACAAAAATAATTAAATTTATAACAAAAAAAGCCAATTTTATTAAATTAACATAAAACTTATAATACAATAAGTTTTTATTTTAAATTTGAAACAACAACACAATAACTACAAAAAATGATTAAAGTTGCCTTGCTTGATGACCATCCATTAGTCAGAGAAGGATTGAAGCTTGTATTAGCTAATTTTGGAATAAAAGTAGTATACACCTCGGATGATGGATATAATTTTTTAAAACAATTACCAGCATTAAACATTGATGTTGTATTACTGGACATTCAAATGCCTGTTATGGATGGAGTTGAAATCAGTAAAAGAATTAGAACAACAAACACTGAACTACCAATTCTTTTTTTGTCTTTTTTAAATCCCATAAATGTAATCCCTATCATTTTAGAAATTGGCATAAATGGATTTATTTCTAAAAATGAAGAACCTGAGCAATTAAAAAAAGCCATTGAAGAAGTTTACCACAATAAATTTTATTTTGATAGTTCTTTAAAAGAAATTATAAAAAATCCTTCGTTTTGGAATAATATAGATAAAAAAGATTGGGCAATAATTCCCAAAACGATACTAACTTCAAGAGAGATAGAAATCATCAAAATGATGGCGCAAGAAATGAGTAGTAAACAAATTGGAGATCAATTATGCATTAGTTTAAGAACTGTAGAAATGCATCGCAGACATATCATGGAAAAAACAGAATCTAAAAATAGTATTGGTGCTATTCTTTTTGCTTTGAAACATAATATTATAGAATTAAATTAACTATCATGCCCCTAGCAAATTACGTGTAAACACGTATTGTCTCCTGAAGTCCATGCATCTATATTTACAGAACCAACACTAATTCATAAAATTATGGTAAAATCTGTAGTACTATTTCAGCGGAAAGGATTGCTATTAGTAAGTCTTTTTTTGCTTTGTTTAACTTCGGTTAAAACCTTCGGACAATCAGGCTCTGGACTCCTATTAAAATGGGATAAAGAAGTGGGTTGCCAAATGTATCAATTTGAAAAAGAACGATCGGTATACCTTGAAAGTATCGGAAGTTCAGAGTGCATTCGTGTCTGTGAATACAGTCAAGTCACATACACACTGCAAAACTTACCTGCAGGAGCCACTACAACTTGGAATGTCGTAGGAGGATCAATTAGTAACCCAACTAACAATACCTGTGTTGTTTCTTGGGGAGAAATGGGTTCTGGTAGTCTATCCTTTTTAATCACTGTAGGAAATGCAGTAATTAATAAAACCGTTTGTTTTGAAAAAGTAATTTCACCTACGGCCAAGTTTAAAATAGCGCCTAATGAGCCTACAGAACAAATATATGCCTGTAGTAATCAAAACCTGTTTTTTAACAATTTATCAACCGCAAATGGAGGAAGTGGTTTAGTAAATTACTATTGGGATTTTGGAGATGGTACAACCTCTACTGCATTTGAACCCTCACACGCATACTTGGAAGAAGGACTTTATACTGTTTACCTAAAAGTGACCAATGCCTGTCATTGTACTAGTGAAACAAAAATGGAAGTCAAAATAATGAGAAGAGGATTTGAAATTTCTTGTCCTACTGTAATCTGTGAAGGACAAACAGAAACCTATTCCCTGCCCTTTGATGGAAAAGAAATCTGTCATGATCACTATCTTTGGGAAACGCAAGGAGGAACCATCCTATCCGAAGCTGGTGGAAATGTAGAAGTACAATGGGATAATGTTGATGAATCAGGTTTTGGATATCTAACATTCATTCCAGAAGGTTGCCAATTAGAATGTTTACAACCTACTACCGCTAAAATCCCTGTAATACAAACAAGAGGAACTATACAAGGTCCACATTCTCTTTGCAAGGGCGAACAAGGAAAATACAAATTACCTCAATGGCCAACAACCGATTTCCAATGGGAAATAGTAGGAAATACAGGAAATAATTTAGCACAAGTAATTCCAACCGACCAACGTAATGAGGTGATCATCACTCCCCTAGCATCAGGTACTTTAACGCTACGTGCCACCTATATGAACACTCTATTACATTGTGGAGGTACAGCAGAATTTATTATTGAAGTAGGAAAAACATTTAAAATTGAAGGCCCTGATAACCTCTGCTTAAATGAACCTATGCCTTATACCAATTCTGAAAGCGTAGCATCGAATTGGACTTTAACTACAGCGCAAGGGGTAACAGTTACCACACAAGAACAAACAGAATCTTTCTATTATGAATTCACCACACCAGGCAACTACATCTTAACCACAGAAGCACCTGGATATTGTAAAAGTAAACAAAAAGTAATTACTGTTTTACCAATACCTACAATTCCAAATGGTGTAGTGGGAAATACAGAGGTCTGCCCAAATTCTACTTACACCTATACCGTACAAAATCCTGATCCTAACTCAGAATACCGTTGGTGGATTATTAATGGATCTGTATTAGGATCCGATATGGGAAACCAAGTAAATGTAACTTTTAACGGTACATTTCCTGCTTACATTAAACTTTATAAAGTATCATTAACTCCAATAAGTTGTGTTTCCGAACCTAAAATAATCACGATCAACAGAATACCTGTTAATGCAGCCATATCTTCTAATAATGCAGCCATCTGTGCCAATTCATTAGCTACCTATCAGGCATTAATACCCGGAACTTCAACCCTTCATACGGATGGTGATACGTATAACTGGAGTTTTGCTAATGCTTCAGGTCCTTATCCCGCACATACCCTTGGAAGTGTTTCTACGGGTCAAGGTACAAATTCCGTTGAAATTACTTGGAATAATGTAACAACTGTAACAACAGTTGATTTGGTTTTAACTATTGGAAAATGTAATTTAAATCCAGCACCTCAGTTTATCAAACACATAACCTTATACCCTAAAGCACAAATTGCTATTTCAACACCAACGAATCCAATTTGTGGAGGAAGCTTATATCCAGTAACGTTTACCGTGCAGTCAGCTAATGGTGTACCTCTATCTCCAACAGATGTGGTTACATGGAATATAGGTAGTGGTGATTTTACCACTGCACCGGGAGTGTTTACTTATACAACTAATTTCAATAATACATCATCATCAAACATTGGAGTACCTATAACGGCCTATATTGCTAATGCAAACGGTTGTGGACAAACCAATACGGCTAATTACTTATTGACAATTTTACCTAATCCACCAGCAGTTTTAACCTTAACAAGTCCTGCTAATGCATTTTGTACAGTAAGTGAAATTAATGCTACAGTAACCATTTCATCAAATATCAGTGGATTAAGTTTCACTTGGTATAAAAATGGAGTACCATTATCTGGGTATACTGGAACATCTCTTAACATTACTCCAAGTCTAGGTTTTGGATCTTATACATTTAGAGTCACAAATAGTAATGGATGTATTGCTCAATCCAATCCAATTCGAATTGTTCAAGTCCCTTGTGATCCTATCAATTGCTTCACAAATGAAACAATTATAAACAGCTCTTACCTTAGCGCTTGCGGACAAATAACATTACAAGGTAGCTATACAGGTACTCCTATTTCTACAGAGTTTAACATCTTAGGACCAAGTCCTACAGATTATAGTATTAGCGGAAATACCTTAACCGGAAAACCAGGAAATTATAAAATAATTTACAAAGTAGTTTTACCGTGTATCAACGGGGGATACGGAACATTTACGAGTATAAAAGATGTGGTAATCCCTTATATGCCCGACTTTAAATATACCGTTCAATGTAATGGGAACAATACCTTTAACGTAAATTTTATTGATAATTCTAGTTTCTATGACCCAGTTATCAATAAACAAATTCGTTTTTATTATAAAGCACCTGGGGCTAGTACTTTTACAGGACCAATTGCCTACAACCCGAGTTTAAGTATATTCGAATTAAATAATGTAGCCGGAGGTAACTACACTTTTAAATTAGAAATAGAAGGCACCTTAAGCGGAACACCTACATATGTTTGCAGCAAACAATTTAATGTAAATTTACAAGGTATTAGTGCTACAACTGCAATAGTAGTGAATGGTGGTTTTGCTGTAAATTGTCACGACAAACCAGTGAATTTCACATTAAATAATGCATTTGGTATAAACTCAGTCATCTGGGATTTTGGCGACAATTCAACCAATACCAACTTAAATGTAAGTAAAGTATTCAATACCCCTGACCAAAATTATACCGTAACCTGTACCATTACCAATGCTTTGGGTTGCAGCAAGGTATTGACAACAACGGTTTACATTCCAAAAGCCTGTTTCTCGGGGACTTTAGTCGCTAATCCAACGAATGCCTCCGTTTGTGAAGGCCAAGGGGTAACGCTAAGTTACCAAGCGGGCAGCAACGACTGTGCCATAAACCAATACACTTGGATGAAAGGCAATACTCCAATACCAGGAGCTACCAATCCCACATTGACCGTATATGATACTGGATTCTATTGGCTAAAAATAAAAAGCAATACTGACTGTAATTATTTTACCCCTAACCAAATTAAACCGGTATTTAATGTCCTGCCTAGCGTCAAGTTCCTAGGAGCAACAAGTTTTTGCCAAAACGATGCCATCAAAGTTAAAATCAGTTCCAATGGAGAAGTAAAATGGTACATGGACGGCGTTTACTACCCGCAATTTGACAACTCATTTGATGGAGATTTCACAGGACTTTTAGCTGCTGGACCTCATACGATTAGTATTCTGGTTAGCTCCTATTCGGGCTGTACCAAAACCTTCACTCAAAACATTGTGGTAGAAGAACCTATTCATAATATTGCCTTCGACGTACAAATACATTGCGATCCTTATCAGGTATCCATCAAAGCCTTACCGTCTAACGGTAGCAACATTCAGTACAATTGGAGCAATGGAGACACTGGAAACACTATGGTAGCAACGCATGGTGGACCTTTCGAAGTAACTGCAACAACTGGAGGTTGCACTACAAGCGCACAAATAGTAGTACCTAAAAGTCCAGAAGAATACGTATGGATTTTTCCAACAGGTTGCTACCAAGACTGTAGTACCGATACCAATTACTTAATTGGACCAAATCTTCCACTGAAATATTGGAGTTGGAACAATGACAATAACTCCCAAAGTTCGGGCTATTCTAGTTTTCCTTCTCCTTACACTTTAACAAAAGATGGAGCCTATACTTTTACCTTAAATACAGGAGCCTGTGAACTTGAATCCAAACCGCTACACTACACAACTACTAAATGTGACAAGTGCAAGCTAGAACGTGTGAGTGTGGATAAAATTACTCCTATTGATGGTCCTTTTTGTGCCTATACCGCTACCTTGTATATTGTAAGCAATTACACGTTCCCTATCCAAGTTAGTTTTAGTGATGAATTCAATAACGTAATCATCATTCCATCTACCTTTACCATACAACCTGGAATAAGCAGTATCATTCCAATTACCATCATTCCGCAAAGTCCTTTCACAGGTGGAGTAACGGAATGGAACCTACAAGGCACAGTAACTTACAAAGAAAAAACATTTGAATGTCTCAATAAATTAATGATAGACATTCCTACTTGTGAAGGAGGAGGAACAAACAATAAAACGGCCGATAGTAAACTGAATAAATCAAATACCGATGTGCAATTAACCTTGTACCCTAATCCCGTACAGGAACGACTAACACTAGAATATAAAGTACAGAATCAAAACAGTTTATTAGAAATTTATGACATAACAGGTCATTTAATTGATAGAAAAAACTTATCTTCGTACCAAGGACAACTTTCAATTACTACCCAACACTACCCTAGTGGAATATACATAGTGGTACTGAAAGATGGAACACAACATTTATGGCAACAAAAAATAATTAAAAACTAACTTTTTAAGAGGTAGGCACCTGCCTACCTCTTTTATTTAATACAACATCCTATGAAACAACTTTTACTTTTTTTAGGCAGTTTAAGCTTTGGTTTAACCACTTCT
>CAYNNB010000070.1:6404-10812 GCA_964398425.1 uncultured Flavobacterium sp.
CTGGATTGAATACTTCCTTTGGGATCAAAAGCGACGGCACCCTATGGGGCTGGGGACTCAATTACAACGGACAAGTAGGTGATGGTACCACCATTAATCGCTATTATCCTGTGCAAATTGGTACAGATACCAATTGGGACACCGTACAAGCCCGAGATTTTGAGACATTTATGGCCACTAAAACAGACGGGACCGTATGGTATTGGGGGCTAAACTATTATGGTGAGTTTGGTAATGGTATGGATTATGATGTCACTTACTTTTTAACACCGCAACTCACCCCTGGCATCTGTGCCGTACCCTTAACCACACAAGGGTTTAATAAAATCGCTGCCTTAGACCTCTATCCTAACCCAGCACATCAATCCGTAACCATTGCCTATGACCTAAACGAACAACCCACCGAATTGGTGGTTTACGACCTCTTCGGTAGAACCGTTTACCAAAGAAAAATACACGGACTAACTGGAAACAGAGAAATACCTTTAGAACAGCTTCAAACAGGAATATACCTAGTAACCATACAAAACAACAGTAAAACACTAATCAAAGAAAAATTGATAAAACAATAAAGTAAAAAATATAATACTAAACATATCATACAAGAGCCAGCCCCATCTATCACGGAACCCTTGTCCTGCTGAACTTGTTTGAGCATCTCATTACTAACTATCGAACGCAAAAGAATCAGCTACGCTGAACTTCGTTTAGCAAACGAGAGTATGTCTTTTGTTACCTTCAAGTGCCCTATTATTGCCTGAAGCTCTCGAAATGGGGGCTGAAGCCCTAGAAGCTACTATTTCAATCCACTAAACTCCGTTTCGCCAACGAGCTGGGAACTTGGAACGTAGTAGAACCCGTTTTAACTCGCATCAATACCACATAAATAACGATATTCTAAGAACATTAACTAGTGATAACAATAAAAAATGAGCTAATATTTTCAAAAAAATAAACGAAGCTGAAAAAGGAGCAATTGTATTCATCAATCAATAAATAAAATCTTTAGAATTATTTAGATCATATAGCCAAACTAAAAGTTTTACAAACTCAAGGTAAAATACATGACCCACAAATTAAAATGCATACCAAAAATATCAGGATCGGAACCCTTGATCCTCAACGACCTAGACATCACAAAAATTGAATTACTATCCAATAGCAACGTCCCTACAAAGCGAGTAAGAATGATAGGCTAAAATTTAGAAATCACCAATTATGTAATTGATAAATTATCTCGTAGACTACGAATTTGATAATGCACTCTGTAGTGCTCATAATTACTATAATAATCCTGAGGACTTACTCCTACTATTTCTTTAAAACTTGTATAAAAAGGATTGTAAGAAGCGAAACCAACTAATCTTGCTAAAGAATCAAATGTATTATGACTCAAATAACCTTCATCTATTAATCCTAATGCATCCTCAATTCTAACAGCCTTTTTAAAATCCGAAAACGAAATTTCTGAATAATATTTAAAAAGAAAAGTAAGATGACTTTTAGGAATATCAAGTTTATATGCTAAATCACCTAATGAAATTTTTGAATCTCTAAATAATTTAGAATGCTTTTTAACCTCTTCAAGCGTATCTTTATAACCTTCTAATAAATTAATTATCTTTTTTTGCAATTTTAAATCCTGAACATTTGTTATAACAAAACCTTCATCTCTTTTCCATATTGTAGATATAACAATTACTTTATCTGATGAAGCAATATCTACAGTATGATACAAATATCCTTTGAGAACTTCAGGAAAAATAAATATACGTAAAAAAATAAACAACCAAATACTGCATGATATCCAAATGAAAGACCTACCATATTCATAATGATCATTTGTTACTTCTAAAAACAAAGAAATCATCAATCGAAGACCCATTAAAAACAATAAAGAAAATAAAAAAATGGTCCATTTCTTAATTATTATGTTTTGCTTGTTTATAAATGAAATTGGACTGCTTTTACTCCAAACACTTTTATGCAAAATCATGTAATTATATACAATATAAAAAACAATGTAAACCAGAAAAAAAGAAAGAAAAACACGGTTTTTTAATGGTATTACTAGAAGTTGAATATCATCTAAAAAATCAATAATTATAAATAATGACGGTATAATCATATGATAAGCATCAGAAATTATAATTTTTTTTCGATTTGTAACTAAACTATTAAAGTATAAAAAAGTTAAAGGAATAACTATAATCAAAACATTATTATAATTATTTAAAATATTATTTAGATACAAAGGACTAAACAAACTTAAAAATCCAATAACTAAAAATCGAACTACTATTATCGAAAAAATCAAAATTAAATATACGTTAGCTATATGATTTGACTTAAAACGAATAAAAATTTGAATAATAGCTAATAACCCTATCAAACCAGTAGAGAAGACAAATAAATTTTCAAGCATACCTAGATTATAAAGAATTATTACTCTAAAAAATTTATGTTCTTTAAGGGGAAGAAAAATTAATTATGTAAAGATAAAAAAAAGTTATATTCTATTATCATTATTTTTTAATAATAACTCTTCTATACTTAAAATTTAAAAAATCTGTTACTAAAACATTAAAAATTGTTATTAAAAGTTCATAAAAATTATTTCAGAATCTACACTATGTTATTTAAAATAGAGTGAATCGTAAATTGCGTACAAATTACAAAATCATGGTAAAAAAAATCGCATTACTACTTTTAGGTTTTACTGCAAGTGCTCAAGAACTTCATCATCAAATGGTGGCCAGTCAAGGGCAACATGTCCTTTTACAAAGTGGCATCGCAGTTAGACAATCTATCGGACAGCAAAGCGTAATTGGTACCTACTCAAACAACCAAATACGAGTTGAACAAGGTTATCAACAATCTGCTCTTAAAATGAGTACCAATGCAACACTAGCTGACGATATTATGATTACCGTTTATCCAAACCCTTTTATAAACAAGATAAACTTTCAGTTTTCAAAACCACTCAATGAAAACGTTAGCATCACCTTTTTTGATATATTGGGCAGAATCATTTATACCAAAGAAAGTTCTTTAATCGAAACAACTTTAACACTGAATGATTTAAATTTTGCCGACGGAAAATACATTGTAAAAGTTGCTACCAAAAATCACTATTATACTATTAATTTATTGAAAACACAATGAGAAAAAAATTACTATTCTTCTTAACAATCCTTTTCATTTCAAATTCATTTGCTCAAGAATTATACCTGAATATGGGAAATAATTTTACAAAATATGAATTTAAAACAAATGGAGAATCAATGTCAACTCAATTACAAAGTGGTACTGGAACTACTTATGAAATAGGATATGCTATCCCTATTCGAAACAAAGATTTCATGTACTCTTTTGCTGTTACCCTCAACAGCTTCAATGCTTTAGCAGGGAATGCTGCAAATTCATATGAATGGAATACTAAATATCTTGGTGCTCAATCAAGCTTACAGTACAATCAAAAAATATCTTCTTTCCTTAGCCTTACAGCTAAAGGTGGTCTTAATCTATCAACCATTATTTACGGTAAACAAAACACCGATGGCGAAATCTTTGACCTTACCAAACAAAAAGAATTCTCTGGATTATTTGTGGGAGCCTCTGGAAGTATTCACACTAATTACAAATTAAATAATATAGGGTTCCTTAGTTTAGGCTATGGTTATTTATATTCGATTAATGCCTCTAATAATACTAATGAAAAATTAGCTTTTAAAACTAATCAAATTTTACTAGGTGTCCATTTTACAATAAATCATTAATTCTATTTTATGAAAAAGATACTATTACTTTTCTTGCTTTCTGTTACACCACTGTTGCAAGCTCAAACAAATGGTATAACCTATCAAGCAGTTATTTACAAACCTAATGGCGATGCAATTCCCGGGGTTAATAATACTAATGTACCTTTAGCACTTAAAAACGTTTGCCTTCAATTTGCAATTGTAGATAACAACAATCAATCAGAATATGTTGAAAATATTACCATCCTAACAGATAAATTTGGAATGGTAAATTTACTAATAGGTTCTGGAAACCAAGTAGGAGGTTATGCCAGTTCTTTTAACAATATCAACTGGAACACTACTCTAAAAAGTTTAGTGGTTCGATTAGATATATCAGGCAACTGTTCTATTTTTGAAGAAATTAGTAACCAACCTTTCTCTGTTGTTCCTTTTGCTTACAACAGTTTTAATGCGACAAATGCTACCAATATTACTGGCGTAGTTCCTATTGAAAATGGAGGAACAAACGGAACCACTATTTTTGAAGCTAAAACCAATTTAGGATTAGACCAAGTAGACAATACTAGCGATCTAAATAAACCAATTAGTACAGCTACTCAAAACGCTTTAAATACAAAAGAAAATAGTAGTAACAAATCTACTGA
>CAYNNB010000071.1:0-10607 GCA_964398425.1 uncultured Flavobacterium sp.
AACAAACAAACAAAAACCAAGCGTGGAAGTTTGGTTTAATTCTTCCCGTATTAGTTGGATTTATGTTATTATTTCAAATTGAAATAATAGCTATGGAAAAAAAACCTAAAATCATTTCTAAAAATAGTTCTAATAGAAGTGAGATGTATTTAATTGAAAAGAATACAAGCGATAAGGAATTGAAAGGATTCTCAGAAAAATTTAGGTCGACTTATAAGATTGATTTAAGTTTTAATAAAATTAAGAGAAATAAAGCTGACGAACTGACTCAAATTAATATTTCTATGAAAAATGGAAAAGGAAAGAAATTGAATCAATTTATTTCGAGTGATGAAGCTATTGTCCCAGTTCAAATTGTTGTTAGAAAATTTGGAAACTCATATGATTTTGAAATTAATCAGGATTATTCTGTGTTAGCTGAAACAGGTGAGGAGGTTGAGGAAGTTGCTGAAATTGAGGGTACTGATATTGCAGATGTTGTTGAAACACCAGAAGTTCCTGACGTACCAATCATGGAATTTGATTTTCCAACACCACCAGACGTTCCAAATATGCCAGATGTTCCTGAAATTCCAGAGAATATGGATGATAAAAAAGCTTGGAAAAAATATGAAGACGAGATTAAAGTTTATGAAAAAAAGATTAAAGATTTAGAACCTGAATGGAAAAATTATGAAAAAGAAATGAAGGTTTTTGAATTGAAAATGAAACAAATTGAACCAGAATTGAAAAAATATGAAAAGAAGATGAAGGAAATAGAGCCAGAATTAAAAAAATATGACAAAAAGATGGAAGAATTTGAGCGAAAAATAAAAATTCAGGAACAGAGAATTCGAAATAAATCGAAAGAAAATAACAAGGCTTAATTTTTATTATTTCTTAATAAACTGCTTTAAAAGCAGTTTTTTTGTTAAAACACGTTAATTAACATTTTTTTTATTTTTGTATTTCAAAAGAAATTTAATTTTGAATAAAATTTAACAATCAAAAATCAAGAATATGAACATGAAATCGTTAGTACTAAAAAGTATGTTTGTTTTGTCTACTAGTTTGTTTGTTCCATCTATTTCAATGGCGCAAGACAGTGATTTACAAAAGCTAGCCGTTAAACAAAAGTCAGGTTTTGAATTGCGTATTGATAAAAATATGACTGATGCCGATTTGAAAAAGGACGAAACGGATGCCAAAAAATATGATTTTGAAGTTGCCTTCTCAGGAATAAAGCGCAACGACAAAAAAGAGATTACTGCAATCAAAATTGCTTACAAAGATAAAAATGGAAATTCGGGGACTTATAATGTGGCAGATGAAAGCCCTATTTTGCCTATTTCTATTAGAAAACAATATGATAATAAGGGAAAAGGGAATATTTCTATTTTGAATGGATCTTCAAATGACCCTTTTGGAAACGGTTTTGCTTTTGGAGGTAATGGGTTTGGGCAAATGTTTAATAATGACATTTTTCAAGGTTTAATGGATCAGCCTTTCCAAATGAATGGCGATTTTAATTTTGATAAATTAGATGAGTTGAAAAAGGGGTTAGGCGAAGGAAACGGTATGTCGCGTTCATTTATTTTTAAGGATGGCAAAATGTTAGGTGACAATCCAGATATGAAGTTAGAAGAGGAAAAAGTGGAGGAGGATGGAACTGTTACAAAAAAGTATGCAGATGGAAAGGGAGGAACGATGATTATCAAAGAAAAAAACTTTTCAAGCAGTACTCCAGAGGAACAAAACGATCTAGAAAAGTTGAAGAAAGAAAATAAAATTCAAATTGAAAAAAGCATCATAACAGATGACAATACAAAAGAAGAGTTAAAGAAATTAAAATCTGAGTTAGAAAAAACAAAAACAGATTTAGAAAAATTAAAAACAGATTTAAAGACCGAAAAGAATTCTAAAGGAACAAAAGGAGTAAAGTAAGTATAACTCACTTACTTTTTAGGATAGTGTCAAGTTAAAAAAATGGGGTTTTAAAACCCCATTTTTTCTATTTTACACAGTTTGTTTGATAGTACCAAAAGGGGATTTATTAATCCCCTTTTTTATTTAAAACATTTTTTTAACTCGGTCTAAGTCGCGTTTAGTATCGCGTTCTTTCATAGTCTCTCGCTTATCAAAATTCTTTTTACCTCTACATAAGGCAATTTCTAATTTAGCCAAGCCTTTATCGTTAGTGTACAATTTTAAAGGAACTATCGTTAAACCTTTATTTTGTACATCTTTTTCTAGTTTTTTAAGTTCTTTTCTGTTTAGAAGTAACTTTCTTTCACTTTTGGCTCTATGGTTATAATGTGTACCATAGGCATATTCTTCAACAGTTGAATTAATAACAAATAATTCGCTTCTATCATTAAATTCACAAAAGGCTTCTGCTATTGATGCTTTACCTAAACGAATTGACTTAATTTCAGTTCCAGACAAAACAATGCCAGCATCGTATTTGTCTAAAATTTCAAAATCAAATTTTGCCCTCTTATTTAATATGTTTATTGTTTTTTGCATAGCGTGACAAAATTAGAATTTATTTTTAAAAAAAGAGAGTTTATTTTTTTAGAAATTGAACGGCAGAATTCGAATGAATTTTGTACCTTTAAGATACTTAACCAATAATCTAATTGATAAACTTATGAACGATTTCCAATTAATTGAAAAAGAAGCAGTTGAGCAATTGAAATTTCCTGCAGAAGAAGTATTAAAAGAGAAAGAAGATATTCTACAAAGAAAAACAGATTTAGATCGTGCTATGGCACTAGGAAATCTAGAACATGTAAAAATGAAAATCTTTTTTGAGGATGAAGTTTCTAAAAAAATGGTTGAAACTACAGTTTGGGGTATTACCAATGAAAGAGTGATTCTTAAAAAGGGGGTAGTGATTCCTATTCATAGAATTCATAAAATAGTCTAATATTAATAATTTAAAATGAAAAAATTAAGTTAATCTGGTAAGGCAAAATTTATTACTAACAAAGCTTAATTATCATGATAAGTTAAAAAATGACAAAATTCTTTTTCATAAAACACCTCAAAGAGGTGTTTTTTAATTTCCCCAGATACTATTTTTAACAATATCAAAAGTGATTTTTAAATGCTTATTGAAAATAAGAAAAATTAGTATTATGATAAGTGCATAACTGATGTATGTAAATAATTCCATACTCGATAATAAGAATACCTGTTTATTAATGACTAAATTAATTTGTTTCATGGATAATAAGTGAGCTTGTTCTGATGTGAAACCTTTATTTTCAAATAGTTGGTTTGTGCTATTAATCCTGTTTTCTGTAACACTGTCTGTTAAAGATACTTGTTGAATTAATTTAAAATAATGCGTTTTTTGTAGAAATACTTGTGTGTTTTGAAGTATACAAAATCCTAAAGTATTTCCTAAGAATCTTCCAGTTACACCAATAGTGCCTGCAAATGGAGCATAGTTAGAAGGAACAGAGGACACGGTAAATAGCACAAATGGAACAAATAAAATTCCTACACTAATCCCTTGAATTAAATAAGGAAGTAAAATATTATTTAATGCTATGTCAGGAATAAAAAGAAAAGTAAACCATAGATGAAATAGTGTCATTAAACCAAATCCTATAATGAAAATTATTCTAGATGGAATAACTCTAATCATCATAAAAATAGCTAATATCATACCAATTGCATTTCCTATTACATTAATGTATTGTATATGCGCTACTCGCATGGGCTCCCAATTCCAAATATTTAACATAGTTGTATGACAGATATTTAGAGAGGTCCTAGAGATATAAAAAATGATAAAAAGAAAAAAACCAGTTCTTAAGTTACTAAATTGAAAAATCGTTAAATCTAAAACGGGACGTTTACTACTAATTTGTCTAAAAATAAAAAGTCCAAGTGAGGTGATAGAAATTATAGTAGTATAAAGAATTTGGTAAGATTCAAACCAATATTTTTTTTCGCCATATACCAAAACAAATGCACCTGTCAATATGGAGAGTAGTATTAAAATATAACTTGCCCAATCAATTTGATATAAAGGGATTTTTTTATGGAAACGATTTTCATTAAAGGTCAACATAACTAATCCTATGCAAAGTATTTGAAAAACACCCGAACCAATTGCCATGTAAGACCATTCATAATTTTCTAATAACCAAACAGCAATATTCATAATAAAAGGAGAGGCTAGAAGTAATGTAGCATAGTTTAAACTAAATCCAATAATAATTGCGTTTTTTGACTTAAATCGTGTAATTAGTAATTGGCGCAATGGAATCCAAGGTAATGCCATTAAAATTCCTTCCACAATCCTTAAACAAATGAAAACAACATAATTTTCAGTGTAGGCGGTTAAAAAAAAAGTAAGGGCAGCCAAGCTATATATAGATAAAAAATATTTTTTCGTTGGGAAAAATTTAAATAATCGACTTTCAATTAAAATGGTAGCTAAAAAAGTACCATAAGTTACTGATAATGAAAATTGCAAATCTTCAATTTCTACATCTAGATAGCTTGCGGCATAGGTAATATTAGAAGTATAAACACCTAATAAAACCATGGAATGTAACATACAAAAGACTAAAATTAAAATAATAGCCCAGTTGGGTACCCATGGTTTAAAGACAGTTAGTTGACTCATGATTGTGTATGCGAAGCAATTACTAAAACGTTCATTCCTGCTCTAACTAAATCTAATTCAGTAGCATTTGAATTAAATTTTATTTTGACTGGTATACGTTGTTCAATTTTCACAAAGTTTCCAGTAGCATTATCTGGTGGTAACAATGAGAAACGAGCGCCACTTGCTGGGGAAAAAGATTCAATTTTACCTTGGTACTCTTTCCCAGATAAGGCATCAATTTTTATGGTTACTTCCTGTCCGATCTTTAAATATTGAATTTGCGTTTCTTTAAAATTGGCAACAATCCATTTTTCTTTACTTACAACAGCGACTAAGTTTTGACCTTCTTTAACTAATTGTCCTGGTTGTAAAGTTCGCTTTCCTACCCATCCATCGTATGGGGCGGTAATAATAGTATAGGATAAAAAAAGTGATGCATTTTTAACAGCAGCTACTTTTGATTTAACAATAGATTTTGCTTTTGGAACTTTAGCGGCTGTTTCGGTTGTGTTTAATTTTATTGATTGAATAGTATGAATAATTTGATTGTATTTAGCTTTAGCCGTTTCATAATCAGTTCTTACTTTTTCTAATTGTTGTGCAGTTGCGGCTTCTTCTTTAAAAAGTTTTGAATAGCGTTCAAATTCAAGTTTTGTTTTCCAAACTTCTGCTTTAGCGGCATCTAATTCATTGTTTTTAGAAAATGTAGTGCTATTAATGGTAGAAACGCTTTTTTCAATAATAGTAATCTCTTTTTTAGCTGTTTCTTCTTCAGCAAGTGCTAAGTCTAAATGCGATTGATATTCTTTATTATCAATTATCACTAAAGTATCTCCTCGGCGAACAAATTGATTGTCTTCAAAGCGTACCTCCTTTATAAAGCCCGTAATTCTTGACTGAATTGGAGTTACATATTGTTCCACTTGTGAATCGTTTGTTTCTTCATTATTTTTATAATAAATAAAAAACCAAATTCCAATGATTAGGGCTGTTATTACTAATAAGTAGGATAATAAGGTAACTAAATTGTGAAATGTTTTTCGTGTTTTTGAAGTAATTAAAAAAGACATAATTTTAGAATAATAAATTTAATTATTCGCCTATAATTCCAGCGATATGTAACAATTGATAGTATTTGTAAATGGCATTAATTTGTAATGCAATTTCATTAAATTTTGTTTGTAATAATGCATTGTCAGCATCTATCATTTCGGTCATTAAAACCAATTGATTGCTGTATTTTACACGAACAATTCTGTAATTTTCTTCCGCTAGCACTACTGCTTTTTTGACAACCAAAATTTTATCTATTACTTCTTCATATTGGGTATAAGCATTAAAAATTTGACTTTTCATTTCGTCGGTTACAATTTTTAAATTGGCTTCTTGTATTGAGGTGCTTTGTTTTGCTATTTCCATTTTAGTACTATTTTTATATAATTCACTTAAATTATATCGTAATTCGATACCAATTTGACCTAAACTATATAAATATGGAGATGGTGGAAAGAACATATAATTTGGATATTTAAAACTATAAGAGCCAAATAAATTAATTTTAGGATAATAGTTTGCTTTTGCTAATTTGAATTGAGTTTTTGTTAGTTCAATTTCTTTTTCAACGAATTCAATTTCTTCATTTCTTAATGTTTTTTCAAGCAATGTGGTATAGTCTGACTTTTTAGTGATCAATTCATTTATATTGGAAGTATCAATATGAAAATCAAATTTTTCATCGAGTTGAACCAAAACTTTAAAATCATTTTTAGCAATTTTTAATTCCTTTTCGTTGGTTAATAAAGCTAATTCTCTATCGGCTAATTGTAATTCTCCTCGTAGGATTTCATTTTTTGTTAAAACCCCATTTTTGTATAATGTTTTTATTTCTTTTAAACGTTCTTTTTCTTCGGTTATACGTTCCTTTATAACTTTTTGAACCTCTTGAAGTTCATATATTTTAAGAAATTGTATAACAACTTGCATTTGAATGTTATGAATAGTCTTTTTTAAATAAATTTCATCCAATTCATTTTCTTGTTGTGCTTTTTTTACAAGATTATTTATTTTATTTCCTTCATAAATAGGCAACTTAATAGAAGATGTAATGTCGTACATTTCAGGAATTGTTTGGGTAAAAGAATGTTTTTTAAGACCTAAACTTTCAAATTCAGTGAGGTTGGTAATCCTTGAGTAGGAAGTATGAAAATCCATATCGGGTAACCTAAACTCTTTTGCTTCTGTAATAAATTCTTTAGAGCGTTCCGTTACTAATTTGTTTTTTTTGATTTGTTTATTGTTTTCACAAGCTATTTTTAGTGCTTGTTGAAGGGTGTAACTTTTTATTTCTTGACTCTTTGCAGAAAAAGTTAGTAAATGGATTATGCTAAAAGTGAAAAAAAAACTTTTGTTGAAAATACGGTTAATTGAATTCATTCTTATTCTATAATGATAAGAACAAATTTCACACAATTTATTTCGGCTATAAAATTATAAAAGTCAAAAATATATTCATTTCAGACAAACATTAAAAGATGTTAGATTTCTTTAAAACGGTATGGTTATTTAAGTATTCTGAAGGTCTTTGATTTAAAATTTTATAGAAAGTATTACTAAAAGTGGGAACACTATTATAACCAACAGCATTTGCAACTTCATTTACGGTTAGTTTATTTTCTAATAATAGTTCTATTGATTTAATAATTCTTCTTATAGTAAAATATTGTATAAACGACATATTTAATTCTTTAATAAATAAGCGATACAGGCTTCTTTCACTGAATCCAAATTTTTTGGCAAGATCAGCAAATAATATAGTTTCATCTAATTTATTTTCTAAATAAGCTACTATTTTTATTAACCGAGTGTCTTTAGGGAAGGGAAGTGCAAGCGGTAGTTTTTTATCGCAAATTTCAGGTAAGATTGATTTTATAGCAAGTGCAATATCATAATTTCTAGTTCCTTTCTTTAAATTACCATTCCATCGGTTTGTAAAGAGCATCATTTGCAATAATAAATCGTTAATTGGATAAATACCTTCAGAAGCATAAAAGTCACTTTCTTTTTTTTTCACAGGGAAATATAAATTTCTCATCATCACATTTTCAGAATTTGGATGTATACTGTGTAAAACCCCTGACGGAATCCAAATGAAATGTCTAGCGGGTAGAAAATAAGTTTTTGTTTCAGTAGTAACATGTACAATTCCACCTTCGGTATATAACATTTGTCCTTTATGGTGTTTGTGTGTAGGAACCAAAAGTTCCCCCATTAAATCATGATGGCAATATATGCTTTCTTCGTTGGTATCAACATCTTTGATATAATACTTTGTATTTAAAGTTGATTTATTTTGTTCCATGTCTGAAATGAATAAACGATTGTCTTTTCATAATATTTCAACAAAGATAATTGTTCTTAAAATTGTATGCTATTTTTTTTAAGTTGCTAGTGTCAAATTATTAAAAGTAAAGTAATAAAGAAACAAATTAAATTATATAATGTCATTTGATAGAATTAAGTATCCAAACTATTTAAACAAAGTGATGTCTGCCCAACAAGCAGCATCCTTATTTAAGCATAAAATGATTGTAGGCACAAGTGGTTTTACAAAATCTGGAGATAGCAAAGTTGTAATGTCTGCTTTTGCTGAGCGTGCCAAGTACGAAAACATAGCCATAACATTAATTACGGGTGCTTCATTAGGATATACTACTGATGCAGATTTAGCAGAAAACCATGCCTTAATAAAGCGAATGCCTTTTCAAGCAGATCCAATTTTGAGAAAAAAAATTAATTCAGGTGAAATACTATATATTGACCAACACTTGAGTGAAACGGCTGAATTATTAAGTAACAAACATATGCCAAATGTTGATATTGCAGTAATTGAAGCGGCATTTATTGATGTAAATGGGAATATAATCCCAACTACTTCGGTTGGAAATTCAGCCACATTTGCAGAATTAGCAGATCGAATAATCATTGAAATAAACACAACGATTCCTTTTGAAATTGAAGGATTACATGATGTAGTATCAATTGATAATTATCCCAACAGAAAGCCTATTGATATTCTAAAAGTTGAAGATAGAATTGGAGATACTTTTATAACTATTGATCCGAATAAAGTTATAGCAATAGTTTTTACAGAATTAAAAGACAGTCCAGCGCAAATTTCTGAAACTGATGTTAAAACAGAAGCAATTTCAAAACATTTGATTCAATTTTTTGAAAATGAAATTAATAAAGGGCGATTAACACCAACATTATTACCATTACAAGTAGGAATAGGGAAAGTTGCTAATGCAGTTATGGCAGGTTTAGGAACTGGTAATTTTAAAGATTTAGTCATGTTTTCAGAAGTATTACAAGATAGTACATTTCATTTAATGGATTCTGGCAAGATGTCTTTTGCTTCAGCTTCTTCAATAACTGTTTCAGAAGAATGTTATAAGCATGTGTTTGAAAATTTTAGTTTCTATAAAAACAAGATTGTATTGCGGCCTCAAAATATAAGTAATTCAGCCGAATTAGCCAGAAGATTAGGAATTATAGCTATAAATACAGCTATTGAGTTTGATATTTATGGAAATGTAAATTCTACTCATATTTCAGGAACAAATATAATGAATGGTATAGGGGGGTCAGGAGATTTTGCCCGAAATGCATACCTAAGTATTTTTGTTACACAATCAGCATCAAAAGAAAATAATGCTATTTCTCATGTGTTACCAATGGTTTCACATGTTGACCATACAGAACACGATGTAGATATTTTAGTTACAGAGCAGGGTTTAGCTGATTTGAGAGGATTAGCACCAAGAGAACGGGCAAGAGTTATTATTCAAAATTGTGTGCATCCAGATTATAAAGAAGTTTTGATTGATTATTTTGAAAGAGCTAAATTAAGAGGAGGACAAACCCCACATATTTTAGAGGAAGCATTTGATTTTCATGTAAGATTAAAAGAAACAGGTTCTATGAAACAAAATTATTTAGTTGAAAAATAACCTTAACTTTTGGTAAAAAGGAGATTTTAAGGAGAACATTTTCATTCAATAAATTATTTTTTATAATTTGGTTAGTAACTCATTTTGAAAATGATTTTTAATTTTTCGTACATTTACTCCTTAAATCTCCTTTTACTATGTATAAATTACTAGCCAAGATTAATAAGTTACTTTTACCTAGCTTTACCAAACAAAGATTAGACTTAGCTAAGGCTCCTAATTGGAAAAAGGCGATTATTGCTTATCGATATTGGGTGACATGTAAAGCGTTAGATGAATCTAATAAGTAACAGCAGCAAAAAGCTCTTTACCTTTTAACTTTTCCCTTCCGTTTAAAAATGATAATTCCATCAAAAAATTTAACTGAACTATTTCTCCGCCTAATTGCTCAACTAATTTACAAACGGCTTCAGCTGTGCCTCCTGTAGCTAAAACATCATCATGAATTAAAACACGATCACCTGGTTGGATAGCGTCAATATGTATTTCTAAACTATCTGTGCCATATTCAAGTTCATAAGAAGCGGCTATTGTTTTATAAGGAAGTTTTTTAGGTTTTCGAACGGGAACAAACCCAGCGTGTAAGTATTGTGCCAGTAACATTCCAAAAAAGAAGCCTCGACTTTCAACACCGATAACCTTATTAATTTTTTTGTCTTTAATAGTTTCGGCTAATGTTGTTAAACAAAGTTGGGTAGCTTCGGGGTTCAATAGTAAAGGAGTGATGTCTTTGAATAATATACCTTCTTTTGGAAAATCAGGAATGTCTCTAAAAAAATCTTCAATTTTCATGTATGGGATTTGTTTTTTTTAAAACGTTAAATATACATAATGTTGATTTACAATAGGATGCTTTTAGACGCTTTTTTTTATTTAATTTTTTATGTAAAAATGTTTGGTTTGAATTTATTTATTTCTATATTTGCACCCACAAATTAAAGGCCTCGTGGCGCAACTGAATAGCGCATCTGATTACGGCTCAGAAGGTTACA
>CAYNNB010000072.1:0-10213 GCA_964398425.1 uncultured Flavobacterium sp.
TACCTCTTTGGCTGTTGATTATTGTCTCACGCATTTTTTTAGCACTTATGAAAAGAAGCAAATCAAACCCAGCACCTGAGTACGACGTACTTATTCCATTAGTTAATTTATTATTATTTAATAAACATGATTCTCTAGATTTTGATTCTGATCAGGAGAAATTATCAGATAATTTTATTGAGGCTGTTAAAACAATTAATCCGACAGAAATAGAGGATAATTTCTTTACAAATAGAGTTTACTTTTATTTGAAAGAATTGTCTCCTAAAGAAAGAGAACATCTATTTAAAATTATTTTTAATAACGATGCTTATATTAGTACTTTGACCATTACTAATTTGTTTTTAAATGATATTACACCAGATGAAAAAAATACATTTTCAATCCAAAATAAAATTATGATTGATTTGTTAAATTTTAGAGAGGAAGCTAAACTTAGTAAATCAATACTCTTGTATTTTACCATATATTTTTTATCTATTTTTGAATATAAATTTTCTGATTCTAAAACCATTACCAAATTTGAATATAATGATATAATTGATAAATTAGGTAGTTTCAAAGAACTAACTTTTAAATAGAATTTTATATGGAAATAGAAAAAAAAGAGGTGCTAAATTGGTTTTTGAACTTCAGACCAGATTTAGCAGTAGATGATAATTTTGTTGAAGATTTGCACAGACAATATGTTCAATCAAATAAATATCTATCATTGGAAGAATCTTCTTTTTTTGGATATGTAGTTTTTAACTATAGGTCTGAAATCATAGACTTTATTTATACAGCTTTAGAAGAAAATTGGTCAGAAGTTTATGAAGATTGGGAATTAGAAAATAAAACCACTTTTCACATTAAAAACTTAAAGGAAATAATTGATTTTAATGACCCAACTGAAAATCAAGAACAATATCCCCATTTAGAGTTTAATGAAGAAAATGTCAAAGAAATTTATTTGAACTTAATTGGTGATTATATTTAGAAATTAGAAACCTTGAAGATTTAGTTTTTCAAGGTTTTTTACATTCTCTATATCTGAATTTATATAAAAATTTATTCTACTTCTTTAGAATAATGAATCTACTCTATCTAATCAAAGTAAATCTAAAAAGGAACCACTTATTCCTGATGAAGAAGCTAAGGAGTGTCTTTTGAGGAAGTTTAGAAAATCTAAATAATTCTCAGTTTGTGGCTTGTTAAATATTAAAATAAGTATATTAGCAATTAATTTTGTTTTTTTGACAGATACAATTACATATTTAGATTACAATGCAACAACTCCAGTAGATGAAAGAGTTGTAAAGATTGTTAATTACTATTTTAGTCATTTTTACGGAAATGCTTCAAGTCTTCACGCTTTTGGTAATAGCTCTATGAAAGATATTAACAACGTAAAGTATAGTATCGGTAATTTATTGAATGCTGAACCAAAAAACGTTCATTTTACTTCCGGAGCTACAGAGAGTATTAATTTAGGTTTAAAGGGCTTAGCTCTTCATCCCAACAATACAAAAAAGCATATTATAACTTGTACTACTGAACATAATGCAGTATTGGAAACTTGTAATTATTTAGAAAGCATTGGATTTAATATCGATTATTTAAACGTTAATCATCAAGGAATGATAGATTTAGATTTGTTGAAATCTAAAATAAATGAAGATACTTTATTAATTTGCCTTATGTGGGTGAATAATGAAACTGGCGTAATTCATCCAATTGAGGAGATAGGCAGAATAGCTAAACAATCAGAAGTTTATTTTGTCTGTGATGGAACACAGGGAGTAGGAAAATTACCTATTGACGTAGTTAGTTCTAACATTGATATTCTATGTTTCTCCGGTCACAAATTATACGCACCTAAAGGTATCGGAGCAATATATATTGATGATTCTATTACAAAGCAAAATAAAATACAACCTTTGATTCATGGTGGAGGGCAAGAAAACGGGATAAGAAGCGGAACTTATAACGTTCCATTGATTGCTGGGTTAGGATTGGCATGTGATATTGCACAAAATGAAATGGCAATCAATGAATCCCAAATTAAGCAACTTCGAGATTACCTAGAAAGCGAATTATTAAAAATTGAAGGAACCTATCTAAACGGAAGTTCCCAAAACCGCATCTATAATACAGTAAATGTTTGTATTCCTGGATTTGATACAGAAATATTTATAGGAATGAATAGGGATATTGCTGTAAGTAATGGCTCTGCATGTAGTTCTGCTCTTATTCAACCTTCTCATGTTTTATTAGCAATGGGATTAAGTAATAATGATGCTATGAATAGCCTGCGAATTTCTTTAGGAAAACATAATACAAAAAAGGACATTGATTTGTTATTGCAACGAATTGATAATTTTCTGAACAGCTAACCCAAACCTGCTTATGTTAAAAGCCTTATTCGAATCTATTTATAATTGCAAAACGGAATCAGATATTGATAATCTAATTTCTGCAAATTCTTATCTGTCTAATACAGAAAATTGGTTTCCAATTGGGCAAAACGAATCAAATTTTAGTATTATTGAAAATCAGCAATCCAATCCTATTGCAGCTTTAGTAGAAAAAGTAACCAATTCTATTGATGCCACATTGATGAAAAAGTGTTTGGAGTTAGGTTTAGAACCCAAAAGCAAAGAAGCTCCTAAATCAATGGATGAAGCGATAAATATTTTCTTTCCAGACAACAAAAACTGGGACTTGAATACTTTTAGAAGAAGTCAAGCTGAAGATATACAGATTATTGCTGACGGTCCTACTAAACAAAGTTCTGTGATTATATATGACAACGGAGAGGGCCAACATCCTGAAGATTTTGAAAACACTTTTCTTTCCTTGATGAGAGGGAATAAAAATGAGATTCATTTTGTACAGGGTAAATATAATATGGGAGGTAGCGGTGCTATTGTTTTCTGTGGAACAAAAGGTTATCAGTTAATTGGCTCTAAACGATATGACGGTTCTGGTAATTTTGGATTTACATTGGTTAGAGAGCATCCTTTATCCAAAGATGAGTTAGAAACCAAAAAGAATACGTGGTACGAATATTTGAAAATTGAAGGTAAAATTCCTGAATTTGATATTACAGAACTTGATTTAAAATTACTCAATAGAAAATTCAAAACAGGTTCTATTATCAAGATGTACTCTTATCAAATGAAAGGAATATCAGGTTTTGCTCAGGACTTGAATCAAAGTCTAAATGAATTTTTATTCAAGCCCGTTTTACCTGTATTCACAATAGATACGAAGGAGCGATATCCTAACAACAAAGTTTTAGAAACCACTGTTTACGGTTTGCAAAGACGTTTAGAAGAAGAAAAAGATTATGTTGAGGATTGGTTTTCTGAAGAGTACGAGGATGTTCTTTTTGGAAAAATGAAAGTTACATGTTATGTTTTCAAAGCTAAACAAGAAGGAAAAACAGTTAAAGAAACCAAAGCCGATATTCAAAGAAGATACTTTAAAAACAATATGTCCGTCTTGTTTTCAATGAACGGACAGGTACATGGTCATTATACATCTGAATTTATCACCCGAAGTTTGAAGTACAATCTGCTTAAAGATTATCTCCTAATCAATGTAGATTGTACAAAGATGAAATATGAGTTTCGAAAGGATTTGTTTATGGCATCTCGTGACCGATTAAAAAATGGAGCAAAAGCAGAAGAATTAAGAGATTACCTGAGAAAAAAATTAACTAAATCCAAGTTAGATGACATCAATAAACGCAGAAAAGATTCTATCGGACTTGAAAGCGAGGACACTTCTGAATTAATCAAAAGCTTTGCAAAAAACTTGTCCAAAGACAGTGAACTTTTCAAGTTAATACAGAACACGCTTAAACTAGAAGAAAAGGCTAAGGAGAAACCTGAAAAGAAAGAGCAAAAAGAAAATAAACAACAGGAAAAAGCAAATAACCATTGTTATTTTTCGGTTTTATTACTTTGATTTCAATCCGTTTTTTAGCAATTGAATCTCTTAAATATTCAACAGGTTGAAGAGTACATTTCAGATAGAAATAAAGAACTTTTTACCTTTAAATTCTTAAATTATTTAAAATGAGTAATTCAAAAAAATATCCAGAAGCTTGGAAAGTATTTATTGACTGTGTAAGAAAATGGGAAGAAAAAGATTTGGAAAAATATCCCGAAGGATGGAAATATGGAATTCCAAATCCAAAAACTCCAAATGAATATTTATATAAAAATTGCCCTGGTAAACTTTTTATGTGTTTTAAGGGTTTATTTTATTCAACAAATGAGATTTTGGAACTTCGGAAGTTTTTATGGAAACTTGAAATGATGGAAGGTAAAATTTCAAAAAGTGAATATCAATCAAACATTAATTTTATTAATCGATATTAATCACCTTTTCAAAGCTGATTAATGTTCAGTTATTAACTCCAAAACCTTTTGCCCCATACTTTTTCCCGTTTTAATGAAAATGTATTGTGGATTATGGGTGCAATAAATCAATTACTTCATCATTACTCAAATTTTCTTTCTTATAATTTGCCATTTAATGAATAATCGCACTTTTCATTTCTGTATTTCCAAATAAATCTTTCATCGTTTCTAATTTAATAACTTTGTTTATTAGGAATTACACCACGAACACCGCCTCGTGGATTTTCCACATCGCCTATATATCGTGGTATTAAGTGAATATGAACATGCGGAACTGTTTGTCCTGCGGTTTCACAAACATTTATTCCAACATTAAATCCATTGGGATTAAATTGCTTTACTAAAATTTCTTTGACTTTGTTCAGCATAAAGATACAAGCTGATTGTTCTTTGAAAGTCAAATCAAAGTAATCTGTACAATGTTTTTTTGGAACAATTAAAGCGTGTCCTTTGCTAACAGGAAACTTGTCAAACATTGCGTAAGCGGTTGCAGATTCCACAATTAATTCTCTTTCTGTATCAGGATTACAGAATGGACATTCTGGATTTGCATTGTGTCTGATTTGGTTGAAATGCTTGTATTCGTAAATCTCACAATTTTCGTTTTTGAAAAATGATTTTGAATTTAAAACGACATTACATTGATACGTTTTCTTTTGATGAATTTTGTGCGTTCTAAAACCTTCAAATTGTAAATCTCTTCTAACAGCAATATAAACTTTCCCTGTTGGTTTTACTAATTGTGAAAGTTCCATTAAAACGGTTGCTTGTTCTTCGGGAAGCAAAACATTCAAGACATAAAAGCAAATAATTGTGTCAAATTTCTTTTGTGGATATTTCGGGAAATAATGCTTGTCATAACCTGTAATGTTTACCCCTTTTGCTTTCAACAACTCAACATCTTTTCCAAAACCGCAACCAAAATCCAAAACATCGCCAATCAATAAATTTTTATTGAACAAAAGTCTTGCAGGGAAAGACATTGATTCTCTTTTCTTTGCTGTTAAATGGCTATTTGGATTTGATTTTAAATTTTCCATTCTTCGTAACCACGATTAGAAATTAGATAATCGCAACTGCTTTGCAGTTGTTTTATTCCTGTTTCTTTCCAAGAATCAAAAGAATGATTGCCTAATAATGCAACTTGTATTTCTTTCTTAAATCTTTGCGTTTGGCTTTCATTCAAAATTTCCCAATAATCAACAATTAAACTTTTTTGCTTTTCTATCAATTCCGGTGATGGAATTTTATCTCGTTTTTGATTGTTCGTTTTTGAATCTGACGGAAGCAAATTCCACAAGTCATTATTTTTCCAAATTGAAAAAGGAATTAAATGGTCAATATCATAAGCGGAAATTTTCTTCCCTGTCCATACACAATAAACCTGTCCTTCTCGTTTTAAAATCTCTTTGTAAATCCTTTTGGATTCTTTTATTTCTCTTTCTGTAATTGGACTTTTCAAAACTTCATTTACAACCTTTGAAATAGAAAGATTTTGATTTGAAGCATTAACCGAAAATTCAGCCCATTTAAAAAGAATTGAATCTTGTCCGTTAATGAAACTTCCTAAAACCCTAAATGCTTCGTAATATTCTTTTGGAATAGAAAATGTACCAAAATTTTGAATTAGAAAAGCTATATCAATATCGGAATTCCCTTTTCTCACAACTCCGTTTTCAAAATTGAAAATAGAATAATAATCGTTGCTGATTGAGCGACCAATATATTTCATTGGCATTCGTGTTATTGTATCACGGAGTTTTTTTACCAACGTAAAAAAATCATTCTGTAAGTTTTTCGGAATGCCTTTGTTTTTCAAATCATTGTAGAAAACAGAAAAACCACCAATTTCTTTATAGGCTGAAATTATATTTCTAAATGAATTTCCAAATGCAAGATTGGTTTCTCCATTGATTTGCGGAATTGCTGTTTGCGATTCCAATATCGGGTAGTAATACAAAAGCCACTTTTCAATAAGCAAGCCTGTTGGAAAATAAACTCTGTTTTTTACGAATGAAATATAAGGCGAATTGTCCTGAATAATATCAATAACTCCACGCAAGAGAGCAAACTTGTATGTTGTTGTTTTGCTATCTCGTTCTATGATTTTATTGATATTGTAAAAGACTTCGTTGTTCATCATATTTGGTTACTTCCTTTATTTTTATTGTGTTAGCTATCTCTTTGTCTTCATCAAACTTACTATTCGAAATTCTGTTCAAGCTATCTAAGCTAAGAATCATTTCCGAAAATTTGTCATACAACATCAACTCATCTTCATCCTTAAACTTTTCAAGTGTTCTGCCGATTAAAGATTGAGCCAATGAACTTAACCATGCTTTTTTATCCTCAATCTGTGTATCTATACGTTGTACAAAAGACTTCTGACTATTAAGCAATAGATGTCTATGTAGGTTCTTATACCTTTTTTGAAACTCCTTTTTATACTCTTCAAATACTAATGCATTGTCAAAGTACTTATCTTGTAGGAATGTTTCAAAACGATTAACGAGTTCATCAAAACTATTACGAACTTCTTTAATGGAGTCTTGTAATTGGATAATGAAATGCTGTAACTCGGTTCTATCTTTTTGTATTTTACTAACAGAATATCCCAATGCTGTCGGAAAATCTTCAAAGAATGATTGTTCCGGATCTTTGGAATTAGCAATAGCTTCTCTAATGGAGATACTCTCTTTCGATAAACGCTTGGTTTGCTTTGAATATTCAGGTAAACCACGATAAAAAACCAAAAAAGGCTTTATCGTTTCAATGAATGTCTGAGCATTTCCATTTTGATTCAAGTCGATATTTAAGAATTTACGGTAACTATTGAAAATATCTAATTTTACCCCATCCAAAGCGAATGATTTCACTTCAAAATCTTCCGGTATCTTTGCTAATCTTTCCAGAATATCTTCATTGATGACTGGTGTATAAATACTTTCATTAAATAATGCATATTCATCTCTCTTAATAAAGAGAAAAGTAGGAACCCAAAAATCGATGAAACCTTGTTTTAATTTAAAAGGTTTATTACATAAGATTTCTACAAACTCCGTAACTTTTCTTTTTGAAAGTTTAGCACTGTCTAAAAACGCTACTGACGTAGACCATAAATCATAAAAGCCATTCTCATTATGAGGCTCAATTATATTGGATGATTCGTCATCACATAATTTGATACCGTTGTTTTCTAACAGAGATAAATAAATAGTTTTCTCTGGTGGAAACTTATCCATCGGAAAGCCTAATTGAGGAACATCCCATTCATTAGCTAAAGCTCTAAAATAATTTCTTTTAGCTGTATGAATAGATGTGGAAATTTTATGTTTGTTTACCAGCTCATTATTGAAGTATGGCGTTTTATTATAAATCGTCTGACAAATCTCTGAAAGAAATACATTAAACTCTTTTTGAGATTTTAATTCTTTTAATTCTCCATTGAAAACCCATAGAACAGAAGCATTATCACCAAAAAGGCTATTCAGTATTTTATGATTTAATAAGTTGCGTTGATGCAATACAATGTTTTTAAGTTCAGTAACCGCTACTTTATCATCTGGATTTTCTTCTATTACTTTTCTTGTCTTTTCAATTTCAAATAATAAATCTTTAATCTCTTTAGATTTCAGGTAATAACAATACAGTATTGCCTCCTGATTCGCAGAAGAGATTTCCTGTACTTCATTTAGAATATTCTTCTCGTTAAAGACCAAATTAATAAATCCATCTACATCGCCAATTGGTTTTGTTGAGATGGGTTGAGAAGATATTTTATATACAAATAAACGAGGGGTACCTGTTTCAAACATTGCTCTTTTTGCCAGTACAGGTGTTAATGAATAATTTTTATTTAGTAGGGTTACTACATCTGTAATATCATCAATCTTATTTCCTGCCTCGTATAATGCTGTTGGAATATCTAAATCTGTTCCTTCAAAAAGAATATATCTGTTATTGTAATTTCTGAAAAGGATTACTTTTTTAATCTCTAAGTCTTCGATGAGCTTATCAGCATTTTTTACACCTAAACTCTTTTGAGCATATTTTATTAGAAAATTTCGATTTATATATGAGCCAGCTTGTGCATAAATTGACAACAATCCTATTGTTTTGACAAGCTTCTCATAATCCTTAAGATTTTCATCAAATAATGACTCTACTTTCTCCAAAGACATTCTGATAGATTTCCAAGCACTGAAATCAGGATTATATCTAGAATTCAGAAAAGAAAAATAATTCTGTATCAGAAAATCATAAACCTCAGCAATCGAATAGAAACTATCATTTAATATACTATGCTGATATAGCCCTGTGTGATCAGTTGATTCTAAGAATGAAAATAATGAGCGTTCATTCTGACCATATTTTTGTAATGACAAAGTTAAAACGTATGCTGAAATTGAATCCAACGGATATAATTTCGTTGCTATACTTTTTATATAATCTTCATTTATACTAAACGCCTTTGAATCAGACAATATCTTTACAAGTTCATTTATTTCTTTTTCTTTCTTACGTGTTGATTGCTTTTCTTCAATATACTCAGAAGCTAATAGCAACAACTGCTCTACAGGTTCATTAAAAGTGATTTCTTTAAACCTTCCTTTTACTTTGGTCCATTCCTGTCTTTGAGAAGATTCAAGATGTATAGCATAAGCGTCAAAGTTTTGATGTACTGTTGTAAACAAAACAATGTTATTATCCGAATTATTAATAAATTCAGCTAATTGCTGTATAAAATAAAGCTCTTTCTCAGGTTCGTTATTTGATGCATACTCCAAGAATTTTCCAAACTCATCAATTTCTATAATTAAAAGCGGATTTCTCTTCCCTAAATCATAGTAACGATTATATATTTCTGAAAAAATATTTTCAGTTGAAGTATTTTCATCATTAATTTCAAGAGCATCAATAAATGATAGTCTGAGTGATTGATATTCTCCAATAATTTTCACAAAACCAACCTTTGGATTTAAAATCATATTCAATCCAAAATAGGACTTGCTTGCTTTTAAAGTCTGCTCTATTGCCCATAGAAAAGAACTTTTACCAGTACCATAAGACCCTATTATATTAAAAGACCTAACTCCTTGTTTAAAATCATTACTAATCTGATTGCTTATCCGTATGGCATTTGGTGTAGGAATATATTTTAACTCCCTATCCGTATCGCGAATGATATTGGTTGATGTTGTGAAGTTATTTGTCATAGTAATGATTTAAAATGTCAAATTTATTAGGTTTTGACGAAAATTGTAATTCCTTTATGCCAGCATGGTCACTTAATGTAATACCAAACTTTTTAAATGCTGGATTTTTTGAAATAGATTCTAATTTTTCCATTAATGCATTTTTAGTAATCGCAAAAACAGATCCCGCCTGATTTCTCTCTTGAAATAAGGTGTTCAAACTGATTGAATTTTGAAAATTATCATTATCCAAAATTGTATATAAAAGAATTTCTTCAGGAAGAGAATTTCTCTGTCCATTTGGTATTGAAAAAAAAGAAACAATACCAACGTCTTCAATTTTTCTCCTTTCTTCTTGTATAATATTTAAATCAGTCAGAAGACCAGAAAATGTATCTTCCTTATCTTTAACTTGATCCGTAGTTCTAATATACATCTTCGTTAACACATCGAAATCAGAGCTAACGGTTTTCTTATTAAACTGTGAGAACCCAAATTCATTGGCTTTTCTTTCTACAAACGATAAAAAGTTATCTTTTGTAAATTCAATTTTTTCCTTTCTTAAATCATTAAAAATTAAATTATAGATAGATGCATGTCCTATGA
>CAYNNB010000073.1:0-9846 GCA_964398425.1 uncultured Flavobacterium sp.
GATGATAAAAAACATATTGAAGAAGAGCACAACGTTTAATTCAATTTGTAAAATAATATAAAAAGTCCCGAATAATTTCGGGACTTTTTTGTTTAAGTTTTTTTGCCCAGATTTGTAATCCAAGCGTTGTTATCGATAGAAAGTAGTTTAGGTGTTAATTTCTAAATCTTTTATATAGTCTTCGTGTTCATAGAAAAATCGTTCAAAGGCATCCATTTGGTCATAAAAGAATGTAAAAATGGTTTCCCAATCGGTTTTTCTGTTCATGCTTACACCCGTTAACTCAACCCAAATCCGACTTACTACTTTACCATTTTCTAAATAAAAATTGCGTTCAAAGATAGCTTCAGGTATAAATTCTTCTAATAAAATATCTTTTAAAGATTCGATTTTTTCATAATAAATCTTTCTTTTTTCTTCATCTTTGGGTTCTATTTCTAAAAGAACTTGAGCTTTTTTGTTGTCTACAAAAAACTTAAAACTAACGTCTTTTATTTTAGTATTGTATAATAACCATTTTCTTGGGTATTCTTGACCAAAAGCGGACCAAAAATCTTTTTTCAATTGTTGAGCTTCTTCTTTACTAAACATTTTAAATATTTTTATTAACTTTATACAAAGTACAGTTGCCATGAAATTTGATGCCTTCATAGAATTTTTGCCAAAAATAGAAAAAGAAAAGTTGTTAGCCACAGATGCTCATATAAAAATGGCACCTTTGGAGAGAATTACTTATCTTTATGAAGATTATTATTTAGATAAAAATCCAAAAAATGCGGCGGTACTTATGTTAGTTTATCCTAAAAATCATTTGGCGCATTTGGCTTTAATTGTACGTAATACCTATCCAGGTGTTCATTCTTCACAAATTAGTTTTCCAGGAGGAAAGGAAGAGGAAGAAGATTTAAATTTAGAACATACTGCATTACGAGAAACAGAAGAAGAAGTAGGTGTAGAACAAAATAAAGTAAAAATTATTAGGCCATTTAGTAAAATTTATATTCCACCAAGTAATTTTTTGGTTGCACCTTTTTTAGGTTTTTCACAGGAGAATTTGAATTTTATTCCTAATCCTGATGAAGTTAAACGTGTATTAGAGTTTCCTATAGCTTCGCTTTTAGATGAGCAAA
Organism: uncultured Flavobacterium sp.; assembly: GCA_964398425.1. Lineage (GTDB taxonomy): Bacteria > Bacteroidota > Bacteroidia > Flavobacteriales > Flavobacteriaceae > Flavobacterium. Next base: position 1,131 of record CAYNNB010000073.1, read on the forward strand.
CAATAATTCAAACAAAGATGACTACTTCTTATGCTACAGATATACAAGTTCCAGCTTTTAAAATTGATAAATATATTGTTTGGGGCGCTACTGCAATGATATTAAGTGAGCTAAAAGAGTTGTTGAAAAATGCTACCAACTCTTGATTTTTTAGTATATTTGACGCCCTTTTAACTATAAAATCATGGGATTGTTTAAAAGAAATCCATTCGGTCATATTATATTTCTAAAGAAATGGTTAATTCGTTTTGCTGGTGTCTTAACGCATCAAAGATATAGAGGTTTTAATCAGTTACAAATTGAAGGTTCAGAGATATTAAGAAATCTTCCTGATAAAAATGTTTTATTTATTTCTAATCATCAAACTTATTTCGCCGATGTTGTAGCTATGTTTCATGTTTTTAATGCTTCTTTAAAAGGTAGAGAGAATAATATTAAAAATGTTGGATATTTGTGGCAACCTAAGTTGAATTTATACTATGTAGCAGCAAAAGAGACCATGCAAGAAGGGCTTTTACCTAGAATTTTGGCTTATGCTGGTGCTATTACTGTTGAAAGGACTTGGCGAGCTAAGGGACAAGATGTTAAAAGACAAGTGAATCCTAATGATACAGAAAATATTAGAGTTGCACTTGAAGATGGTTGGGTAATAACATTTCCTCAGGGTACAACACGTTCTTTTAAACCCGTAAGAAAAGGAACAGCTCATATTATTATGCAACATAAACCCATTGTTGTTCCTATTGTAATAGACGGTTTTAGAAGATCATTCGATAGAAAAGGATTGTTTGTGAAGAAAAAAGGAATTTTACAAACAATGGAAATTAAAGAACCATTGCATTTCGATTTTGAAACAGAAACAGTCGAACAAATTGTTGAGAAAATTGAATATGCAATTGAGCAACATTCTTCATTTTTAAAAGTTATTCCACAAGAAGTGATAGATGAACAAAAACAATTAGATAGAGAACGTCAATGGAAATATTAAATAAACGCTCCTTAATTTTAAGAAGCGTTTATTTATAAATCTATTTTCTTTAATTCCTTGTAATTATTTTGTAAACGTTTTAATAATATTCCATATACTAGTTTGTAAAACAAGTAGAAAACACCAACCAACAATACTATGACACTTAACCCTATGAAAATTACCACAAGTTGATGTTTCTCAAATAATGGACTTAAGTTACTGTCATATTTTAATTGAGAAAATAAGATGATTACACCTGTTACAAATGCAATAGCTAAATTATACCAAACATAATATTTTACTATTTTTCGGGTTTCAATAATATCTTTCATCAATTTTTTAACAGATGAAGTAGTGGATATATTTTTAAGGTTTTTATAAAAATAAATGATAAATCCGATTAAAACAATAAAATTAATTACAGTTGCTACTTTTTCAATATCATAGATGTGGTAGCTTTTTAATCGGTTGATAAAAGCCTCATCGAAAAATAATGTAAAATCTAAAAGTCTAAAAATTAAAAATTCTATTATACTAATAATGAAAATCCACTTTACTATTGATGAAGAACTTTGATGTAGCATATGATAGATATCTTGTTCAGATACTTGTTTAAATTGCTGCTCTTTTTTCTTCCAATCTTTTTTTAATAATTCTAATTCATCCATAGGTTACGGATTTAATATTTTTTTCAGTTTTCCTTTAATACGATTCATTTTCACACGTGCATTTACCTCACTAATACCTAGAGTTTCTGCAATTTCTGTGTAATCCTTGTCTTCAAGATATAAGAAAATTAACGCTTTTTCGATATCATTCAATTCGCCTATGGCTTTATACATCAGTTTTAATTGCTCTTCTTCTTCAAAATTATACTCATCATCTTTCATTCGATAAAAGTCGGTATCAAACGGAGTAGTGTCAATGCTTCTTTTCTTTTTACGATAGAGAGTAATAGCTGTGTTTAGACCTACACGATAAGCCCAAGTTGTAAATTTAGAATCGCCTCTAAATTGAGGATAAGCTTTCCATAACTGAATTGTTATCTCTTGAAATAAATCTTTATGAGCATCCTCATCAGAAGTATATAGCCTACAAATTTTGTGGATAATATTCTGATTTTCTTTTAATTGTTTTACAAAACTTTCTTCAGAGGATGTTTTCATACATACTATAGGTAACTTGAAAGCAAATTTTGTTACAATTTGGATTCAACTTTTTTATTGAAGTTATTGAAAAACTGTCTATCAAAATCTTTATTCCTTTGATAAAAGTAGTAAATTTGTATATAAACAGTTTGAAAATGAACATACCGAGTTCGCCCTTAAAAAGAATTGTAATCATTGGTGGAGGTTTTGCTGGGATTTCAATTGCCAAAAAGCTTAAAAATAAAAAATACCAAGTTGTTTTATTAGATAAACATAATTATCATACGTTTCAACCTTTACTATATCAGGTAGCAACAGGCGGTTTAGAACCCGATTCAATTGCATATCCTATTCGTAAAGTGATTCAAGAATATGACGATTTTTATTTTAGACTTGCAGATGTAAAAGAAGTAGTTCCGTCTGAAAATAAAATTGTTTCAGATATTGGTGAGTTATACTATGATTATTTAGTAATAGCGACGGGTACTAAAACCAACTATTTTGGGAACAAAGAGATTGAAAGAAATAGTATGTCTATGAAGACTATTCCTCAATCCCTTAATATCAGAAGTTTTATTCTAGAAAATTTTGAGCAGGCTCTCTTAGCTGATGATGAACAAGAGAGAGAAAATTTAATGAATTTTGTTTTAGTTGGTGGAGGTCCAACTGGTGTAGAGTTAGCGGGTGCATTGGCTGAAATGAAAAAAGCTATTTTACCTAAAGATTATCCTGATTTGAATATTGCTAAAATGCAAATTAATTTAATTCAAAGTACTGATCGTCTTTTGAATACTATGACAGAGCAATCATCTGCAGCTTCTGAAGCATTTCTAAAAAGTTTAGGTGTTAATATTTTTAAAAATGTTAGAGTAACTGGCTATGATGGACATCTTGTTACAACTAATACGGATTTATCTTTTAATACTTCAACAGTAATATGGACTGCAGGTGTTCAAGGAAAATTGATTTCAGGCCTAAATAAAGAGGCTATTTTTGAACGAATTGATCGTATAAAAGTAAATGCATTTAATCAAGTTATTGGATATGATAATATTTTTGCTATTGGCGATATCGCCATAATGCAAACTGACCAATATCCAAACGGTCACCCTCAAATGGCTCAACCAGCTATTCAGCAAGGAAATTTACTAGCAGAAAATTTAGTGCGATTACAAAAAAATGAGACACTTGTTCCTTTTGAATATTATGATAAGGGGTCTATGGCAACTATTGGTAGAAATAAAGCAGTAGTTGATTTGCCCAAGTATCATTTTCATGGAGTTTTTGCTTGGTTTGTTTGGATGTTTGTTCATCTAATATCTTTAATCGGATTTAAAAATAAAGCAGTTGTTTTTTTAAATTGGGTATATAATTATATTAGATTTGACAGAGAGGCTCGATTAATCATCAGACCCTACAAGAAAAAAGCAGTACAGCAAAGTTTTACAACAGATGAAATTTAAATACAATTACATAGGTTGGGTAATTTTTATTGATTTCCCTTACTTTTGTAATAATTCAAATATTTCATTAAAATTCTATTATTAAAATAAATTATGATTTCAGAAGCCCAATTTCAAAATGAATTAAATATTATTATTACCAATGCAATTCGAGAAGATGTAGGAGATGGCGATCACAGTTCCTTGGCTTGTATTCCAATTAATGCAAAAGGTAAAGCAAAATTATTAGTAAAAGATGAAGGTATTATTGCTGGTGTAGACTTTGCTAAACGAGTGTTTAATTTTGTAGATTCAGGATTAGAAATAAAAACATTTATTCAAGATGGTGCCGAAGTAAAACATGGAGATGTTGTTTTTCATGTTGAAGGAAGCTCACAATCTATTTTAAAAGCGGAAAGATTAGTGTTGAATAGTATGCAGCGAATGAGCGCTATAGCTACGAAAACTAAAAGCTACGTAAAGCTTTTAGAAGGCACTTCTACAAAAATATTAGATACTAGAAAAACTACACCTGGGTTTAGAGCTTGTGAAAAATGGGCTGTAAAGATTGGTGGAGGTGAAAATCATCGATTTGCTTTGTATGATATGATAATGCTTAAAGATAATCATAACGATTTTTCAGGTGGTATTTCGCAAGCCATTCAAAAAACGAAAGACTATTTAAAACAAACAAATAGAGATTTAAAAATTATTGTAGAAGCTAGAAATTTAGATGAAGTTCAACAGATATTATCCGCTGGTGGAGTATTCAGAATTTTATTAGATAATTTTGATTTTGAAACAACTAGAAAAGCAGTTGAATTAATAGGTAATCAATGTCTAACAGAATCTTCGGGTAACATCAATGAAGCTACTATTAGAAAATATGCTGAGTGTGGTGTAAATTATATTTCCTCTGGAGCGTTGACACATTCAATTTATAATATGGATCTAAGCTTAAAAGCAATATAATGATTCAAATAAGTAAAGAAGATATTAAAAAATGGCCTGTAATAAAACAAATGATTACTTTATTGCAAAGTATTACTTTTGATACATTACAGGGCATTTCTCTTTATGATTTGATTAAACATTATTTTATTGGACTAATTAAAGATGCTTTCACTTATAGAGCAAGTGCTATCGCTTTTAGTTTTTTTATGGCCTTATTTCCGTTTGCCTTATTTATTCTTAATTTAATACCGTTTATTCCTCTAGAACATTTTCAAGAAGACTTTTTAGAATTTGTCGCTCAAAGTGTACCACCCAATACATATGATGCTATAGCGACAATCTTGAAAGACATTATGAGTAATAGTTACAAAGGCTTATTGTCTTCAGGTTTTCTTTTGTCTGTTTTTTTAATGTCAAACGGAATAAATGCCTTGTTAGATGGTTTCGAAATGTCTTCTAATATTAGTAAAAAAAGAGGTTATTTTAGACAGTATGGTGTTGCAATTGGTTTGTCCTTAGTTATTGCTTTTCTCCTTTTATTAACTGTTGCTACAATAGTTATAGTCGAAATTATTCTACAACAAATTAAATTACAAGATTATGTTTCAAATAATATTTCAATTTTGGAATGGTCAAGATATGGATTTGTTGTTCTTATGATATTAACAATCACTTCTCTTATTTATAAATTTGGCACCAAAGAAACGAGAAACATTCATTTTTTTAATCATGGATCAATAATGACAACTATTTTGTTTTTATTGTCTTCTTATGTTTTTGGTATTTATGTTGAAAAATTTGCGAGATATAATGAATTGTACGGATCTATTGGTACACTTTTGGTTATGATGTTTTATGTCTGGATTAACTGCATTTTATTACTTTTAGGTTTTGAACTAAATGCATTTATTTATAAATTAAAACAAAAAAATAATTAACTTAGCAAATATTAACTCAAAAAAAATGAATATGAAAAGAATCATTCTAACTTTATTAATTGCTTATTCGGCAATTTTTTCTCAAGCTCAAACAACCGTTTCAGGTGTAAAAGTAGATGGTAAATTAACTTTTGAAAATAAAAGTTTAATTTTGAATGGAGCAGGTGTGCGTGAAAAGTTTTTCATGGATTTATACGTAGGCTCTCTGTATGTTACTAAAAAATCTTCTGATGGGAATGCGGTAATGAATGCTAATGAGAGTATGGCAATTAAGTTGAATATTATTTCAGGCATGATAACTTCTGAAAAAATGATTAACGCAATAAATGAAGGTTTTGAAAATGCGACAAATAAAAAAACTACTCCATTGAAAACTAAGATCGATAAATTTAAAGGTTTCTTTAAAGAGAAAATCAATAAAGGGGATGTATTTATAATTGGCTATACTCCTGAAGATGGAGTGGTGGTTTATAAAAATGGAACTAAAAAAGGATCAATAGAAGGATTAGATTTTAAAAAAGCATTGTTCGGTATTTGGTTATGTAACAAACCAGCTGATGAAGATTTAAAAGAAGGCATGCTAGGAAAATAATGCCTAGTTCGAATAAATAAAGAAAATCCCGATTTAAGTGTCGGGATTTTCTTTATTTGTTATAATTCCTTTTTAACCATGATATACTCTTGAAAAAACAATTTTTCTGTTTTTTATTTCTAATACTTCAGCTACTAGCATATTTTCTTCATTCTCAACTTGACGAATGTATTCCATACAAACACGTTCTTCATTTGAGGTTAAAGAAGTTGTTTTGTATTGTAAAGTTGGTAATCGATCAAAAGCATCTTGCCACCAAATTCTTAATTCATTTTTGCCTTTAATTAATCCTTGTGTTTCAGGTTTTCTAATTTTTAATTTCGGACTAAAATGTTCCGCATTCTCATCATACAAACTCAATAAGTCTTCTAAGTTATGTTGATTGAAGGCTTCAAACCATTTTTTTGCAATAGTTAAATTTTCTTCTGTCTTCATGATTTTTTAAAAATTATAAAACCAAGTTATACTTGGTTTTATATTACTTTAATAGAAATAAGAGAAGTTGTGATTGTTCTCAATTTTCAATAACGATTCATATACTAATTGAATTACATTTTCAACATCATCTCTATGAACCATTTCTACTGTGGTATGCATATATCTTAAAGGTAAAGAGATTAATGCGCTCGGAACCCCGCCATTACTGTAGGCAAATGCATCGGTGTCGGTTCCTGTTACTCTTGAAGTAGCATGTCTTTGAAAAGGTATTTTCTTCTCTTCTGCAGTTCCAACAATTAAATCTCTCAATTTATTTTGAACCGCTGGGGCATAGGCAATAACTGGTCCGTTACCCATTTTTAAATCGCCTTCAATTTTTTTATCAATCATTGGTGTTGTGGTGTCATGACAAACGTCAGTGACAATTGCAACATTTGGTTTAATGGTTTGTGTAATCATTTCTGCTCCTCTTAAACCAATTTCTTCTTGAACGGCATTAACTATGTAAAGTCCAAACGGCAATTCTTTATTGTTTTCTTTTAATAAACGTGCTACTTCTGCAATCATGAATCCTCCCATGCGGTTATCAATAGCTCTACAAATAAATTTATTGTCATTTAAAATTTCAAAACCATCTGGATACGTAATGACACAGCCTACATGAACACCTAATTCTTCAACTTCTTTTTTTGAAGAACAGCCACAATCAATAAAAATATTTTCAATTTTCGGTGTTTCTTCCGCTTTTCCACTTCTGCCTCTAGTATGAATGGCTGGCCATCCAAATACACCTTTAACGATTCCTTTTTTAGTGTGAATATTAACGCGTTTTGAAGGAGCTATTTGATGGTCGCTTCCTCCATTTCTAATTACATAAATTAAACCATCTTCAGTAATATAGTTTACATACCATGAAATTTCATCACTATGTCCTTCTATTACTACTTTGTAGGAAGCCTCCGGATTAATTACACCAACTGCTGTACCATAAATATCAGTTATAAATGTGTTAACATAAGGTTTCAAATAGTCCATCCAAATTTTTTGGCCTTCACTTTCATATCCCGTTGGTGATGCGTTATTTAAATACTGCTCTAAAAACACTAGAGACTTCTCGTTTAAAATACTTTTGCTTTTCATTCTATATTTTTTTGCTAAATTAAAAATTTGGCACTAGAGTTGCTAATAAATTTAATAATTTTGACACATATATATATTAGGTAAGATGCAACAATATTTTATAGTTTTAGTTTTTATTTTTTCAGGATTAAATTTTGCAAGAGCACAGAATAATTCTGGAATTTCAGATACCATTGAATATATACACGATTCAGATACTATCAAAGAAATTATTATTGAAGAAGTGATGGTTTCTGATGAATATGCAATTAAATTAACTAAAGAAGAAAGAGAGCAGATTAAATTGTTAGAAAAAAGAGTTCGTGTAGTATATCCTTATGCTAAATTAACAGCTGAAAAATTAGTCCAAATAAATGCCACTATGGCTAAATTAAAAACGGAGAAAGAAAAAAAGAAGTATTTTAAAATTGCTGAGAAATATTTAAATGATGAGTTTGAACCTAAACTAAAAAAGTTATCACAAAAGCAGGGTCAAATACTAGTTAAGTTAATTCATAGGCAAACAGGGCAAACAACATTTGATTTAATAAAAGATTATAAAAGTGGATGGAAAGCTTTTTGGTCCAATAAAACAGCTCAACTTTTTAATATTAATTTAAAGAAAGAGTACAACCCAATGGAAGTACCAGAGGATTATTATATCGAAATTTTTTTGATAAAATGTTTTACTGAGGGTAAATTGATAAAGCAGGCTGCTGCTAAACCTATTAATGAAGATGAATTGACTGAGAATTGGATTCAAAAGAATAAGGTAAGAGTTCAAACGGAAAAAGAAATAGAAAAAAAGTAGTTTTTTATCATTAGTTATTACAATGTCATATACTAATAAGCCACAATATTATATAAAGGAGTGTTGTGGTTTTTCGTTCTACGTCATTTTTTTAGATGATAAAGCAAGCAATAAAATCCTGCAAGCACTTCGTGGGTCGCGATTCAGGATTTTTTGTTTGTAATATATAGGAGTAAACAAGCTGCTGTTTCACCTATAGCTATTTTGTTTCCCGCATTCAGAATCGAACTTTTTGCACCTAACCTTCAGCCTCCGACCAAAAGCAAAAAAAACTTTAAGTTGTAACTATTTGGTTTTAAGGTGA
>CAYNNB010000074.1:0-3790 GCA_964398425.1 uncultured Flavobacterium sp.
GCTTTGTGAGATACTACTACGTTTTTGAACTCATGGTTAATTTTAACCACTTTGAATTCCATAGTTTTATTCACATATTGATCGTAATCACGGATAGGTTTAACATCAATTTGAGAACCTGGTAAGAACGCTTCAATACCAAACACATCAACGATCATACCACCTTTAGTTCTACATTTAACGAAACCATTAACGATTTCTCCAGATTCGTTAGCTGCAATAACTCTATCCCATGCTTTGATTGTTCTAGCTTTTTTGTGAGACAATACTAATTGACCTGATTTATCTTCTCTAACGTCGATTAATACTTCTACTTTGTCACCCACTTTTAAGTTCGGGTTGTAACGGAACTCATTTAAAGAAATAGCACCTTCTGATTTTGCATTGATGTCTACGATAGCATCTCTATCTGTAATTCTCACTACAACACCTTCTACCACCTCTTCATCACCTGTAGAAATGAAAGTTTTAGTTACTAAATCTTCAAACTCTTGAAGGTTTTTTTCGTCGATTGCATCAATTCCTTCTGCGTAATTGTGCCAGTTGAATGAATTTAAGAACTCTTGTTGTTCTTTGTTAATTTCAGCCATGCTGATTAAAAATTTGTATGCCGTGTTTGTTCGCGTTTTTTATAACAGATTAAAACAACAGCAGTGTTTTTACTTAATTATTTGATTCCCAATTGAAAACGCTACTCTGTCAAAAGGTGTGCAAAGATAGTTATTTTTTATAACTTACCAATACTTTGAATAAAAAAGTAACGCGTAAATAGTAAAACCACAACTAATTATTTAATTTTTGTTGCACCAAATCCATTACTACATCAAATTGTTCTTGCTTAGTCATGACTGAATTGTCAAGCTCAATAGCATCATGAGCTTTAACTAAAGGAGAATCTGCTCGATGTGTATCTATATAGTCACGCTCTTCTACATTTTGCAACACTTCTTCAAACGACACTTGTTGTCCTTTTTCAATTAATTCATCATAACGTCGTTGTGCTCTTGTTTTAGCACTAGCCGTCATGAATATTTTTAATTCGGCGTCAGGAAAAACAATGGTTCCAATATCTCTACCATCCATTACAATCCCTTTATCTTTTCCCATTTGTTGTTGTTGTTCAACTAATTTAGCTCGAACTTCTGATATTTCTGCAATTTTACTTACTAAACGAGAAACTTCTATGGTTCGAATTTGTTGTTCAACATTTATTTCATTTACATACATTTCTGCAAAACCTAATGCCGGATTAAATTTAAACTGCAACTTAATTTGAGGCAATTGAGCAGTCAACCCCTCCTTGTCTAAATATTGCTCTGAAACCAATTGATGTTGCATTGCATAGTAGGTAATCCCTCTATACATTGCCCCTGTATCTACATACACATATCCCAATTCTTTGGCTATTTGTTTAGCTAATGTACTTTTTCCAGTAGAGGAAAACCCATCGAGAGCAATCGTGATTTTTTTCATATTCTTTTTATAAAACGAATGATTTTGTTGTTATTGAAGGTTGATTGTTACACCAAAAATACTAGAATTTGCTGCAACTGTGTAACGCGCATAAGAATAATCGATACGTACCGTATTAAATCGCAAACTAAACCCTGCTGAAATACCAGAAAAATTTCGTTGGTCAATGATATTTAACTCTTGACCTCTTCTAAAATTGTAACCTAATCGAATATTAAATGCTTTTTCAGGGAATAATTCTGCTCCCATAATGACGTGTCGTAGGGCATTGTTAAAAAAAGACACTTTTTCTTCAACTGTTGTTCCATCTAAAGAGGATTGTGCCCTATTAGGATTGGAAAAAGCAATATTCCATTGTTGCAAATTCTCAAAAGTAATATGCCAACGGATAGGCACATTTTCCATTAATTGAGAAATTCCAGCGTCTATAGCAAAAGGTAATTTTTCTCTTGTGTTTTCATAAGGCTTGATTTGATAACCCATATTTCTAAAAGTTAAACCAAAATTAATATCATTTCTTTGATCAATATAAAGAAACCCTATATCTGAAGCTACACCAAAGGAATTATATGTTTCGAGTGCCGAAGTGATGAATTTTACATTGGCTCCAACATATAAATCTGTCCAAGGCACATTGTAGGCATATCCTAATGACAAAGCGCCTTCTGTACCTGTAAATGAACCAGTTGCATTTCCTAACTCATCATACCCATCAAAATTTCCATAATTAATAAAATTTGCACCTACGTGAAGGGTTTGTACATGTCGATCCCAAGTGTAGGCATAAGCCGCGGTTCCATAAGAAACTTGACCATAATAGTTGCTATAATTTGTAGAAAGATGATTATCCATTTTCGGATTGATTGTGGCAGGATTGTATATGGCCTGATTCACATCATAATCCACAATAGTAACTGTTTTTCCTCCCATAGCTGCCTGTCGAGGCGATTGTACTAAGTTTAAAAATTGATACACCGACCGACCTCCTATTTGTGCATAAACAGGTGATAACGATAAGAGCAGTAAGACAATTAATTTCCTTAGCATTTTTTTAGATTACGTACTAAACGCAAATGCGAAGATAAAATTATATATCCGATTGAAAAAATTTTGTCTGTTAGATTAACCAAGAGTTATAAACAAAAAAGGGTAACTTTTCAAATTACCCTTTTCAATTTTATTTAGTTGATTCTTTTATATCAAATACTATGGGATACTTTACTTTTTGGTCCGTAACTGCAATATCAATTACTTCTTTCATAGTATCTACATAATGGAAAATTAATCCTTCTATATAATTTGGATTGATTTCGTCAATATCACGTTTATTTTCTTTACATAAAATAATTTCTTTGATATTGGCTCTTTTAGCAGCTAATATTTTTTCCTTTATACCGCCTACGGGTAAAACTTTGCCTCTCAAGGTAATTTCACCAGTCATAGCTATGGATTTTTTTACTCGTTTTTGGGTGAAACTAGATACCATGGAAGTTAACATAGCAATACCTGCACTTGGTCCATCTTTTGGAGTAGCTCCTTCTGGCACATGAATATGAATGTTATAATGAGATAAAACAGCAGCATCCACTCCTAACGTTTTTGCATTTGCTTTTATGTATTCTAATGCAATCGTAACAGACTCTTTCATTACTGTACCCAAATTACCTGTCATAGTCATTCCTCCTTTTCCTTTGGAAATTAAAGATTCAATAAATAAAATATCTCCTCCTACTGAGGTCCATGCCAAACCTGTTACTACTCCAGCGGTATCGTTATTTTCATATTTATCTCGCTCCATTCTTGGTGCTTTTAACACAGCTAGAATATCGGCGTCGGTTACTTTAATATTGTACGGTTCCTCCATAGCTACTGATTTAGCAGCATGACGTACCATTTCTGCTATCTTTTTATCTAACCCACGAACTCCCGATTCACGTGTGTAACCAACCACTATTTTTTCTAATTGCTTTTTGCCTATTTGCAAATCCTTACTGGTCAAACCGTGTTCTTTCAACTGCTTAGGTAACAAATAATTTTTAGCAATTTCTATTTTCTCTTCAATAGTATAACCAGTCATATTAATGATTTCCATACGGTCTCTTAATGCTGGTTGAATGGTGGACAAACTATTAGAAGTGGCTATGAACATAACTTTAGATAAGTCATAACCCAATTCCAAGAAATTATCATGAAACTCACTATTTTGCTCAGGATCTAATACTTCTAACAGAGCAGAAGAAGGATCACCATTGTGACTCATTGACAATTTATCAATCTCGTCTAACACGAAAACAGGATTAGACGTTTTGGCTTTTTT
>CAYNNB010000074.1:3890-7689 GCA_964398425.1 uncultured Flavobacterium sp.
GGCAATTCAAGAAACAATTCCAAATAATTACGTTGAATACCGAAATCAGGTGAATTTGGATTGGTGCGTTGCAATTTTGAAATTTCTTTATCAAAATGCTCTGCTGTTTTTGCATCCCATTTTTTAGATTTAGCTTTATTACGCATTTCTTCAATTTCGGCTTCATGAGAAACACCTCCTAATTCTTCTTGGATTTGTTTCATTTGTTGCTGCAAGAAATACTCTCTTTGTTGCTGATCTAAATCGAAACGCACTTTAGACTGAATGTCATTGCGTAACTCTAATTTTTGTAGTTCCAAATTCATGAAACGTAACGTTTCAAGTGCTCGTTCTTTTAAATCAATAATAGATAATAATTGTTGTTTTTCTTCCACATTTAAATTCATGTTTGAAGAAACAAAATTGACTAAAAAGGCACTACTTTCTATATTTTTAATAGCAAAAGTAGCCTCTGTTGGAATATTAGGACTTTCTTTTATAATTTGAATAGAAGACTCCTTAATTGACTCAATAATAGCTTCAAACTCAGAATCATTTTTTTCTGGTCGAACTTCCTCATAGGATTTAATTGTAGCTCTATAATAAGGATCCTCTTGTGTAAAAGCATCTATTTCAAAGCGTTTTTTACCTTGTAGAATAACCGTAATATTACCGTCAGGCATTTTTAACACGCGCATAATACGAGCTACTGTTCCAATATGGTGAATATCATCAACCGTAGGGTCTTCAACTGTTTCGTCTTTTTGTGCTACCACGCCTATTACTTTTGAACCTGCATTAGCATCATTCAATAATTTAATAGACTTATCCCTACCCGCAGTGATTGGGATAACCACTCCAGGAAATAAAACCGTATTTCTTAAAGGTAAAATAGGCAAATCAGCAGGCAATGCTTCATTATTCATTTCTTCTTCATCTTCTGGTGTCATTAATGGGATTAAATCCGCTTCTTGATCCATTTCTTGAAGTGACAAATTGTCAAGCGTTAAAATTTTATGATTTGGCATAGTATAATATAAGTCATTATGTCATTAATACAAATATGTAACTCGATGAAAAAACACATCAAACTAGTTATAAAACCAGTAAAATCAACTATTTTAATATGAATTACACCTCAACTAGTCAAGATTTATGCCATAAAAAAAGTCAAACTAAATAGTCTGACTTTCCTTATGCTATTGTAACCTTTTCTAGTTAATCAAATAATCTGTTAAAATGGTTGTAGTAACAGTACCTAAGGATGACATTTCCGTTTTAATAGGTCCCACGTCTTTAGCAAACCAATATATAGATTCAGTTGTAGTTGATGTAGGCATCCCAGCGATACTAACTTCTTGCGTAAACTTAAACTTAATTACATTTTGATACGTCTCCCCATCTACAGTTTCAGTTAATCCTGTACCTAAAATAGTTCCTGTGTAATTAACCGTACTTGTAACTGTAGGAAGAGGTACTGGTGAACCAGTATAAGAAGTGTTTTGTGTGTAAACACCTGTCCAAGTTTGTCCTGTTGATAAATAATCTTTTAAAATTATATATTCAAATGCATCTTGATTTGCCGTAATTCCCCCTCCTATGTTAATAGTTGTAGAGTATAATTTGATATAGTAATCCCCAGCATTTTTTCTTAATCCCATAGCAGCAGTACCTGCTACTTGTGTGCCTTGACCAAAAACATTATTAAAATTATAGTACGTATTTCCACCTGAAACCGAAGTAGAAATCATTTTCATTTCCTGAGGTGTTGCTCCATCTGTAGAAAAAGTCCACGAGTTATTGATGGTTGCTGGCCAGTAATCTCCAGTAGATACACCGCCACCGCCGCCTGAACCACCACCAGAACCACCCGTATTACCTCCTGTGGTTCCATTAGGATATAATATAGTTGAATCAATTGGCTCATTTTCACAAGAGATAAAAGAAAAAGAAGTAATCAATAAAAATAATGATACTAGGTTTTTAAAGTTTTTCATTAGTAACAAAAGTTTAGTATTTGGTAAATATTTTGGTCAAATATACTTATTTTTTTTATCCATACGATATAGAAGTAAAAAACCTAAGATAAAAAATACAATTAAGAATAAAATTGCATTTTGCATCTTACCTGTTACATCAGCAATAAAGCCGTAAGTAAACATCCCAATTACAATTCCAATTTTCTCAGCCACGTCATAAAAACTAAAAAAAGAAGTAGTGTCTACTACCTCGGCAGGAATCAATTTAGAATAAGTCGATCGAGACAATGATTGAATACCCCCCATAACTAGTCCAACAAAAGCCGCAGCAATATAAAAATCATTAGGAGTTACTACAAAATAAGCATCAATACAAATCAAAATCCAAAGAAAATTAATTAGCATTAACACCTTAATATTTCCCCATTTAGCAGAAGCTTTACTAGTTAAATAAGCCCCTAAAACGGCAATTAATTGAATCAATAAAATACTCACAATTAATCCTGTAGTACGCTCACTAGCACTTCCCCATTGCACTTCTTTTTCTCCAAAATAAGATGCGATTATCATAACTGTTTGAACAGCCATACTATAAATAAAAAAAGCAGTTAAATACCTTTTCAATTGGTTTAAGCTTTTTATTTGCTTCCCCACTTTTTTCAATTCTTTAAAACCCTTGAATAGTAAATCTTGATGCATTACTTTTCCTGTGCGAACATCAGGTAAATACTTATAGGTGTACTGACTAAATCCTAACCACCAAATCCCCACCATCAGGAAGGAATAACGCATCATTTGCATTTTTTGCTCGTCAGGAACCAACATAATCATGGCTAAGTTAATAATTAGTAACAAAACACTACCAACATATCCCATACTAAACCCCTTAGCACTAATGGCATCTTGTTGTTCTGGAAAGGCAATATCAGGTAAATAAGAATTGTAAAAAACTAAACTCCCCCAAAAACCAATTAAGGCTAAAACATAACAAGTGAGTCCTAAATACAAATGCTCTAAATCAAAGAAATACAACAACATACAAGAAATACTTCCCATGTAACAAAAAAACTTCATGAAGAACTTTTTGTTTCCAAGATAATCGGCAATTCCTGAGAGTAACGGAGATGTTAGAGCAATGACTAAAAAACCAAAAGCCGTTACATAACTAATAATTGTTTCCCCTGTTTTTTCCATTCCAAGGAACGAGAGGGTGTCCTCGCCTGTTTGTCTGAACAATTGTCCAAAGAATAAAGGAAAAATAGAGGAGGAAATAACTAAGGCATATACTGAATTAGCCCAATCATAAAAAGCCCAAGCATTTAATAGTTTGCGACTTCCTTTGTCAAGTTTTTGCATAAAAAATCCCGATTTAATCGGGACTAAGATACTATTTTTATAAAACTTTATTTAAAAGTTACACCAAATTTTGCTGCTTCAGCTTTTGCTTGTGGTAAAAGCGCTTGTAAATCTTTAATACGCGTATCATTACTTGGGTGAGTACTCAAAATTTCAGGAGTAGAACTACCTCCCATTGCCGACATGCGTTCCCACAATTTTACTGCATTTTCTGGGTTATAGCCTGCAATAGCCATTAACGTTAAACCAATCATATCTGCCTCACTCTCGTGCGCTCTACTAAAAGGTAACATAGCTCCTACATTAGAACCTACTCCATAGGCTTGCATAATCAAATCTTGTGTTTGTTTACTTTGTCCACCAACAGCAATGGCTGTTCCTGCAGCTCCTAACTGCTGTAACAAACCTGCGCTCATTCGTTGTTGACCATGATTTGCAAGTGCATGAGCAACTTCATGACCCATTACCGCTGCTATTCCTGCATC
>CAYNNB010000074.1:7789-9523 GCA_964398425.1 uncultured Flavobacterium sp.
TATTGCTGAAATGAAGAAGGAAAAATTTGACTATTAGGCACTAAGGCCATTGTACTTTTTCCTGTGAATGGATTCTTAGCACAAGCCACTACTAAAATCCCAACAATTATACTCGCTTTTAATGTTCTCATAATCATTTCTCCTTATTAATTATTTTACAAAGATACAATTTTACCATTATATAACACCTAGCAATAAATGAATACATAATTTAAAGACTACAAAATAATATTAATTTTTTCATAAATTTGCGAAGTGATAATTTTTTTGAATTATGCTTAAAAAAAAAAAACTAACACATACTAGAATACCTAACCTGATCATAATAACAGCTAAGGTACTTTATTTTTTTTCATCTTCGTTAGCAGAAAAATTTGCAAGAAGATTATTTTTTTCACCCATAAAATACAAAACGCCCAAGCGCGAACATCATATGTTGGCACATGCCAAACAGTCTTTAGTCAAAATACCTTCAATTAATCGAAATATTGTGGTTTATGAGTATGGACAATCTGATAAAAAAGTACTATTAATTCATGGTTGGTCAGGGAGAGGAACACAATTATTTAAAATAGCAGACGAATTAATTAAAAACGGATACTGCACTATTAGTTTTGATGCACCATCTCATGGAAAATCAAAAGGTAAAAGAGCTATGATGCTCGATTTTATTGAAAGTATTTTAGAATTAGAAAAAACACATGGCCCGTTTGAATTTGCAATTGGTCATTCTTTAGGTGGTATGTCGTTATTAAATTCCATCAATCGTGGTTTAGAAATAAAAAAAGGAATTATCGTTTCTAGTGGAAACAACGTTATTGAAATTTTAGAAGACTTTGTAGAACGAATTGGATTACCCACTCGAATAGCTCATAAATTACAACAAAGATTCGAAACCCAATACAAAATGGATATGGAAAGTTTATCTGCCGAAATAGCAGCTATTGAAGTTGAAATACCTATTTTAGCCATTCATGATAATCATGATTTTGAAGTGCCTGTTCACAATGCTTTTCAAATTACAAAAAATTTATCTCAACATGAGTTAATGATTACCAATGAATTAGGCCACAGAAAAATTCTAGGAGACAAAGCCGTAATTCAGCGCATCATAAGTTTTATACTTAGCAAATAACATCTAGCAAATTAGCTTTTCCAAATTATTCGAATTATTTTTGCAAAAATTTTTTTTATGACACAACAAATTTCTTATTTAGAAGACTTTACCACACAAGTAAGAAGAGACATTTTAAGAATGGTACATGCCGTAAACTCGGGACATCCAGGAGGTTCTCTTGGCTGTGCTGAATTTTTAGTGACTCTTTACCAACAGCTAATGAAAAGAAAGGAAGGTTTTGATATGAATGGAACCCAAGAAGATCTTTTCTTTTTATCTAACGGACATATTTCGCCCGTTTTTTATAGTGTTTTAGCTAGAAGTGGCTATTTCCCTATTTCAGAATTAGCGTCTTTCAGAAGATTAAATTCTAGATTACAAGGACATCCCACTACGCACGAAGGTTTAGAAGGTATTAGAATGGCTTCTGGTTCATTAGGACAAGGCCTTTCTGTAGGTATTGGAGCAGCTCAAGCTAAAAAATTAAATAACGATTCTCACTTGGTTTATGTTTTAACTGGTGATGGAGAGTTACAAGAAGGGCAAAACTGGGAAGCTATCATGTATGCTTCTGCAAAAAAAGTAGATAATTTAATTGCAGTAGTTGATTATAATGG
>CAYNNB010000075.1:0-2788 GCA_964398425.1 uncultured Flavobacterium sp.
ACCATAACCCAAAAAAGAAAGCACCAATGACAGTAATGTGAGTAGTTTTTTCATTATAACTTTTTGTGTTTGTGATTATTTAAATACTAACAAATGTATCAAGATTATTCAAGCTAAACAAAAAAACCGACGAAAGATCTTTTTTTGTCGATAAAAGGCAAATAACAATCTCATCTATTAACAATTATTGCTTAATTTTGCATATATTTAAATCTATGTTAGAAAAAGAAACTCATAATTTTGAAAAAACAGTTATTGTTGGTATTGTAACCCAACAACAAAATGAAGAAAAGCTAAATGAATATCTTGACGAGCTAGCTTTTTTAACTTTTACTGCTGGTGGTGAAGTTGCAAAAAGATTCACACAAAAACTAGATAAACCCAACCCTAAAACGTTTGTTGGAAGTGGAAAACTAGAAGAAATCAAATATTACATCAAAGATAACGATGTAAAAACGGTTATTTTTGATGATGAACTATCACCCGCTCAGCAAAAAAACATCACAAAAGAATTAGATTGTAAAGTTCTTGATCGAACAAACCTCATACTTGATATTTTTGCTCAGAGAGCAGAAACATCATATGCAAGAACACAAGTAGAACTTGCTCAATGTCAATATTTACTTCCTAGATTAACAGGAATGTGGACACACTTGGAACGTCAACGTGGGGGTATTGGAATGCGAGGTCCTGGAGAAACAGAAATTGAAACAGATCGTCGTATTGTGCGAGATCGTATCGCTTTACTAAAAGAAAAAATTAAAACGATTGACAAACAAATGGCTGTTCAAAGAAGCAATCGAGGAGCGATGGTTCGTGTTGCTTTAGTTGGATATACAAATGTAGGAAAATCTACTTTAATGAATGCTATTGGGAAAAGTGATGTTTTTGTAGAAAATAAACTTTTTGCTACTTTAGATACAACTGTTAGAAAAACAGTAATAAAAAACCTTCCTTTTTTATTATCCGACACAGTTGGATTTATTCGAAAATTACCTACTCAACTAGTAGAATCGTTTAAAAGTACACTTGATGAAGTTCGTGAAGCTGATTTACTACTTCATGTAGTTGACATTTCACATTCTGATTTCGAAGATCACATAGAATCAGTAAATCAAATTTTGCAAGAGATTAAAAGCAACAACAAACCTACCTTGATGGTTTTCAATAAGATAGACGCTTATAAATACGATAAAATTGACGAAGCAGACATTACAATTGAAAAAACAACAAAAAATTTTTCATTAGATGATTGGAAGCAAACGTGGATGAGTAAATTAGGAGATAAAAACACCTTGTTTATATCAGCAACTGAAAAAGCAAACTTTGAAGAGTTTAGAGAGAAGGTTTATGAAGCAGTACGCGAAATTCATATTACTCGTTTTCCTTACAATAAATTTCTATATCCAGATTATAAGGATGCTACTGAAAATGAATAAAATTTACTACCCTAAAAATCAAACATAGGGTAGTAAACAATGTTATAATATTATCATTTAGCAACTTCTATTTTATTGTCTTCTGTTTTAACATCTGCTAACAATCCACTTGGGTCAATGGTTACCGATTTTATTTGTGTTCTTGGTTTTTCTAACTCTAATATATACGTAGGAAAAGCCCAATCCCATCCTGCTAAAACGGTTCTTTTTAACGTGGGATAAACATTTGGTTTTTCCCATCGCATCAAAGTATTGGGAATATAGATATATTCTTTGGATCCATCTGTATATTCAACAATTAAATCGATAGGCATTGGTATTCTGCCTTTGCGTTCTAAAACTACCATTGTCTTTTGTCCAGCTTCTTGCACTTCTTTAACAGCATAATCAATCGTATTAATGGTTTGTGTCCATTCGTTTAAATACCAATCTAAATTAGCCCCTGTAACTCGTTCAGCCGATTTTTTTATGTCGTTTGGAGTAGGATGTGTAAATTTATAATCATGATAATAACGTTTGATTGTTTTTTCTAAGTTTTCTTGCCCAATAAGATAGCCTAGTTGTGCTAAGAATACTTCTCCTTTGCTATATGCAGCAATACCATAAGCCATATTTAAATCGTATCTATCTGCATGTGTTGTCAAAGGTTGTTCTTTACCACTTGTAGCAATATAAATGTAATTTTTATAGGCATCTGCAAAAGGGCTTTCAGGTTCTTTTGGCGGTAAAACTTGGTTCATAGCTAAATCAGAAATGTAAGAAGTAAATCCTTCATCCATCCAACAATGTTTTGATTCATTCGTCGCTAAAATGTGTTGGAACCAGCTGTGAGCAAATTCGTGTGCTGTAACACCAACTAAACTCCCGTAACTTCTGTTTCCAGTAATTAACGTACACATAGCATATTCCATTCCTCCATCACCACCTTGAACAACAGAATATTGTTTATATGGATATGGCCCAACATGTTTGTTGAAGAACGCTAATAATTCAGCCGTTTTAGGTTGAAATTTTTTCCAGTTTTCAATGTTTTCTGGTTTATTCTTATAGAAAAAATGCAATTCCACATTGTTTTCTCCCATGATTTTATCGTGAATGTATTCTTTATCGGCTCCCCAAGCAAAATCATGTACATTAGGTGCAACAAAATGCCAAGTCAGGGTTTTAGCTTTCTTTGGATAAACAACTTGAACGCCAATATCTTCGTAGCCTTTACCTATTTCATTTTTATTTTGTAAATAACCTGTACCACCAATAGTATAATCTTTATCTATAGTAATTTTTACATCGAAATTTCCCCAAACACCATGAAACTCTCTTCCTATGTATGGATCGGCTTGCCAACCTTC
>CAYNNB010000075.1:2888-9471 GCA_964398425.1 uncultured Flavobacterium sp.
TTCCCCAAACACCATGAAACTCTCTTCCTATGTATGGATCGGCTTGCCAACCTTCGAAATCGTATTCCGCCATTTTAGGATACCATTGCGTCATGGATAAAGCCACATTTTCTTCCGAATTTCTTCCCGAACGACGGATTTGTAACGGAACTTGACCGTCAAAATCTAATGTAAATGAAACCGTTTGTTTTGGTACTATCGGTTGAGGTAAGGTAACTTCTAATATAGTACCTACTACTTTTGTTTCTGCAGCCACTCCATTTTCTTTGAAATTAGCAATTTTTAAATAACCAATTTCATCCGGTTTTAAAGTGCTGATTCTACTTTCTTTAACCTCTTTATTTTCTTTTTTAAACGTTCGAACCATGCGTTTATCTGGATCTTTTATCGTTTGTAAACGAATATCCATGGCGCTTCCGGGTTGGAAGGCATTGGGGTACAAATGATAATACACTTTTTTTAGTGTATCTGGTGAATTATTGGTGTATTGTAATTCTTGTTTTCCTTTGTATTGGTATTTTTTTACATCCATTTGGACGTCCATTTTGTAATCCACGTGTTGCTGCCAATAGCCAGGGTTCGGATGGTTTTGTGCTTTTAATTGGAATCCAATCAAAGTAATTCCTAAAACGAAAAGTTGTTTCATAAGATTTTTATTTTGGTCATAAAAAGAAAACCACAAAGATAAACGAGTCGTCTAAACTTTGTGGTTTTTTAACTATTTCTAATTCTAAACTAATTTTTATTTTTTAGCCATTTTTTCTGCTAAAAGTAAAGCATTATAAGCATTTACGATTTTTCCAGATTTTGAAGCATCTTTGAAATTTACTTTGTGTTTGTCTTCCCCAACAGTTACTGTATTGGTTAATGACGTACCACTTTCCATAATAATTTGTTTTACTTGCTTCGCGGTTAAACTTGGATAGTATGAACGAATTAATGTAGCTACTCCAGCCACATTAGGAGAGGCCATTGAAGTTCCTTGTAAGTACTCATAAGTATTAAGTGGAGTTGTTGCATAAATTTTATCACCAGGAGCATAAATATCTACATTATTTTTTCCGTAATTTGAAAACCCTGCAATCATTTTAGAACCATAATTTGGTGATAATGCTCCAATGATTAATACATTTGATGCAAATTCTGGTTGTCCATCGTAGGTGTCATTTGGATATTTGTTGGTAACATCTAAGTCATACGATTCATTTCCTGCAGCAATAAACAACAACACATCTTTTGACTCCGCATATTTGATAGCATCAATAACCCATTCTTTGTGTTGTGAAAAATACTTACCAAACGAACCGTTAATTACTTTTGCACCATTATCTACTGCATAACGAATACCTAAAGCAATGTCTTTATCATACTCATCTCCATTAGGAACAGCTCTTACCGCCATAATTTGAGCGTTGTTGGTAACACCATCACCACCTAATTTATTACCTCTTACTTGCGCTACAATCCCTGCAACGTGAGTGCCGTGTTTAGCTTCTTTGGGTTCAGGTCCAATTACATTATTATTTCCATATTTAGTGTCGTTAATATCATCTGGATTATCACCAACAATTTTTCTTCCGTCAAAATTTACATTCAAATTGTAGTCTAATTGACCATAAACATAATCTTTAAATTCAACTATTTCTTTGTCAAAATCTGCTTTAGAAGTTCCTGATAAAATTTGAGTAAACATTGCTTTCGCTTGTTTTACATTTGTATCATCTGATTGAATTGCTTTTACTTCTTCTAAAGTAAAGTTATCTTTCTTTAAATGATCTTTAATTGTTTTTTCAGCTTTCAGGATAAAATCTAATTGTTGTTTATTGCCTTGTAAATCTTGAATTTGTTTTTCTAATTCCGCTTTAGCTTTATCATAATCTGGTGTTCCAGGGCCTTTTTTTACAATACGCGTTAATTCTAATTGTTCATGAACTGCATTTCCAAGGAAATTCCATCCATGAATATCATCTACATATCCGTTTTTATCGTCGTCAATATTATTTCCAGCAATTTCCTTTGGATTCGTCCAAATCACAGCTTTTAAGTCTTCGTGGTTAATGTCAACGCCAGAGTCCACAATACCTACAATTACTTTTTGTCCTTTTTTACCTTTCAATAATTCAGCATAAGCTTTATCTACACTCATTCCTGGAACCGTGTCTTTAACTAAGTCTAAATGGCTCCATCTCTTTAAATCTTTTTCTTTAAGAGGAGCTGTTTTAAGAGGCATCTTATCAATATTCTCTATTGGGGTAGAGATAATCTTAGCAGGTCCGCAACTTGCTAAAGCCAATGCAAAAGCTATGGATAAATAATAAGGTCTAAATACTTTTTTCATTTTTTATGGTCTTTATATGCAGTTAGATGATAATAATATTTTATTGTTACAACTAACCCGTCATTTAACAAATTTTTATAAAACGTCGCTCAATTGTAAAACATCCTTTAAACGAACCCCTTTTTCTGTTTTCTCAACTGTAACTATAGGATTGTGCGCGTCATGTTCAAGCCACAGTAAATAACCTTTTTCAGCAGCTGAATTCATGAATTTCGATTTTTCATCCATTGTTAAAAGTGGTCTTGTGTCATAACCCATAACATATGGTATTGGCACATGTCCGGCAGTAGCTAGCAAATCAGCACAAAAAACAATCATTTTTCCTTTATACTGAATATGAGGTAACATTTGTTTCTCTGTATGACCATCTACATATAAAATATCAAAACCAAGTTCATTTGAAAAATCGAAATCTGAGACTGGTCTATTAATAAATTGCAATTGTCCACTTTCTTGCATGGGAATTAAGTTTTCATGCAAAAAAGAAGCTTTTTCTCTTGGATTAGGTTTAGTAGCCCATTCCCAGTGATTTTCATTGGTCCAAAAAGTTGCGTTTTTGAAAGCTACTTCGTATCCAGTTTTCTCTTTGTTCCAATTGACACTTCCACCACAATGGTCGAAATGCAAGTGTGTCATAAAAACATCCGTGATGTCGTCTCTATGAAAACCTGCTTTTTGTAAAGAGGCATCCAAAGAATGCTCGCCCCAAAGAGAATAATAACTAAAAAACTTATCGGATTGTTTGTTTCCCATACCTGTGTCAATTAAGATGAGTCTGCTTCCATCTTCAATTAACATACATCTTGCGGCAATATCAATCAGATTATTAGCATCAGCAGGGTTAGTTTTACTCCAAATAGTTTTGGGAACCACTCCAAACATAGCCCCGCCATCTAGTTTAAAATTTCCTGCTTCAATAGCATGTATTTTCATAAAAATAAGTTTGAATTCTTGTTCCGCCAAGGTACAAAAAAACAAATAAAGAAAAACTATGAATTTATAAATTATAAAAATGTTATGAAACATGGAAAAAAACAATTTATGACTTATCTTTGCAGTTAATTTAGACAAAATCAAAATAAGGAAAGTTGTTAAACAGATAGTCCTTTTTATTATAATTATCTAAATTACAATTGATTTCGTAAAATTTAATTAAAGAAAAACCAAGTTATGATAAAGGTATCTGATAGTGCTAAGAAAAAAGCCATTGATTTAATGACAGAAGACGGTTTTAATCCAACAAGTGATTTTATACGTGTTGGTGTTAAAAGCGGTGGATGTAGTGGGTTATCTTATGAATTAAAATTCGATAACAAACAAAACGAAGACGATAAATTGATTGAAGATAATGGCATGAAAATTTTATGCGACAAGAAGAGTTTCTTGTATTTAATTGGAACAACATTAGAATTTTCAGGAGGTTTAAATGGAAAAGGATTTGTGTTTAATAATCCAAACGCACAAAGAACGTGCGGTTGTGGAGAGAGTTTTTCATTATAAACGAATCTAAAAAATCCAAAAAATCTAAAAAGGGATAATTAATAAACCTAAAATAGCAAAGTACAATTCGTTTGAAGAAATTGAGATTTATCAAAAAGCGCTTCAATTTGGAGTTAAAGTATATAAACTAACATTAACAAATGAGAAGATTGCTAAAGATTACGGATTAAAAGATCAATTACAAAGAGCAGTTTTATCTATTTCAAATAATATTGCAGAAGGATTTGAAGGAAAGACTAAAAAGGAATTAATTAGGTTTTTATATATTTCAAAAGGTTCTGTAGGTGAATGTAGAAATATGTTTAATTTTTTACAATTTTTGGGATATATTAATGAAGAAATTTATACAAACACAGAAATGATGTTTTAGAAATTTCAAAACAATTAGGAAATTATATTAAATATTTAAAAAATTTAGAAAAGCAAAATAAAAAGTCGTAATGACATATTTTTGATTTTTTAGATTTTTTAGATTTTTTAAATAGAAGATATGAGCAAATACACAGAAGACGACTTAAAAGTTGAATTAGAAAATAAAGAATACGAATACGGATTTTACACCAATTTAGATTCGGAAACGTTTCCTGCGGGCTTAAATGAAGATATCATTCGTGCTATATCAAACAAGAAAGAAGAACCGGAATGGATGACGAATTGGCGATTGGAAGCCTTTCGTATTTGGCAACAAATGGAAGAACCAGAATGGGCCAATGTGAATTATGAAAAACCCGATTTCCAGGCAATTTCATATTATTCAGCGCCTAAAAAAGCCGATCCAAATAAAACATTAGATGATGTGGATCCAGAGTTATTAGCCATGTATAAAAAATTGGGTATTTCTGTGGATGAACAAAAAATGATGAATAATGTAGCTATTGATATTGTGGTTGACTCAGTATCTGTTGCTACAACCTTCAAAAAGACTTTAGCAGAAAAAGGAATTATTTTCATGAGTATTTCAGAAGCCATTAAGGAACATCCAGAATTGGTTCAAAAATACTTAGGTTCTGTGGTACCAACTACTGATAACTTTTATGCCGCTTTAAATTCAGCTGTTTTTTCAGATGGAAGTTTTTGTTACATTCCAAAAGGCGTTAAATGTCCGATGGAATTGTCGACGTATTTCCGTATCAATCAAGGAGGAACAGGTCAGTTTGAAAGAACATTAGTAATTGCCGATGAAGGAAGTTATGTTTCTTATTTAGAAGGATGTACGGCTCCAAGTCGAGATGAAAATCAATTACATGCAGCTGTAGTGGAATTAATTGCTATGGACGATGCGGAAATTAAATATTCTACGGTTCAAAACTGGTATCCAGGAAATAAAGAAGGAAAAGGAGGGGTTTTCAACTTCGTAACCAAAAGAGGTTTATGTGAAAAAAACGCCAAAATTTCATGGACGCAAGTAGAAACAGGTTCAGCCGTAACTTGGAAATATCCATCTTGTGTATTAAAAGGAGATAACTCAATTGGAGAATTTTACTCCATTGCCGTTACCAATAATTTCCAACAAGCCGATACCGGAACGAAGATGATTCATTTAGGTAAAAATACTAGATCAACAATTATTTCTAAAGGAATTTCAGCTGGGAAATCACAAAACAGTTATAGAGGTTTAGTGCAAATAGGCGCAAGAGCTGAAAACGCTCGAAACTTTTCGCAATGTGACTCGTTACTTATGGGTAATAATTGTGGCGCACATACCTTCCCCTACATTGAAAGTAAAAATGCTTCTGCAAAAATTGAACACGAAGCTACCACTTCAAAAATTGGAGAAGACCAAGTGTTTTATTGTAACCAAAGAGGTATTCCTACTGAAAAAGCAATTGCTCTAATTGTAAATGGCTTCAGTAAAGAAGTATTGAACAAATTACCAATGGAATTTGCAGTAGAAGCTCAAAAATTATTGGAAATTTCTTTAGAAGGTTCGGTGGGATAAATAATTGGTTTCAAGTTAAACCTGAACTTACTAATAATTATAATAGAATTAAAAAAATTAATATAAACGTTTCAAGAACAACATTTTATAAACTTGAAACTTTAAACCTGAAACTAAAATGTTACAGATTAAAAACTTACACGCGTCTGTTGAAGACAAAGACATATTAAAAGGAATCAACCTTGAAATTAAAGCAGGAGAAGTGCATGCGATTATGGGGCCTAACGGGGCAGGAAAATCAACCTTGTCTTCTATCATTGCTGGAAATGAAAATTATGAAGTTTCGGAAGGAGAAATCATTTTAGATGGTGAAGATTTGTCTGAATTAGCACCAGAAGAACGAGCGCATAAAGGTGTGTTTTTATCGTTCCAATATCCAGTAGAAATTCCTGGTGTTTCGGTAACGAATTTCATTAAAACAGCCATCAACGAAAAACGTAAAGCAAACGGTCAAGAAGAAATGCCTGCTAACGAAATGTTGAAATTAATTCGTGAGAAATCGGAATTATTAGAAATGGATCGTAAATTTTTATCTCGTTCGTTAAACGAAGGTTTTTCGGGTGGTGAAAAGAAGCGTAACGAGATTTTCCAAATGGCAATGTTAGAACCAAAAATCGCTATTTTGGATGAAACCGATTCAGGTTTAGACATTGATGCTCTTCGTATTGTGGCAAACGGTGTTAATAAATTAAAAAATGAGAATAACGCAGTGTTAGTAATCACACACTACCAACGTTTATTAGATTATATCGTTCCTGATTTTGTACATGTTTTAATGGATGGAAAAATCGTTAAATCAGGTACTA
>CAYNNB010000076.1:0-9382 GCA_964398425.1 uncultured Flavobacterium sp.
CACGAGACCCATTGAGATTAACTCAATTGCTACTCAAAATCAAGGATTTATTTTAGCAAAGTACTCTAACGTTTCTTCAACAGGAATTGCAGGGTCAAACCAAACCTTTGTGGACACTGATTTCCCTCTTTTCCGTTTAGCTGATGTTTATTTAATGTATGCTGAATGTGCAATTAGAGGCGCAGGTAATGCTTCAATTTCTCAAGCAGTTACCTATGTTAATTACTTAAGAGAACGAGCAAACAACAATTCTAGTGCTAATATTAATTCTAGTGACTTAACATTAGACTTCATTTTAGACGAACGTTTAAGGGAATTACATTGGGAAGGTCATAGAAGACAAGATTTAGTTCGTTTTGGCAAATATGCCGGTGCTAACTATAATTGGACTTGGAAAGGAAATTCTCAAAGTGGTGTTGGTATACCTGCCTATAAAAATTTATATCCAATCCCTGCAATCAGTTTGTCTTCTAATCCAAATTTAACTCAAAATATAGGTTATTAATCAATACTTACAATTAATTATGAAAAATATTTTAAAATCATTCGTTTTACTATTTGCTTTAACAAGCTTAGTTTCCTGTGAGGATGAAAGTGATAAATTAATCCTAGAAGCAAAAAACGATCCGTCTTTCCGTATTATTACACCTGCAGATGGAGAAGGTGTTGTATTAGTTGAAGCTACTCCTAACAATGCTGCTTTAACTTTAAATTGGGCTCCTGCGCAATACTCAGTAACCACTGCTGTTACTTATGAAGTACAAATTGCTAAAGTAAACACAGACTTTGCAGTCCCTTTTACCTTATCTAGTATCACAAATGGGGCTACTAATACTGTAATTACTATGGGGCAATTAAATACTCCTGCATTATTGTGTGGTGGTGTACCTTTTGTTTCAACACCAATAGAAGTTAGAATTAAAGCTTCAGTTGCTGGAACTCAAGAACAATACACTAGTCCAATTATTTTCAATGTAACTGCTTATGGTTGTTTAAGTCAATACTTAGTAGGTGCAGGTGTACCAGATGCTGGATGGGGATGGTCAACTCCTGTCTCAATGATTTGTGACAACAACATCCTAACAGCAAGAACAACCTTTGCCAATAATGGAAATGATTCGTTCCGTATATTCACAGAAAATGGAAATTGGAGTTCAGGTAGAAACTATCCTTTTTATACCAACAATGGATACAAAATTTCTAGCGTTTTAGTTAACGCAAATGATGGAGATCAAAACTTTAAATTCAACGGAGCAACTGGAGTACATAAAATTATTGTGAATGAAGTAAACAAATCAATCAGCATAGGAAGAAGTTCAGTTGTATCTGGCATTGAACCTTTATCACATTGGTTAGTAGGTGCTGCCACACCTGGTGGATGGTCTTGGGCTGGGAATAATGAATCGGAATGTAGATTAATAAACACTGGAGTATATGAATCGATTATTCAAATGAATAATGGTGAAACATTCAGATTGTGGACAGCGAATAATGGTGGTGATAGTTGGGGTGAAGAAAACAGAAATTATCCTTGGTATGTTACAAATGGTTATACTATTGATTCCGAATTAATTAATGGCCTTGATGGGGATAGCAATTTTAGATATGTTGGACCTACTGCTGTTAGAAGAATTATTTTTGATAACGTAAATAAAGTTATCACAGTAGATTAATTAAAAATAGGACTGGAAACAGTCCTATTTTTGCATCTAAATAGTTTAAATACCAAAATCTTCTATGAAAAAGTTACTACTTTTATTTTTTACACTATTAACTGCTACGTTGCTGGCTCAACAACAAACAGCTACATATTCGATTAATCCATCTGTTTTTGAGGATAATCAAAGTATTACTATAACAATAAATGGCAACTCAATTAATGAGGCAACATGGGGTGTGACTGGAAATGCCCTTTATCTATGGGCTTGGTCTTTTGATATAAATGACACCAATATACTAGATTGTCCAACAAATGGAATATGGACGAATTCTTCTGAAACTAATAGACTAAATTACAATACTGCTACCGATACTTATACTTATACCCTAACTCCAAATGCTTTTTACAATAGATTTACAGGAATTGGTAAAATGGGTTTCTTAGTAAAAGCAAAAGATGGTACTGGTGATAAAAAATCTCAAGACATTGTAACTGAAGTGGGAGCTTTTAACTTTACGTTAATAAATCCGATTCAAAATTCAACAACGGTTCAAAACAGTGGTGGATCTATTTCCATTAGTGCAACAAATACAAACGGTACAGCTAATTACCAATTAAAAGCCAATGGAAGTTTAATTGCTGCAGCCACTCAGACTACTTCTAGTTATTCATATATAGCGACTTCCATAATTACTAATACTGAATTTGAATTAACAGCTACTCAAGGAGCAACAACACTTTCAAAAAAATTCATGGTAATCGTCAACCCTAATACGATAAATCAAGCATTACCTGGGGGGTTGGAAATAGGTATAAACTACAACACTACAGATCCAACCAAGGCTACTCTAGTTTTAGACGCACCTTTAAAAGATTTTGTTTATGTAGCAGGGACTTTCAACAACTGGCTTCCAAACAGTAGTTATGCAATGAAAAAAGATATTAGTTCATCAAAATTTTGGATTGAATTAACTGGCTTAACACCTGGCGTTTCTTATTTTTACCAATATTGGGTTGTTGACCAAACCCCAATCGCAAATACTCCAAAAGTTGTTAAAACGGCTGACCCATGTTCTACACTAGTATTATCTCCTTATGACGATCCTTGGATCCCTTCAACCTCTTATCCTGGATTGCCTAGTTATCCAACAGGACCAGAAAGAGAAGTTACTGTTTTACAAACAGGACAAACATCTTACCCTTGGGTAGTAACTAATTTTAATAAACCAAATAAAGACCGTTTAGCTATTTATGAAGTACTAATTAGAGATTTTGATACCGATAGAAACTACCAAGATTTGATTGACAAGATTGATTATTTTAAAAATCTGGGCATTAATGCTATTGAACTAATGCCAATAATGGAATATGAAGGAAATGAAAGTTGGGGTTACAACACCTCCTTCCATATGGCCTTAGATAAATTTTATGGTACACAAAATAAGTTAAAAGAATTTATTGATTTATGCCATCAAAACGGAATTGCTGTTATTTTAGACATTGCTTTTAATCATGCCTTTGGAAGAAATCCAATGGTTCGTATGTGGATGAATGATCCTGACGGAGACGGTTGGGGGAGTCCAAGTACAGAAAACCCTTATTTTAATACTACAGCACGTCATAGTTACAGCGTAGGAGAAGATTTTAACCATGCATCTGCCTTTACTAAAGACTATGTAAAAAGAACACTAAAGCATTGGATAAACGAATTTAAGATTGATGGTTTTAGATGGGACTTAACCAAAGGATTTACTCAAAATTGTTCACCAGGAAATGATGCTTGTACTAATGGCTATCAAGCAGATCGTGTTGATGTTTTAAAAGAATATGCAGATTATTCGTGGAGTTTAGACGGAAACCATTATGTTATTTTTGAACATTTAGGGTCAGATATTGAAGAACAACAATGGGCTAATTACAGAATAGCAGAAGGAAAAGGTATTATGATGTGGGGCGAAATGTATACTCAGTATAAAGAATTAGCCATGGGCTATTCAAATACAACAGGAAATATTGCTCGAATGGATTATAATACTAGAGGTTTTACTGGTAAAAGATTAATAGGATATCCAGAAAGTCATGATAAAGATCGTATGATGTTTGAAGCAAAAACCTATGGTTCTAATTCAGGAACAAATCCTGTTTTAAATAATGAAACCAATGCGATTAACAGGATGGCTGCGATTGGAGCAATAAGCGTGCTAATACCCGGCCCTAAAATGATTTGGCATTTTCAAGAATTAGGAATGGACGACTCAATTTATACTTGCACTAATAATACTGTAAATACGGAAACAGACGCAACAGCTGGAGACTGTAAACTTGCAACAAAGCCACAACCTCAATGGGTGGAAAATTGGATAACTACAGCTCCAAGAAATCAGGTATATACAGATTATAGCAAATTCATGAAACTCAAAACTCAGGAAACCGTTTTTAATGGACAATTTGCTATTAGTCCTCAAAATGGAGATAATTTGAAGCAACGTATCTATATTTATGATAATGCTTTACCAGTAACACAATTAAAAAATGTGGTTATACTTGCTAATTTATATACTTCGCCTCAAAATATAACTCCTGATTTTCCTTACACTGGGACTTGGTACAATTTAATGAATGGAACCAATATAACCGTTAGTAGTATCACTAACCCAATTACACTCAACCCGGGAGAATATAGAATCTATGGTAATCAATTGTCAAATGTACTTTCTAATTCATCAATTACTATTGAAAATCAACTGAATCTTTATCCAAATCCCACAAAGGATCATTTTACATTAACACACGATGTAGAAAAAATTGAAATATACTCTATAACTGGACAACTGATTAAAACAGTTAACCATATTAATGCATTTGAAGATGTAAGCGTAGCAGATTTAACAAAAGGTATGTACTTCGTTAAAATCAAAACTTACGGCTTCGAGTCAATCTCCAAAAAAATAATTAAAGAGTAAAAAAGAAATCCCGAAGAGAAAACAACTTCGGGATTTTATTTTATAAACTAGTTTTGAATTGCTCTAAGAATCGCACATCATTTTCATAAAACATTCGAATATCTCCAATTTGATATAACAACATGGCAATTCGTTCTATTCCCATTCCAAAAGCATAACCTGAATATTCTTCTGGATTAATCCCACAGTTTTTCAACACATTTGGATCTACCATTCCACACCCCATAATTTCTAACCAACCTGTACCTTTAGTAATTCTATAATCGGTCTCTGTTTTCAACCCCCAATAGATATCTACCTCAGCGCTAGGTTCTGTGAAAGGGAAATACGATGGACGTAATCTAATTTTAGACTTGCCAAACATTTCTTTAGTAAAGTATAAAAGAGTTTGTTTTAAATCCGCGAATGAAACATCTTTATCAATATAAAGTCCTTCTACTTGGTGAAATATACAATGTGAACGCGCTGATACCGCTTCATTTCTAAAAACTCTACCTGGAGAAATCGTACGAATAGGTGGTTTATTGTTTTCCATGTAACGTACTTGAACAGATGATGTATGCGTACGTAATAAAATATCTGGATTTGTCTGGATAAAAAAAGTATCCTGCATATCTCTTGCTGGATGATATTCAGGTAAATTTAAAGCTGTAAAATTATGCCAATCATCTTCAATTTCTGGACCTTCCGAAACGTTAAAACCAATTGTAGAAAACACATCCAAAATTTGATTTTTAACTAAAGAAATAGGATGTCTCGAACCTATTTCCATAGGATATCCTGGTCGGGTTAAATCCCCAAATTGTCCCTTAGACTCTTCTTTAGTTTCTAACAGTTCCTGAATCGATTTAACTTTCTCCTCAGCCGTGTTTTTCAATTCATTTATAACTTGTCCAAATTCCTTTTTTAATTCATTCGGAACATTTTTAAACTCAGCAAAAAACTCTTTTAATATACCTTTACCTCCCAAATATTTAATTCGGAATTCCTCTAAACGTTCTTTATTATCAGCTTGAAATGCTTTAGCTTCTTCAATATGCTGTTTTATTTTGTCAATCATGGTCTTGTTCTAATTGGGTGCAAATTTACTAAATTCTTAAGAATATTTCTTTATTTATTTTGGCTGCACTCATGCTATTTTCATAAGATAAAAACTCACGCTGTCCATTTTATCTTAAAATGATGACATTAAGAACTTCATCATTTTAAGGATGCCATTCCCATCGTGGCAGTATTTACTACTATTATTCAATTAACGCTTTCTCTAAAAAATACTGCACTATGGCTTCTTTCATTAAAACGGCTTGCTCACCTGACTTCAGAGGAGGAAGTTGGTTTTTTATTTTGTAATGAGGCCAACCTTCTTTATCAAAATAGTCAAATTCATAATAGCCATAAGGTTCTAGTAAACGACAAATGGCAATATGCATTAAATTTACTTTTTCATCTTTTTTAAAAGTTTGATTGGGTTTTCCCAATTCTTGCACGCCTATCAAATAGATAATGCTATCTAAATCCATAGTTTCGCCATCTGCAAAACGATCAGAAAGTATTTTCACCACTTGTTCCCAACGTGTTTTTAAGAGGTTATCTCTCGACATATTTTTTTATTGCAAAGATAGGGCTACATTCTCAAATTCAATAAATTTTGGTTACTTTGCTAAAAAAATAATAATGCTTTTTGTAGATATTTTGTTTGCTATTACTCTCGCTTATGCTCTTTATAATGGATTAAAGAATGGATTATTTGTTGAATTGGCTTCTTTTTTCTCTTTACTTATTGGCATATATGTAGCCATTAAATTTTCATCTTTTATTAGAACAATTCTTGAATCATGGTTTTCTTGGAATCCAAAATACATCCAAATCATAGCCTTTATACTTACATTTCTACTTGTGATTATTGGTATTCAAATGGCTGCAAAACTATTTTCAAATATGGCTAATTTTGCTTATTTAGGTTGGCTTAACAAATTAAGCGGTGCTTTTTTAAGTATTTTGAAAACAGTCCTTATTTTAAGTGTACTAATAGGATTTGTTGAAAAAATCAATTTTAACAATTGGTTATTAAGCCAAAAAACAAAAGAAAATTCATTGTTTTTTCATCCTGTCCAAGAAACTGCACGATTTATTTATCCCTCCTTAAATGAGTGCTATGACTTTTTAAAAGAGGAAGTTTCCATTGAAAACAAAGAATGTGATTCATCGATTAAAAAGTAAAAAGTCGCCCGAAGACGACTTAAACTTATTTGTTTAAACTATGTATATAAGCTTCTAGAGCATCTAATTCTTCATCAGATAACGTTTTAGTAATAGCAAAATTCGCTTTCATTACTTCATACTGACTAGGATCAACTAAAGGTTCTCCTTCTCCCTTTAAAAACAAAGCAATACTTGCTTTCTTATCTTTATAAATTTTTGAAATCTCTTTTAAGCTAGGTCCAATTACTTTTGCATCTGCTTTATGGCACGTAGCGCAAGTTCCTTTTCCTTCAAAAATCTCTTTCCCTAATTCTTCAGGTGTTTGAACTACTGTTGTTTCTTTAACAGAATTACCCATAGGGTCTGTTTCTGTTTTTTTTCCACAACCAGTCAAAAAAAGGAAACTAGTTATGGTTAAAAAAGTATTGCTTATTTTTTTCATCTTATGTATTTTTCTATTCAAAAGTAGTAAATACTTTCTATGGAAAAACTGATTTAAATCAGCTTATTGGTTTAATAAAATTGCTGCTTCTTTTGCAAAATAAGTTGAAATTAAACTAGCTCCTGCTCTTTTAATGCACATTAATTGTTCCATCATTATTTTATCATGGTCTAACCAACCTCTTTCTGAAGCAGCCTTAATCATCGCATATTCACCTGATACATGGAAAACCGTTACAGGAACATCTACTGCATTTTTCACTTCACGAACGATATCTAAATAGGCAATTCCTGGTTTTACCATAACCATATCAGCGCCTTCCTCTACATCCCAAAGGGCTTCTTTAACTGCTTCGATACGATTCGCGTAATCCATTTGGTAGGTTTTTTTATCTTTTGGCACTTCAACATCTGCATCTTTAGGGGCAGAATCTAAAGCATCCCGAAACGGACCATAAAATGCCGAAGCATATTTAGCCGAATAACTCATAATGCCTACATTGTGAAATCCTGCCGCATCCAAACCTTGACGTAAACGTAACACACGACCATCCATCATATCACTTGGCGCCACAAAATCTGCACCCGCTTGAGCGTGAGAAATCGCCATTTTAACTAAAGCATCATTCGTGGCATCATTAGCTACATCACCATTGGCAATTATTCCGTCGTGACCATAAATTGAATACGGGTCTAAAGCCACATCAGGCATGACAATCATTTCAGGACAAGCGGCTTTGATAGCACGAATGGCTCTTTGCATTAAACCATTGTCGTTCCAAGCTTCTTTGCCAGTATTATCTTTTAAATCATCGCTAACTTTTACATAGATGTTAACCGCACGAATGCCTAGTGCAAATACTTCTTTTACTTCTTCCACCGTTAAATCTAAGGTGCGACGAAAGATACCTGGCATTGAAGGAATTTCTACTTTTGTATTTTCTCCTTCCATGATGAACATGGGAAACATAAAATCAGCTGGACTCAAGCTGGTTTCTCTTACTAAACTTCTTATTGATTCGTTTACTCGTAAACGACGACCTCTGTGTATTGGAAACATATCTTTAGTTTTAGCTGTCAGCTTTTAGCAATTAGCTTATCACTTCCAGCGATTAAATTTTATTTATTTAATTTTGAAATTAAACTATTTAGCATTTTTTTAATCTCTTCAATTTGAAACAATAGTTTTTCACTTGTCTCTAAATCAATAAATTTTAAATCTTTACTTAATATAAATTGATTTTCTAATTCATTTGCAGATCCAAATGCAATAATTAAAAATCGAGCAAAATCTTTGTCCGTATTTCTGCCACAACCTTCTGCAATATTTGTTGGAATTGAACTTGAAGATCTTTTCATTTGACTTATTAAGCCAAATATTTCATCCTTAGGGAAATCTTTCAGAACTTTATATACATCTAATGTCAATTGATGTGATTTTTGCCAAACTGTAAAGTTTTTATAGTCTTTCATATGTTTTAACCTGTCAGCTATTAGCAATTAGCTCTCAGTTTTTTTATTTTTTAGCTAATCGCTGAAAGCTAACAGCTAATCGCTTTTATACCCAATCTACTGGATTCTCTAAAACTTTAATCAATTTTTCCTCTTCACTTCCTACTTCAGGATGATGGTCATACACCCATTGTACGTGGGGTGGCAAACTCATCAAAATACTTTCAATTCTTCCGTTGGTTTTTAATCCAAATAAAGTGCCTTTATCGTGAACCAAATTGAATTCGACATAACGACCACGACGAATTTCTTGCCAAGTTCTTTGAGCATCCGAATAAGGTAAATCTTTTCTTTTTTCTACAATAGGAACATAAGCTTGTAAGAAGGAATTTCCAACTTCGGTAACGAAATTGTACCAATCTTCCATTGACATTTGCTCGCTTGCTTTTAAATAATCGAAAAATAAACCGCCAATTCCTCTCGCTTCATTGCGATGCGTATTCCTGAAATACTCGTCGCATTTCTTTTTATAGTTCGGATAAAACTCAGGATTGTGTTTGTCGCAAGCGGTTTTACAGGTTTGATGAAAATGTTTCGCATCTTCTTCAAACAAATAATACGGCGTTAAATCTTGTCCGCCACCAAACCATTGGTTGATGATGTT
>CAYNNB010000077.1:0-9332 GCA_964398425.1 uncultured Flavobacterium sp.
GCACAACAGGAAGTTGATAATTGGATCAAAGAACACGGCGTTCGCTATTTTAATGAATTAACTAATATGGCTCAACTTACAGAAGAAGTAGGTGAAGTAGCACGTATTATTGCCCGTAGATATGGCGAACAATCAGAAAAAGAAAGTGATAAAAACAAGGATTTAGGAGAAGAATTAGCCGATGTTGTTTTTGTCGTATTATGTCTAGCCAATCAAACGGGTGTAGATTTACAAGCGGCATTTGATAAAAAAATGGATTTGAAGACTCAAAGAGATCATGAACGCCATCATAATAACGAAAAGTTAAAATAAATTGAATTGGGTTTTATTAATTATTGCTGGTTGTTTTGAAGTTGCTTTTGCCACTTGTTTAGGTAAAGCAAAAGAATCTACTGGTTTTGATATGTACTTATGGTATGTGGGTTTTTTTGTTTGCTTAACCGTTAGTATGGTTTTGTTAGTAAAAGTTACAAGAGAAGTTCCTATTGGTACAGCTTACGCCGTTTGGACAGGTATTGGGGCGGTTGGAAGTGTATTGGTAGGTGTCTTTTTGTTTAATGAACCCGCTACTTTTTGGCGCATTTTTTTCTTAGTCACATTAATTGCCTCCATTGTTGGTCTTAAATTTGTATCCAGCACATGAATTTAAAATTGGATAAATCAGAATTGCAATTTGCCTCAATTTCTATTTCTGGAAGTAAGTCTGAAACTAATAGGGCTTTATTATTACAAGCATTGTTTCCAGAGCTACAAATTGAAAATGCTTCTAATTCGGATGATTCTGAAATAATGCAAAAAGCATTGCAAGACTTTCAATTTTCAACTAATTTTCGACATATTGATGTACATCATGCTGGGACTGCTATGCGTTTTTTAACTGCATTCTTTGCTATTCAAGAAGGTAAAGAAGTAGTTTTAACAGGTTCAAAAAGAATGCAAGAGCGACCTGTTAAAATTTTAGTTGATGCTTTAAATAGATTAGGAGCTGAAATTACTTATGAAGAAAAGGAAGGTTTTCCTCCAATTAGAATTAAAGGAAAAAAAGATTTTAAAAGTTCGGTGACAATTTCTGCAAATGTGAGTAGTCAATATATTTCTGCCTTGTTATTAATTGCTCCAAAGTTAGAAAATGGGCTTGAGTTAACTTTACAGGGTGAAGTAACGTCTGGCTCTTATATTAAAATGACTTTAGCCTTACTTAATGAGATTGGTATACAAACTTCTTTTATTGGAAATAAAATCAAAGTTAGTCCATGTAAATCTATTTCTAAGTCAAAAATTAGCATTGAATCAGATTGGAGTTCTGCTTCTTATTGGTATTCATTAATTTCACTTTCTAGAATTGGTTCGCAAGTAACGCTTTCACATTTTAAAGCAGATAGTTTACAAGGTGATTCTATTTTAGTTGAAATCTATAAGGATTTTGGAGTAGAAACCATTTTTAACAAGAATAATTCCATCACAATTACTAAAGTAAAAAAGAGTGAAGTATCAGTGGTTGATTATCAATTGGTTAATGTGCCTGATATTGCCCAAACTATTGCGGTAACTTGCTTTGGACTTGGCATTGCTTGTAGTTTATTTGGGCTTCATACGCTAAAAATTAAAGAGACAGATAGGCTTGAAGCATTGAAGAGTGAACTTACAAAGTTAGGTGCCTCAGTTTTTATAACAAATGATACACTCCATTTAGAAAAATCTAGTAAAATAAAATCTTACAAATCAATTGTAACTTATCAAGATCATAGAATGGCTATGGCTTTTACTCCTTTGGCTTTAAGGGTCCCTATCGAAATTCAGGAGGCAGAGGTAGTTAGTAAATCATACCCTAATTTTTGGGATGATTTAAGAGCTGTAGGTGTTAAATTATAGGTTTTTAGTTAATTGCAGAAAAATATTTCTTATTTTGCGAGCTAAACTGTAAAAAAATAATATGTTATTTAGGGGTGTCCTTTTCTTTTTTTTCTTTTTTTGCCAATTTTATTATGCGCAACTATCTAACTTTACGTTTCATGTAACATCAACAAATGAAACTTGTCAAGGAAATGGGAGCTTAAATTTTGCGGTTAGTAATACGGTTTCAGGAGCTACTTTTACTTATGCAGTGTTTTTATTACCTAATACAACAACACCAATAGCTGTAACAAATAACGCTACATTAACAGGTTTAAATTCAGGAACTTATCAAGTAACTGCCACTCAAACTTTGGGGCCCGATTCTGGTTCTCAGCAGCAAAATATCACTATTACAAATGCTATTCAAAATATGGCCTATACCATTTCTGGAGTTAGACCTATTTGTGGAAATAATGGAGTGCTAACGGTTAATGTTAATTCGGGAAACCCAGCTACTTATCAAATTATTACAGGACCAGTTACTACGGATGTTCAAAGTTCAAATGTATTTAATAATTTACCTCCTGGACAATATCAAATAATTGCAACAGATGTTTGTGGTAATACTATGGTTCAAACCTATACTTTACTACCATCTACTCCTGGATTGACACTTAATTTTGGTACAGTAGTTCAACCTTTATTGAGCTGTAATACCATTAATGTATCCAATTATTTTTCATCGTCACTAGGAAATGTTATTGCTTATCCATTACATTTTCAATATACTGTTTTTCCTCCAGGAGGAGGAACGCCAACCATCCTTAACCAAACAGTTAATGGCGGAAATGCTGTAGATCAAGCAATTCCATTTTATAATGCTCAACAGTATTACTATAATCTTGTAGCAACAGATGCCTGTGGAAATGTTTATACTTTAAACAATAATCCTGTTAATAGAAAATTTGACGCAACTATTATTGTAAATAAATTAGATTGTTTTAACAAACAAATAGAAATTTCGCCTTCTTTTTTTATAGCACCTTATACAGTTAATTTTATTTCCTATCCTGCTGGTTTTAATCCTTTAAATTATAATTCCTCTCACCCTGGACCTTTTTCATCTAGCAGTGCCATATATGGTGCTATTGGGAATTCGATTCCATTAGGGGGGTATACGATTTCTATAACCGATTCCTGTGGTAGAACCGTTACTAAGACTATTAGTGTAACGGATAATGATGCAATTCCTACTTATAGTGCATCTAAAGATGGTTGTGCTAAGTTAATGATTACTTTGAGTGGCGTTTTAATGCAATCTATATCAATAACTTCTGCTCCAGCAGGTTTTCCAATTTCTTTGCCTTATGATGTTACTTCTTATATAAATCCTACTACACATAATTTAGAGATGGCAGGTTTAATGGAAGGAAATTATGTTTTTAAAATAATAGATATTTGTGGGGTTGAATACACTTTAAATGTTATTATTCCACCCTATACACCTAATCCTCTTACATTCACTCAAAGAACAGGTTGTGATGAAGGATTTGGTTCAGTAAAAGTTGTTTCAGATATAGATGTTAATACAGCAGTATTAATTAGTGCTCCTGCTAACTATACAGGTACTTTGCCTCAAAATTTATCTATAATTTCAGGTAACTCATTTTTTTTGTCAAATGTTCCTCAAGGTAATTATATTATTCAATCAGTAAATACATGTGGAGCACAAAGGATTGATGTTGTTTCTGTTACGGGATATGCCCAAAATGAACCTAATGTGGTTATTCAAAGAAACTGTGGTTCTTTTAATATAGCATTTGATATGTTGAGTAATAATGCTTCTCCTGAGTCTTATTGGTTACAAAAGTTTGATTTAGCTTCTGGAAATTGGAAGCATCCACAAACAGGTGTTTTTTATGTAAATGGGACAGTTCCTAATTCTTTAAATGCTTTTTCTCTTCAGCCTGTAATAAATAATTTGAATTTAGCTTTTTCGGGTCAATTTAGAATTTTAAAGAATTTTAAGACATATAATTCTGATGGGACATTTTTCGATTGTGTAAAGGAAATTTATAGTTTTGAAATTTTAGCTGGTCCAAGTATTATTTCAATACCAACATTTGGATGTAGTAATGGAAATTCAGAGGCTATTGTTAATGCTATCGGAATTCCACCATTGATATATAGAATAACAACCAAAAATGGTGCGCCATTTTTGATAAATAATGGAACTAGTAATTCATTTTCAAATTTATCTCCAGGAATTTACAATTTTCAAGTAGAAGATTCTTGTGGGAATATTGTTAATGCTATAATTGAAATTACAAATTTAGCTCCAATGCAGATTACTGCGACTAGCTTTTGTAGTGGACAAAATGGAACATTTTCAGTTCCAAATTTTCCCTTTTTTACTTATGAGTGGTGGAAAGATAATGCAACAACAACCATTTTGAGTACATCAAATAGTTTGAGTTTTACTCCTTTTACTAGTCCTACTGATTACGGCGTTTATTATGTAAGAATAACAAATACATTAAATCCAAGTTCATGTCTAAATAGAGTATTGTCTTTTACGCTCTCTGACGCATTAAATAATCCACATGCAGGAAATGATAATACTATTAATTTATGTACAAATCAAAGTTTACTTAATTTACAAAGTTATTTGAGTGGAACTTTTGACACAAATGGAGTGTGGACTGAATTAACAAATTCAGGAGGTGCTTTAGTAGGTGCTAATTGGAATGCAACAAATGTAGCTTATGGTTCTTATCAGTTTTCTTATCGTGTAAATGGTTTTTGTTCTAACTTTGACGAAGCAATTATAACTATTAATTTAGGACAAAAACCAATAATAACAAACTTGAATCCAGTGGTTCAGTTGTGTAATGGACAAAATTTATACATCACAGTTAATCAAAACAATTCATCTTATAGCTATCAATGGACTGGGCCTAATAGTTTTTCATCAACTTTGCCCGATTTAGAGATTTTGTCTATGCAAGTGGATCAGAGCGGTATTTATACGTTAGTAATATCAAATGGATCTTGTATTTTGGATCCTTTTGAAGTTTCAGTTATTGTTTCACCTGTGCCTGAATTCTATATTAATGCTTTATGCGTAAATAATTATAAAACATTACAAGTTATTCCATTGAATGATTCTTTTAATCCATCACATGTAAATTATATTTGGACTGGACCAAATGGATTTATAAGTAACATGAACCCTATTCAAATTAGCAATGAGTCTGTTGGGTTATATTCAGTTGTAGTACAAGATGTGACGTGTAGTACTAATGATCAAATTATGGTTACTAGTTTAGCTTGTAGTATACCTAAAGGTATTTCTCCTAATGGAGATAATTCAAATGACTATTTTGATTTAAGTGCTTTTGAAGTTGAGAATTTAAAAATTTTCAACAGATATGGTAGAGAAGTTTTTTCTGAGTTTGATTATAAAAAAGAATGGTATGGTCAAGACTTTAAAGGGAGTTTACTTCCTGCGGGGACCTATTATTATGTAGTGGTTTTAAAATCAGGAGAATCTAAAACAGGTTGGGTATATTTACAGCGATAGTTTATCTTTTAATGATTTCAATTGCCTCTAAAATGATTTCTAATTTCTCATTTGAGAGAGGTAATTGTAAGCCGTTTTTTAATTCTAAACTTCCACCATCTGATTTATTATAAGCTCGAATAAATTGTGTATTTACAATGTAAGACTTATGAGTTCTAACAAATATTGAATTGAAACAAATGATGTCCTCAAAATTTTTTAAATTTCTACTTACTAAATACTTTTCATTATTTTCACAATTAATCTCAGAATAAGCTCCTTCACCTTTAATAAAAATGATCTTTTCTGTTTCTAAAAACAATAAACTATTGCCCGAGGGTACTGCAATTTTTTTTAATGTGTCTTGTTTTAAATTTTCTCTTAAGATAGCATAATTATTATATTTTTCTTTCTCTTTTGTAAAGCGAGCAATGGAATCTACTAATTCGTTTGGATTAATAGGTTTTAATAAATAATCAATAGCAGAAAATTTAAATGCTTGAATGGCATATTCTTGATAAGCGGTTGTAAATATAATTTTGAAATTCACTTCATTTTCATCAAAAAAATCTAATAATTCAAGTCCGCTATGACCTGGCATTTCAATATCAAGAAAAACTAAATCGGGTTTATTTTTTCTAATAGCTTTAACACCTTCGGGTAAGTTTTCACATTCTGCAATAATTGTGATATCAGAACAATACTCTGTTAAAAGTAAGGTTAAGTTTAATCGTGCTCTTTTTTCGTCATCAATAATGATTGCTTTTATCATTTTACTAGAGGTATTTTTATTAGTACAGTTGTTCCAGAGGGAAGATTAGTTATTGTATATTTATCTATAATTTCAATCGTAATATTTTTTTTGTTGTATTGATTAAGTAAATCAATTCTGCTTTGTAAAGCATCTGTTGCAAACGATTGATGGTTTTTATTTTTAATTTGATTTAGTGCATTACTTTTTTGCCTACCAATGCCGTTGTCATCAATTTTTATTGTTAGAGTATCGTCAATTTTATCAAAACCTATGTTCAAAATTTTACTTTCTTTTTTATGAAGTAATCCATGTTTTATGGCATTTTCTACATAAGGTTGAATCAGCATAGAAGGAATTTTAGAAGAGTCAATATCTAAATTAGGATCCACTATTATTGAGTAATTCAAATCATTATCAAAACGTGCTTTTTCAATATCAAGATACAATGTAAGCGTTTTGATTTCATCTGAAATAGATATCCAGTCTTTTTCTGTCATCTCTAATATAGTGCGGGTTAGATTAGAAAATTTGGACAAATAATCTATGGCTTCTTTCTTTTCGTTTGATAAAATATAAGATTGTAAGGTGTTTAATGCATTGTAAAAAAAATGGGGGTTCATTTGAGATTTAATAGCCTTTAACTTGGATTGATTGACATTTTTTTCTAAGTTAATTTTATCTAAAATGAGTTGGTTTCTCTTATTTATTTTTTTGATATTGATGCGATATAACCAATATAACAAAGCTATAATAGTTAGTGATGCACCAAAAAAGGAGGGTAGTTGTAGCCAAAATGGGCGATTAATTTTAAAATGAATTTTTGTTGTGTTTTTAAAATCGGAATTTAGTACAAATTCAATGGTATAACTTCCATGATTTAAAGAGTTTAAAACTAATTCTGGATTTACAATATCCGCTTTTTGCCATTGCGATTCGTTGATTCTATAAAACAATTCGTGTTCTTCAAAAGGTGTTGGAGATAAAAAACGATAGGTAATATGAATGTTATTTTCGTTATAAGTCAAATCGTTTAGTTTCAATTTTTCAATTACTTGATTGTTCACGGTTATATGTTCGATAACAAAAGTTGGATTGGAACGATTATAAACTTCTTGTTTTCTGATGATTAAACCTCTGTTGGTTGAAATGTAATAGCTGTTGTTTTTAAGGAGAATATCATTCACTTCAATATTACTATTGATATGAATAATTTGTTTTAACTTTTTGGTTGACAAATCGAACTCAAAAATGTATTTATTGGTAATGATAAAAAGAAGTCTGTCTTTAAGAATTGTTTTTTCTACATTTTCTTGTTGAATAATTGCTGGAAAATTAATTTCTGAAATTTTGTTGTTCTTGATTTGAAACAAGTTTAAATCGCCATTACAAGCATAAATTTTTCCTTTTTCATATGAAAGTTTGGTGATATTTAATGAAGTATTTTTATATTTTAATTCGGAAATTAATCCTTTTTGACCAATATAAAATAAACCATTATTTGTGGCAAAATAAATTGTTTTATTAATACTGTCAAATGCTGTTGATTTTCCTTTAGCATTGATAATAATATTGTTGTAATTGCTGTTTTTTAATTCGATATAAGCCTTGTATACTAAATCCCAATCACTTTTACTATTTTCATTAGTTACAATTAAGCCTGAAGAACTACTGGCGGCAAATGCAATGTATTTATGATCGACAGCGCAAACACTTTTAACAGCTATTGGAATTTTTTTGGTTAGTTTAAGTTCTGAATTTAAAACACCAAACTTGGAAGAAGTAAAATACAATTGGTTAGAAAGTTTATCATGAAAGACTTGCCCCAATTGATGGTTGTCTTTTCCTGTAAATATAGTTTTAAACTGATTTTTTTCTAAAACTAGAATTTTGTCATTTTTGGTTCCAACAACCAATTGCTCTTTTTTAAAGCACAATGAAGTTAAGCTTTCTTTAGAGCTAATTAATTGGGAGTCGAAATCTTCAATATAAAATAAACCTTCGGTTAAAGTAGAAATCCAATA
Organism: uncultured Flavobacterium sp.; assembly: GCA_964398425.1. Taxonomy (GTDB): domain Bacteria; phylum Bacteroidota; class Bacteroidia; order Flavobacteriales; family Flavobacteriaceae; genus Flavobacterium. Next base: position 8,174 of record CAYNNB010000077.1, read on the forward strand.
ATTGTTGTTTTTGGTTTTGTAGATGTAGGAAATATTAGTTCCCTCAAAGAAATTACGTTTTGTTCCTAAAACACAATCCATTTCTATAATTCCAGTAGTAGTACAAAGCCAATTTTTATTATTACACCAACACAAATTTTGAACAATTGTATTTTCTAGATGTAGCTCTTTTCTAAAAAATTGATTGTTAGAAAATAGATAACAGTAATTTGAAAATTTAGAACCAATGAGTAACCCATCTTTTGTTTTTTCAACTAGAATGGAATTAAAGTTTTCTGAAAAGTCTTTTGGTAAATCAATCTTTTGACGAATGCTGTCGTTTTGTATGATAATCAATTGATTTGCAAATACATATATTTTTTTATTGCTAAAATATATATATTTATTATCCTCTGTATTGAGTTCAATCTTTTTAATAAGTGAAAGTGTTTTTAATTCATAAACATCAACGGTATTTTTGTTAATTACATATAATTGGTTTTGAATAATTCCGTATTTGAAATAACCAATAGATTTGTTTTGATTCAATTTTTTTAATTGATTATTCTCTACATAGTACAAATAACCGTCAAAGTTTTCATACCAAATTCGGCCAAAGGAATCTTGTTTAATACAAGTTCCTGCTCTTGAGGTCATATTGTCTAGGCTAAAGTATTGAAAGGTATATCCATTAAATCGACACAGACCTTTGTCTGTAGCAAACCACATATAATCATCCTTATCTTGAAAAATGTCATAGACACTATTAGTTAATAATCCTTGTGATTTATTAATTGTATTGTAATATGGATTTTGTCCAATTAGTTTTTGGATGAATAATAAAATTAAAACTAGGAGGATCTTGTTCAATTGATTGTTTTTTATCAAAAATATGAAAAAGAAAGCTTTAAATAGAGTATAATTAACAAAACAAACAGTTCAGTTTATAAAAGTAGGGTTTGGTTAACTCTAATTTGGTATTGGTAAATTAGAAAATGTTATTTTTGAATTTAAAGATAGTTTTGAATTAAAATTTATTCTGATGAAAATTTTAAAATGCTATCGATTGGAGTTGCTGTTAACTGTTTTGTATTTAATACTCGGACTTTTTATTTTCTATTTCTTTTTAAAATGATTTTCGTTAACTCAAAAATGGTTTTGGTTAACTGATTAAAATTAA
>CAYNNB010000078.1:0-9259 GCA_964398425.1 uncultured Flavobacterium sp.
ATCATGTATGGATTAAGTTGGTGTTAAGCAAGGTTAACACTAAAGGATTAATGCCCTATAGTGAGTACTAAAAAATGATGAAAGTAAAAATGAGGGCAATTAAAATAAGTACAGGTAAAAACAGGAGGAAAGGAACCGCAAAAAAGGCTAATGCAGTTGATAACGAGTTTGTTAAGTAAGGCAATAACAAGAAATGCTCATTAATTTATGAGCAACTAATAGGACGGCAATGTTTTATTGGTTGAGCAGAAAGGTGTAATTAATTATCACTCGCATACCATTCGGCAAACGAAGTCTCGGTTTCTTGTAATCTCAAGGAATGCAGTTGAATGGCTTGAGGTAAACGAGCCGAAATTTTCGCTGCAAAATCAATTACCATATTTTCACTCGTTGGCTGATAATCTACTAAAATAACATGATGCCCACGGTCTTGCAACTCCTTGGCTAGTTCAATGTGGGGTGTATTTTGGTTGAATACAGTCGCATGGTCAAATACATCTACAATTTCTTCTTTCACTATTTTTTTTAAATCACCAAAGTCAATCACCATGCCTAACTTTACATGCGAAGGGTCTGTAATCGGTGTGCCTATGACCGTTACCGATAATTTATAACTGTGCCCGTGTACGTTTTTACATTTTCCGTCATAGCCAAATAAAGCATGACCGGTTTCAAAGTTGAACTGTTTGGTGATTCTAATCTTACTCATCTTTTCTTGTAATTGAAATGCAAAAATAGGAAATAATTTAGCGTTAATTTCATTTATCTTTGCAATAAAATTTAGAGATCACGAATGGAACGCAACGAGACTTTTGAAACAATAATTGAAGGAATAGTTAATAAACAATATGTTGTAGTAGATGATTTTTTTTCAGCTGAGGAAGTAACCCTACTCAAAAATGGATTATTGGATGTGTTACACCAACAAGCATTTAAAAAATCAGCCATTGGTAATCGCACAGATGAAAAGGTGATAGAGGCCATTCGTGGCGATTATATTTTTTGGTTAGATGAACAAACGGATACGCCTGCATCCGCTCTGTTTTTTAAAAAAGTCAATGACTTGGTGGCTTACCTTAATGCTACTTGCTTTTTAGGAATTGCCGAAAAGGAGTTCCACTATGCACTTTATCCTGAAGGGACATTTTATAAGCGTCATTTGGATGTTTTTCAAAATGATCAGCGCCGTCGATTGTCGCTAGTTTGTTATTTAAACGATGAAAATTGGTTGCCGGAATTTGGGGGCGAATTGGTCATCTACAAAGATTCGGGTGATGTAACCATTTTTCCAGAGCGGGGTCGAGTAGTGATTTTTGATAGTCAAACTCTTGAACATGAGGTTAAACCAGTTCAGCAAAAAAGATACAGTATTACAGGTTGGCTTAAAACCCGATAGAAGCATTCGTTTTTCATTCCATCGGATAAGCAGTCCCGTCTTCCGTTTTATCTTTTTGAGTGGCTTAAGTGTTCAAAGCCACTCAAAAAGGATGTCACTTCAACCGGGGCTACAAGTCTCGTTTATTTTCCAGAAAGCGGTTTATTTTTTAAACTTGGCTAAGGCATTTTTGGTAAAATCTGATAGTACTAAGCTACCAGAAATAGCCGCACGTTCATATAATAAGCTAGACCAATGATCTGTGTTTTGCCACAATACTTTTTTCATTTCTTTCAACGCTTCAGGATGATAACTTGCTAATTGCATGGTAAAAGCTTCAGTGCGTTCGTCTAAGGCCTCAGGAGTTGCTACTAATTGCGCATACAACCCTTTTTCAAAAGCCCATTGTGCTGTTTTCCAATTGCTAGCATCAAGAGTTAATTCGGCCATAGCCGTAGCGCCTATTTTTCTGCTTACCGCTGGTTCAATTACAAACGGACCTATTCCAATGGTTAATTCAGATAATTTAATGTCTGCTTTGGTAGTAGCTAGAGCATAGTCTGCTGCTGCTACAATACCAACGCCACCACCCACGGCTTTACCTTGAACCTTGGCTACAATTAATTTGGAACAACTACGCATGGCATTGATAACGTTAGCAAAACCAGAGAAGAATTTTTTACCCGCTTCTAAGTCTTCTATGGCTACTAATTCATCAAAAGAGGCTCCAGCGCAAAAGGAATTACCTTCGCTTTGTAATAAGATGAGGGTTACGGCTTCATTTTGGTCAAGGGTTTCAATAGCTTCAACTAATTTTTGAAGTTGTGCTCCAGGAAAGGAGTTACCCGCAGGATGAAAAAAAGTAATGCAACCAATGTTGTGTTTCAATTCTGTTTTTACAAAAGCTTCCATGTTATCTTTTTAAACTAAAGTGTGATCTAAATTCTTTGGCAACGCCATTTTGCTTATATTCAATTCTAAACCAATAATCGGTAGATGGCATTAGATTGCCATTATAGGTGCCATCCCAACCGTTATTTTGATACGGATTGACTTCTTTGAGTAGTTTACCATAACGATCAAAAATGTAAATTTTGGCTTCAAAATCAGGGGTTAAGCCTACAATGTTCCAAGTGTCGTTGTAGCTATCTCCATTAGGGGTAAAATAGTTCGGATAAGAAATGGTTTGTAGGGTGTTCGAAATCAACATGTTTCCACATCCATTTTTGTCTCTAACATAAATAGTATAACTTCCATTTTCTAAGTTGTTAAAGACAGGATAGTCTTGCCATTCAATTGTATCTAAACTGTACTCATAGTCTCCAAAACCACCACTTGTTATAGCTCTAATACTCGACAATCCGGGAGCAAAAAGCTCGTTGTTTAAAACAGCTGTTACGGAAGCTGGCGCAGATGAAACAGTTACTTGAATTTGATCCTGTTTAGTACAACCTGTAGTAGTATTGGTTACAACTACCTTATAGGTTCCTGCTTGGGTAATGTTATAAATAGCTGGATTACTGTTAGTGTTAGCAGGGGTCCAAACATAAGAGTAGCTTCCAGGTGTAGTAGGTGTAGCATCAATAGGAAGTAATCCCGTACCAGTTGTTGGTTGAACACAAAGAATCTTGCTGGTAGGTAAATCAAAATTAGGGAGTGGATTAACCGTTAACGTCACATAAGGGCCTAATCCTATACAGTCATTATTTAAACTGCTATCTATTCTTACCCAAATGGTTTGCGAATGAGGGATGGTATTTCTAAAATTAGTTAGCGTAGTAATGGCATTTATTTCTGCCAAGGCATTGGCTTGTGAAGTGTAGTAAGTTACGGTTAAATTTTGATTTCCAGGGAATAAATTTAAGATAGCTGTAGTGGCAGGGTTGAGATTAAAATAATCTATCCCATCAAAATCGGGATCGCTTAGACTAATGAATTCATCACATGCATTCAAGGTGAACTGGAACCCAGCAGGCACTTGTGTGGTCGATACTATTAAGTTGACTTTAGCTGTTCGGTAACATCCAAATTCATTAGTAACTCTAGCCCAAACGACACCATTATTGGCTGAATTATATACCGTTGTATTGGTAATTGGATTTGTGTTATTTTCTGCTTCGGTTTGTGTACTAAAGTAAGCAAAAGTTAAATTACTCTGTGTCGAAAGTAAACCATTAGCTTCCGTTAGATTGAAATCAGTAATAGCATCTGTGTCGTCATCACATTGAGTTAAAGTTATGGTGTTTGAAACTACAGGTTTTACGTTAACTTTTACTTCAAAGGAAGTAACATTATAACATCCTGTAACTGTATTGGTTAAACGAACATGAATGGTATTGTTTCCACCGTAGTAAGTAGTAATGCTTCCCGTATTAGCTATTGCGTCTGAAGCCGTTAAATGGTAGGTTACAGTAACGCCTGTTTGTCCATTCAGAACTTCGGTAGTCTTAGTGTTTAAATTAAAAGTAGCTTTCCCGTTTGTGTCGTCTCCATCTAAATTGTCGTCACATTGTTCTAATGTTGCAATGGAGCTCACGGTAGGTAAAGGGTTATTGGTTACAACTACGCTTGAAGATAATTCTGGACAAACACTGTTAGCTGGAAGGGTATAGGTATAGGTTCCAGAAGGATCTACCGCTGGGTCAAATAAGCTAGTCCCACTAGCTAGTGCAGGTGACCAAATTCCACCAGGGGTTACACCTGTACCTAAAAGAGTAAATAAATCAAAACTAGATTCATTAACACAGGTGTTTTTAGTAGTACTAATGCCTGGATTGCCACCAGGAACAATACTTACATTAGCTTTCACTGAAATAGTCGTTAATGAGGTATTACAATTTTTAGTAAAAGTATAGATGTACTCTCCAGGTAAATTTAGAGCCGGATCAAAAATATTTCCGTTTAAAGGTGCGCCTCCTGCAGGAATAGTCCATGTTCCACCAGGTTCTGGATTTCCATCAATCGATTCAAAAAGGTCTTTTGTGGCAGACGAACACACGGTAACATCGGTGTCAGTGGGGGCACTACCAAATCCAGAGTAATAGCCAGCATAACCCGCTGCTCCACTCGCTCCAAATACCCCTACGGCTAATGGACCTGTAGATATCACGTTTACATCACCCGTGTAGCCAGAAATTCTGTAAGTTACCCAATCTGTATTTCCTAAAACTGCTTCTGAAGTTGCTGGATTAATAGGGTTGCCATTTACGGTAATGGTTGAACTACCATAAGTTAATACCATCAAATCGGCACTATAATCAGTATTTCCAATAGAATTAATTGAGGGTATATAAACTGAATTCTGAAAAAAGCAACTCAATGGCGGAATGAAGTTTAAACCTGAGGTAGGTGAGGAAGCTGCTCCACCAATTAATTGATAGGCAAAAACCGGCTTTGAAGAACGAATATATATATTTTTATTGTTAGTTCCTTGGTAGTATGAATTAGGTATAAGTGTATAATCGCCAGCATTTAAAATTGCAATAGGCGTTGTATTTCCATTTACATAAATTTCTGTATTATCTTCATTTGCAATTATTAGAGGCTGTTCCATTTCAGGTAGTCCATTCCCTTCAATAAAGATGTATTCTGTACCAATTTGTGCAGCAGATACAATTTGATCCAAGGTGAAATCAGAACCATTATTGGTAACTCCTCCAGTGGCGTTACCCGTATTAACGGCAATAGGTTTGTCAGCAACTACTAAAGCTCCAATAAATCCTGTCCAGTTAGCAGTAACGTCTGTATAGCCGCTAAAAACAATACTTTGCCCTTTGTTTAATACAAAAGTTTGGCTGTCATCCCCAATGTTGCCATTTAGTGTTACAAACTGAACGTCAGTGTCATAATCTGAAAGTGTAATGGTTGTATTGTCTTGCGTAGCCATAACACTGGCTACAAAATTTCTAATATTAATCTCACCACCTTGTGGAGTACTGCCTAGTCTAAAGCTAGTCCCTATTCCTGGCTTCCCTTTAGATATTAATGTTTCAGCATGATTCTGAGCACGCATCCTAAAACTTGCATAAAAGTCTTTAGTACTTTCCAAGATTAACCCTTTATCTGAAACGACAACGTTAAGATCTGTTTGGTCTAAAAACATAGAGCTTGGTTGTCCATTTCCAATTAAAATTATCGAGGGATTTGTTCGTGAAATGGTAAAAGGGGAGCCAGCAATTGGATTTCCATCTCCTGTTTTTACCGTAACTTGAAAAGGAGTTGTTTCGGGTGTAGATAAATATAGGTAATGATCTTGAATAGCCGTATCGTCCCTTGAATGTAATGGTGGAATCCAATGTTTATTACTTAATTGACTAAAACTAACTAGACTTAAGAGTAAAGTGGTAATTATATAGAAATTTTTCATTTTAGAGTATTTACGCAAATGTAGTTTTTTTACCTCTGAAATAGAATGTTTGCTAATTAAATAAGCCGTTTTTAACATTTTTTTAAAAAAAAGCTCTTAATTGTATCGTTCCAGTATGAATGGTTTTGCTTGTTTCGGATTTTCTACCTTGATAATTGATAGCTATATCTAAAAACTGGGTAATGTTTTTTTGTAAATTGAATGTCCAAGTCATATTCTTACCAGCTTGTAAACCTTCTAATAATTGAAAACCTACAGGCGAGTTTTGATTTCCTTCAAATTGATTATCATAGTAACTAAAATTACCACTACTGGTTAATCCTTTTTCACTATTCCAAATAAAGGCTGTTCCCCATTGATTTTGTTTTAAACTTTCTTTTGTGCCAATGGTGTTTTCTTTAGAACTATTTTTATAAAAAACTTCCCAGCTTGCATTTTTAGAGAATAAATAAGTAATTTTTGGATTTAAATCCCAAGATTGTATAGTGAAATTTCTTGTGCTATAATTGTCGGATATACTTTTACTATTGGTGGTGGTTGTAATCGCTTGGAATAACCAATATTTTTTAACTAAATGTGCGTATTGCAATTGGTGTGATTTTAACTGGTTTTCTTGACTTCCAAAGTTCAATAAATTTTTAACTGAATTAGTAGTGAAAGTGTAAGTTACAGAATGCCGTTGTTTACCTTTGTTATAAAACAAATTGTTTCTAAAAGATTGATTTAATCCGATTAATTCGTTTTCGTTATAGGTGAATGGATTCCATTCGAAATGATTAGACGATCGTTTTATTTTTTTGTCAATAATAAATGATGTCTGGTTGTAAAATTTAGAAAGCAGTTTTCTTAAACCACTCGCATTTTGCCATACCGAACCATTAAAGGTTAACGTTTGACTCCATTTGTTTTGATAAGTGCGTACAAATACCTGATTTGGCAAAAAGATTTTAACATATTTAGCTAAATCAGGAAAAGTAGCAATTTCAAATTCTTGTAACTCTTGAATATTATTGTTGTTGTAATCATTCCACATGTAAACTCCTCGGCCTGGTTCAACTTCCAAAAAAGTGAAATCTTGTTGCGCAATTGTTCCTGATGAAGTTTCGTAAAAGGTATTGATTTGAAGCAATTGTCCAAAATAGGAATCGGTATAGCTCAATCTGCTGTTAATGGAAGGTTGGCTGGTTCTGCCGTCATTGAATTTTAAGTTTCTATAATTGATGAATAGACTTAAATTTTGGTCTTCATTTTTTAAAATTTGCGATTTCAAATAGGAAGAAAAAGATTGGTTCACTCGTTTTAAAAGACCGTTTTGAAGGCTGTCGTTATTTCGAATTAGATAGCCTATCTCTGTGAATACTTTTGTAGAATCGCCTCGACCTATGAAATGACCAAACTCAGTAAATCGTTGGCTGATGTTCGTTAAACTTTGAGAGGTGGTGTTGAATTCTTTGTTGTTTTCATGACGAAAACTTCCACCAATATAATTTTGTTTGTAATGGTATTTTGTTATTGTTCGGTTTCTAAAAAAGTCAGAATCATTTAACTCTCCAGAACTTTTCATGTAACTTCCTTGGGTTTGAACTAGAACATTTTTATTCTTGACTAACGCCTGAAAAACTTGTTTACTCCCTGAAAAATGATGTGTATAATCTAGTTTTTCAAATTGGTATTTTCCGTTGACTATCCATTTTATACTGTCGCTTTTATTTTTAAAGAAGTCAACCCCTCCAATGATGAGAGATTGATTACCTATAGGATTTAGAACATTCCAATCTCGATTGAATTCAATATTATATAAACGTTCGATAGGTTTGAAGTTTTCTTGAACATAATTTACGTTGGTAAAAGCATTGAAAGTGAATTGAGGTGTTTTAAATTGTTGCTTGGCATGGAGTTTAGTCGCTATTCCCTTATTGTTGTTATCATCTAAGTTAGAATACAAGTTGAGGTCGTGGTTGCTAATTGCAATTTCACTCTCTAATGTTGTTTTTTCGGTAGGTTGATAGCTGCTTACTAGGGTTGCTACTTGAAGTTTTATAGGTGCAATAAGCTGAATAATGGGTTCATAATTTCCTTGTGGAACGCCATTTACAGGCGCAATGTATTCATAAATTTTGCCAATAGCATTAGAGCTGGCTAAGATGTAATTTCCTTGATTGTTTCCTATTAAAGAGAATTTAACTTGATATAAAATTTGTGTAGCATCTGTTGAAAACACAAATACTTCTGATCCACCAACAACCATTTTTCGGTATAAGATTTTGTTTTCAGAATAGGTGTCAACAAAAGCGGAAGAAGCTTGCATTAAAGAAGGGTCGTCTCCTGCATTTTGCAAAACTTGTATTTGTTGTTCGGATAAGGATTGTTGTAAGGGTTGGTTTTTTACATCACTTTCAGAATAGACATAGGCACCAATTTTAAATCGTTCTCTATCATGCTGAACTCCGCCATAGCTTAAAAAGCGAGTGAAATTTCGATCAGAATATTGATATTCAATAACAATTCGCATTTCAGAAGTAATCGGTTTGGTTGCATTAAAAATGATTTCTCCTGCATTATAATCAACGATGTAATCTTTGTTTTCGCCTCGCTCTTGCAAAATTCCGTTGATGAATACTCGTTCTGATCCTGAAATGACTAACACATATAGCTCACCATTAGATCCGCGAAGTTTATATGGTCCTTGATTTCCTTCTTGGCCTACAAAATTACTTTTAGCATATTGTCCTCTAACTAAAGAAGCAGCAGCGAAAATGTTGGTTTTATGATTGGTATTGCCCCAATTGATGGTAGTGTTTAAACCTTGAACTTTTTTATTGAAATTTAAAAAAGAAGTAGTTCTGTTCTCAAGAAATAAATCACCAGCGCGAATATTCCAATTTTTGGAAGCTAATTCAATAAATATTTGATCGAATTCATCTAATTTTTGAGAATAGCCACCTTCTTGTAGTGGAATATTTCGGTCTTGTATAGAAGCTCTCAATGTTACTTGATCTGATAACTTTCCAGAAACTTGTAAATCGAGATTAGAATTTAAAACGGTATTTTGATTATTTCCAACGGTTACGGCTCTTGAAATACTTCCGTTAGTCTGTAAACCATTAAATAAGGTAGAGGTTTTTTTATTCGATTTATCTTGAAAAGTAATGAGTTGGCCAGCTTCATTAGGAACAATTTTTTTGGGGTCGTAGATGGTGTATGTTTTGGTTAAAAAATGTGGTAATCGTTGATAAGAAATGACAATTGTATCGGTGATTTCTTTTGTAAAAGTAATTTTTTTTCTAGCCGCATCAAATTTGTAGAATGTAGTATCTAAAACTTGATTTTTAGTTTGAATTTTTAATGTATTCGGATTAATAGCAATAGAATCAATTAGAATTCCAGAATTGGAATAAACAACTTTTTTTTGCTGGTAAGCTGTTAGTTCTTCCTGACTCCAAACGGTCGAAAAACTAAACAAGAGTAACAATAAAAGTAGCTGTTTATACATGTTTCAAAAATAGTGATAAAAGTAT
>CAYNNB010000079.1:0-3587 GCA_964398425.1 uncultured Flavobacterium sp.
GGATGACAAAAACGAACTTCTCTACCAATAATTCCGGCACTTCTTGGAAAAACGCGTTCTTCACCTCGATTGTAGAAAATTACTTTATCGTTTTCATCAACATAAGTTAAATCGATTGGTAAGGTTTTGAAAAGCAAGTTTACTTGTTCAATTGTCATGAAGCCTTCATCGTAATGCGCTGCATTTTCGTTGAAAACCACATCGGTTCTGCGTTCTGTATCTTGAGAAGGATGAATGTATTCGGATTCTTTTGGAAATTTTGGTGGCGCTTCTGATAACATCCAACCAATTTCGTCTTCTCCTTTTCGCATTTTAATCCAATCTTCATCGGATAACATTTCTAAAGCATTTGGAAACAACACGTTTTCTTCTACTTCTAACAAACGATATAAATTTTGAGAAATTAAATTGGTGTTGTGTTTTGCAGAAGTAAAATCTTGGTCTTCCAAATTTTTTCTAACAATGCGAAACATTTCTCTAATCGTATCATGAAACGACCACATATTGCGAGAAGGTCCTGTCCAACCTTTTTGTTCTAAAAACGGAAATAACTGATTTTCTTTTCGTTCAAAACGTCGTTCAACCATTGCTAAATGATTGAAAACATTGTAAAATTTTTGAAATTCTTCTTTTGGATGAATGGCATTTACTTCTTCCAGTAATTGGTGAATCAAATCGGTCTCTACGAAATACGTATGAATAGGATGACCTTCCATTACTTTTGTATGTGTTTCTGCTGTTTCCATTTTATTGATGTTTGATTTTCTCATAAAGTTTTACCAATGATTTTAGTAAAGCTTCAGGAGACGTTAATATTTGATAATGATTTTGACCGAACATTTGCGGTAAATAATATTTGGCTTGCGCTTCGATAGCTAAAGCATACGAATTGATTTTTCGTTCATTCAATTCTCGCAACGCTTGTTTGATGTCTTGAATACCGTGTTGTCCTTCGTATTTATCGTAATCGTTTGGTTTTCCATCGGAAAGCACGATAATCCATTTATTTTTAGCATCCAATTGATCCATTCGTGCGCCAGCGTGACGTAAAGCGGGACCAATTCGAGTATAACCATTAGGCTCAACAGCTCCAATTTTGTGTTTGGCTTTGTTCCAACTTTCGTTGAAATCTTTCAAAGTGAGATAAGTCGTGAAATTTCTGGTTTTGGAATAAAATCCATCAATCGCAAAATCGATGTCAAACTCGTGTAGAATTTCTCCAAATAAAATAGAAACTTCTTTCTCTACATCAATCACACGATTTCCTGCGGCATAACCGTCACTTGAAAGACTAATGTCTAACAAAATTAAAATCGCAAGATCTTTGTTTTTCTTTCTTTGAGATAAATAAATGCGTTCGTCTGGCGATTTTCCAGAATGAATATCAGTATATAAATCGGTTAATGCGTCTAAATCGAAAGCGTCACCTTGTAATTGTCTTCGTTGTTGTTGCATTTTATTATTTACGCTGGTAAGCATTTTTCGTAAACCATTTAAAGTGGTTTTGTACTTCGCCATCGTATTTTTATAATAAGTTGCGTGGGTTTTGAGTTGGGTTTTTGGATACACTTTACAGAAATCAATCAAGTAATTTCGTTTTTTAAAATCCCACTCGTCGTATTTTAAATGAAAGCCTTTTTCATCGACCTCAGCACTTTCGGCAATGGAAGTATTTTCAACAAAATCCGCTTGATATACAGAATGCACCATATCATCAACACGCACGGTGAATCGCATGTTCATTTCTTCCAAGGCTTCTTGATGGTCTTTTAAATCGTCTTTTCCATCAAAATCGCGCCAATTTCCGTTGAATTCTTCTGCCGTTTCTATTTTCTCGAAACTGTGCATTAATACGTAATCTTCTTGTTGTTTTTTGTCGATAGTAAGTGATTCAATTTCTTCAACGGCTTTCGCATGAAGTGTGGTTTCGGCTACGACATTGTTTTTTATTTTCTTGGTATTACTATCGAAATTTTGCAATACATTTTCGGCTTCAATTTCGGGTGTGTTTTTCATCCATTTTCCGTACAACCAAGAGTAATCAATGAATTGGTCTTTTTTATTAACAGGTAATTTTGGAACCGCATCAAAATAAAATTCTTGCATGGATGGATAATCCTGAAACATTTTTTCTAAAACCAATGGTGCGGTTTCGTTAGCTTTTTCCAAAGAAAGTTCCAGTGAATTATCTTGGTTATCCCAATTGAAATTCAATTGTTTTTGAATACTCAAATACACCGTTCTGAAAAAATAAAATTTCAGATTTTCCTCTTTTGTTGGGAACAGCGAACAGTTTATTGGAAGAAAGAAGTTTTTGTTTTTGTAACCGCCTTCGCGTTCGGCTGGAAAAATTTCGATTGGAGCACCACAAATCGCTCTTGCAAAAAGAGTCAATCGCGGTTTGATATCCGATAAGTTGATTTGACGGCTAAGGATTTCAACATCATTCAGTCGCTTGTTTTTAAAGTATTTGAGTACTTTTTTATAGATAATTTCGTCTAATTCTAAGCCCATAACTCAAATCTTTAAATCATTAAATCGCACAAATCGTTTAAAGCTTGAATAGTTTCTTGCTCGTCTGTTAAAGGTTCAACAACGGCAACATGAACGGCTAATCGTTTTGGTAATCCATTATTGATAAGTTTCGCGGCGTCCACTAATAATCGAGTGGAAACGGTTTCGGTTAGACCCAACTCGGTAAGATTTCTAATTTTTGTTCCGATTGCTACTAATTTTTGAGCGATATCGGCTTGAATTCCGGTTTCATTAATTAAAATTTCGGCTTCAATTTTTGGATTTGGATAATCGAATGAAAGTGCTACAAATCGTTGACGAGTAGAAGGTTTCAATTCTTTGAATCCTTTTTGATATCCTGGATTAAACGAAGCAACTAAAAGAAAATCGGGATGTGCTTTGATGGTTTCTCCTAATTTATCAATGAAAAGTTCTCTTCTATGATCGGTTAAGGAGTGAATGGCTACGATGACATCAGGACGTGCTTCTGCAACCTCATCTAAATATAAAATGTATCCGTTTTTTACAGCAATGGATAAAGGTCCATCAATCCAAATGGTTTCGGCTCCTTTGATGATGAAACGTCCAATTAAATCGGTTGCTGAAGTTTCTTCGTGACAACTTACGGTGACTAATTTTTTGTTAACTTCATTCGCCATATATTCAATAAAACGGGACTTTCCAGAGCCTGTTGGACCTTTTAATAATAAAGGCAATCGCAATTGATTAATTTGATTGAAAATTTCAATTTCTGAACCTACTGCTTTATAAAATATGACTTTTTCTGCTACTATCATGGCAATTTATTTTTGAAAAAACCGAAACCAAATGCTGGCAGCGACAACTCTGGGCAATTGGTCTCGGCTGGTTATTAATTGTATAATTCTAACCTAAATAATTAATAACTATTCTTTTACAAGAGCTTCATCTGTTGGTTTACCATATTTGATAAACTCTAAAATGTATAAGGTAATTCCGGTTGTAAATAATGTAGCACAAAGCAACAATACTACAAAGTGAATACTAATTTCGTTTTGAACATCCATGAAATCCATTTTCATTTTACGTTCCAT
>CAYNNB010000079.1:3687-7908 GCA_964398425.1 uncultured Flavobacterium sp.
GGTAAAGTGTGCGCAAATCCTAACAATCCAGCTCCAATGAAAGATACAATAGAAGCTCCGATTGTCCAGAATAACGCAATTTTATTTGGATGCGATTTTTCACCTTTTCTATACATGTACACTGCGAATAATGCCATTGCTAAGAACGCTAATGGTTCTAATGCTGAGAAAATTCCACCAACGATTAACCAAATTTTATTAACTCCGATGTAGTAGTAATGGTGACCTGTTCCTAATAAACCTGAAAGGAATGTCAAACCAACAATTACATATAACCATTTCTCAATAACTTCTCGGTCAACACCAGTAAGTTTGATTAATAAGTATGATAAAATACCGCCCATGATTAGTTCCCATACACCTTCAACCCATAAATGCACTACCCACCAACGGAAGAATGAATCCGTAACTTGACTATCGAACCAAATCATACCTGGTAAGTATAATAAAGCAGCAAAAACCAATCCCATGGTTAAAACTAATGCTGTTGTAGTTCTACGTTCTGCTTTGTATAAAGTGGTGAGGATTAATCCTAAGAATAATAATACGTTTACCACTACTAAAAAGTCTAATTCTCTTGGAATTTCAAGGAATTTTCTTCCTTCCCAAATATTAAAGTGATAGCCAACGATAGCTAAAACTCCAACTACTGCTAATGAAATCAACTGTACATAAGCCAATTTCACATTGACTAATTCTCGTTGTGCTTCTTCAGGAATGATATAATAAGCGGCTCCCATGAAACCGGTTAATAACCAAACTACTAATAAATTCGTGTGAACAGCTCTTGCTGTATTGAACGGAATAAAATCGTGAAGACCATCCATTCCAATTCGGGCAAAGCCCATAATAAAACCATAGATAATTTGTAATGCAAATAATAACATGCATAATCCAAAGAACCAATACGCTACTTTTTGTGATTTATATTTCATATCTTCTAAAATTTGGATTATTCTTCTTTAGCTAAAGGGGAAACCACTCGGTCAAAACCATTCAAATCAATGTTTCCTATCCATTTGAAATAAGCAATCATGGCTTCGGCATCGGCATCGTTCATTTCGTATTTTACCATTTTTCTGCCTTTTGGTCCCCAAGGAACTGGCGATTGTAAAACGGCTTTTACATAGCCTTCTCCTCTTCTTTCGATTACTTTAGTAAGTTCTGGAGCGTAGTAGCCTCCTTCCCCAAGTATGGTATGACAACCCATACAATTATTCGATTCCCAAATTTCCTTTCCTCGAATAACTTTTGCATCAATCTTATCATGATAAGTTTGATCATTTTTAGGCATGAACGAGTAAATAGTTAAGCCAATAAAGACCAAAAAGGTTACTACGGTTCCACCTAAAAAAAATGCTCGTGCTTGCGATTTTGATAACATATTTTAGATATTAGTTAAAGATTATTAAGGATATTTTTATCCTTTAATTGAATACAAAATAACTACCAAAAAAAAACATTCGTTATGATTCAAATCATAGTATGAAAATTAAATTAAGGATAAATTTGTCTTTTATTAAAACAATATAGTATTATGGTTATAGATTCAAACAAAACAGTGGGAAACATAGTAGCAGATGATTATAGAACTGCTGGTGTTTTCAGTCAACTAGGTATCGATTTTTGTTGTAAAGGAAACCGAACAATCGATGAAGTATGTGCAAAAAAAGGCATTGATAAATATGCGCTTTTAGACGAATTAGAACGTGTTACGGCAAACAACAACAATCAAGGAATCGATTTTAAATCTTGGGAATTAGATTTGTTGATTGATTATATTGAGAAAAAACACCATCGTTATGTGGAAGAAAAAATTCCACAATTGCTATCGTTTTTACTTAAATTGGAACAAGTACATGGCGCTCAACATCCAGAACTTTTTGAAATTAAAAAACTATTCAAAAGAAGCGCCGACGAATTAACGCAACACATGAAAAAAGAAGAATTAATTCTATTTCCATTCGTTAAAAAAATGGTAGAGGCTAATCGAAATAACACACCCATCAACAATCCTGGATTTGGTTCTGTTGCCAATCCTATTGCGATGATGATGGAAGAACATGAAAATGAAGGCGAACGATTTGAAAAAATTGTAGAATTATCAAACAACTACACTCCACCAGCAGATGCTTGCAACACGTACAAAGTAACCTATCAAATGTTACAAGAATTTGAAGCGGATTTACATGCGCACATTCATTTAGAAAATAATATTTTGTTTCCAAGTGCCATTGTTTTACAAGATAAGTTTTATTAGTTAATTAGGTTTTTAAACGGAGTCGTTTTGCTAAACAGAGCGACTCTTTTTAAAGTAAAAGGACTGCTAAAATAATTAGCAGTCCTTTTTAAATTAAAAATAACCCATTTATAATTAATCAATCTATTTTTTATACGTAAACAATTGTGGATTAAATGATACCATTACCCAAGCCCAATTGTTACAGTTGTTGTTATTTCCACCTTTTAAAATTTCCATAGTATCGCTAGCAAACATTTTTGAAACACCTCCAGAAATTACAAAGTTTTTATCCATTTTATAAGTAGCTGTTAAATCGATTTCAGTACCTAAATAACTATCCTGTTCTTCTAAAGTGGTCATGTTGTAAACCGAAGCAGCACTATAAAAGAAATGTGGTGATAATGTTACTTGCCATTTGTTTTTATCATAAATAAACTTAGTGTAAACATCTTGTAATCCAACCGAATTTTTATGATTCCCAACGTAGAAATAATCCATTAAACCATTAAATCCGTGATTGGTTCCAAATAAAGGTGTGAACGATTTTACTTTAGTATCGGTATCATTTTGATCTTTTCCAGATAAATATTCGAAACCTAATTCGGCTTTGAAAGGATTGGTGAATTTATATCCCAAATTAAATCCCGCATAATACGCACCAACAGCAACTTTATCATTAGTTACAGCAGCTTCACCTGTTTGAGCGTACAAACCGAAATCACCATAAAATTTTGAAACATCCCATTTTCCATAAGTTCCGAGAGTTTGCAAATAGGCAACTTGAAATTTATTTTCTACCAAATTTTCATATTGATAACCATTATTCAATGCTAAAAAGCTCAAACTAAATTTTGAAAATTTTTGGTTGAACCAAATAAACTGCATGTTTTTATAGTTCGTCACATAAGCCGATTCGTACAAGGCTTCGTTGTTATTATTTAACGCTGCTCCGAAATCCAATTGGTAGCCATTTTTCTTGTTTGTAACCAAAACGGCATCGTGACTTTGACCTTGTTGTAGCCAATCGATTCCACCCATAATTCTTTGATTATCGTAAGAAAGCACTTGTCGACCAAATTTTGCTGTCCAATTCGTATTGAAATCATACGAAATCCAAGATTCGAATAACGCTACTCCGTTTTTATCGGAAGGAGAAGTCGTAGCCACATCACCCCAAACTCTGACGTTTTGAAACGATACATTGGCTTTCAATTTTTCTTGTTTGTAGAAGAAATTCATTCTTGAGCGTTGGGAAACAAATGAAGTGGGATAAAAATCGTCTTTCATTAATTCTTTGAAACCATTTCGGTATTCAAATCGAGGTCGTAGTTGTAGGTTGACTTCTAACTCTTGGGCAAAAGAACCTACGGTTGAAATTGCAAAAGCAACTGCAACTAACATTTTATTTTGAAGTTTCATGTTGTATTGGATTTTTTATTGGGAAGCCACTACTCTATTTTAGCCGCTTCTTCTTTGATTTTTGAAACCGTTTTATCATAACTAACTCCTAAGCCTTCTTGTTGGAATGCCAATTCTCCTTCCGCATTAAATACACTAATGATATTGGAATGTGAGAAATCTATCGGAGATATTTTTTTATAATTTACGGCTAGAACTGCTGCGAATTCTCTGGTATTTTCTTCATTTGAACGCAAGAAAACCCATTGATTTCCTGTCATTTTATTTTCGATAGAGAAATCTTTTAATCGTTTTGGCGTATCAACTGTTGGATCAATACTTACTAAAACCAATTGGACTTTATCTTTGTATTCTTCTGGGATTTTAGCTTCAATATTTCGCATATCAGCAACTAATCTTGGGCAAGCTGATTTACAAGAAGTATAAATCATCACCATAACAAGAACTTTTCCTCTTAATTCTTTTAGTTCAATATTTTTTCCGTCTTGATTGGTCCATTTTTCAGGTAAATTATAAATTGATAAATCGGTTATGGGTTTATCTTTTATATCTTGTTTTTC
>CAYNNB010000079.1:8008-9259 GCA_964398425.1 uncultured Flavobacterium sp.
CTATTGAAATCGAAAGTCCATTCCCAAACTAATCCGTGCATATCGTAAACGCCCCAGTAATTCTTGAATGTTTTCCCTACAGAATTGTTGTAGGTTTTGTTTTTTTCGTACCAACTCAAGATGTATTTATTGAATTCTTCTCTTGAACGAGCGTCTTTTCGTTTTTCATCTGCCATGGCTACATATTCCCATTCGTCTAAAGTGGCTAATCTTTTACCTTGACATTCGCAATATTCTTTCGCAGCAAACCAAGAAATATTAGTTACAGGTGCATTTGCATTTAATTGTCCGAAACTTAAATCACCAGTCCATTCTGATAAATAAGTGGTATTAGCAAAAAGGCGTTTGATTTTTGATTTTCTGTAATTCGGATTTTTTTTCAAAAATTCTAAATATTGTTGATTCGTAACCGGATATACATCCAATAAAAAGGATTTGATGTTCACTGGTTTCTTATCTGTTGTTCCATATAACGGAACGTAACTCCCTGCTCCAATGGTTACCATATCTTTGGGCACCTGAGAAAAAGAAATGGAAACCCAAGATAATAAAATTAGGCAGTAGTGAAATCGTTTCATAAATTGAGCTTCCATTCTTCAGTTTGTTTATTGTTTAAACTTATTTTTTACCTCTTTGTGCTTTTACCATAGCTGGAGTAACTTTGGTATTGTTATTTCCCCAACTACTATAAACATAAGTCAGTACATCCGCTACTTGTTGGTCGCTTAGTCCTTGACTAGTCATCGCACTATTGAATTTTTTGCCATTTACAGTAATAGGTCCGCTTAATCCGTTTAATACCACTTTAATGGCTCTGTTAACATCTTTATTTAGGTAATCAGATTTTGCTAAAGGAGGAAACGCATTTGGAATCCCTTGTCCGTTTGCCTGATGGCATGCGATACATGTTTTACTAAAAATTGCTTTTCCTTTATTTACATCCTGAAATGCCACTACTTCAGATGTTTTAGTTGTTGGTAATTTAAAACTGATTAAAGTTCCGGTTACGATAAGTGCGATGGCACTCAATACTATTTTTTTCATTTTGTATTTATTCTATTTATTTGATTATTATTCGTGCATATCTTTTGATTTTGGAGCTGGTTTCGCTCTTTGTGTTTTAACCATTTCAGGAGTTACTTTGGTTTTGTTGTTACCCCAACTGTTGTACACATATGTTAAAACATCTGAAATTTCTTGATCGGTAAGGTTTTGACTAGTCATTACTGAATTGAATTTTTTACCATTTAC
>CAYNNB010000080.1:0-9128 GCA_964398425.1 uncultured Flavobacterium sp.
GTACTCATTTGCCATTGATAAGCTACGCCTGTTCCTGTAGCTGCTGCTGTAAATGTAGCAGAACCATTAGAACATGCTGTCGTATTTTCTGGCTGTGTAGTAATAGCAACTGCTGTGTTGATAGTCAATGTAGCTGGATTAGAAATCACAGTCTCATTTACCACACAACGGAATTGCCATCCATTATTAACTAAAGCCAAACCTGATAATGATAAAGTAGCTGAAGTAGCATCAGCATAAATACCACCATTAGTGATATTTGACCAACCTGAACCTTCGTTTACTTGCCATTGATATCCTGTAACCTCACCTGTAGTTGTAACTGAGAAAGTAGCAGTATTTGCTCCTTCGTTACAAGCTGTGAAGTTTACTGGGTTTTGTGCAATAGCTGCTGAATTTACTGTTAATGTAGCTACATTACTTGTAACAGCATCACAAGCTGTAGCTCCTGAAACAATTACTTGATATTGAGCACTTGAAGAAACAGATGTTAAACTTAATGTAGCTGCAGTAGCCCCTTCAATATTAGTCCAAGTTGAACCATTATCTGTGCTTACTTGCCATTGATAAGTTAAACCAGTTCCAGTTGCAGTAACAGCGAAATTAACATCTGTTCCTGGTAATACAGAACTATTACCTGGCTGTGATGTAATTGCCACTGCTGTGTTAACCGTAACAACTGCTGTTGATACACTATTAGCACAACCTGCCACACTTACTGTATTTGTAATTGTATATTCTCCTGCTGCTGAAGTAGCTAAATTAATTGCTCCAGTTGAAGCATTAATTGACAATCCTGATGGAGAAGCTGTAAATGTACCTGCTGAACCCGTTACTGTTGGAGTAATAGTACCAGCTGATGTACAATAAGCTGCAGCATCATAACTGAAGTTTGATGTTAACTCTTGGTTAATTACTATTGTTGTAGAAGCTGTTTGTGCCTCACAATAAGTAGTAGGTAACATTGTATAAGTAACATTATAAGTACCTGGTAAAGTTGCCATTACATCAATAGCACCTGTTACAGGATCAATACTTAATCCTTCAGAACCTGAGAAAGTACCATTTTGGTATTCGTTAGTTCCTGTTAATGTAACATTTCCATTGGTAGCTGAACTACAGAAAGGTGTTGCATAACTTATTGAAGCCGTTGGTTTTTGACCTACTGTTGCTACAACTGCTGTTCTAGCGGAAGTACAACCTGCTTCAAAATCAATATTATGAATACCTCTTACCTCTAGAGCAGTTGCTCCCCAACCCCATCCACTAGTGATGTTTACAGCACTAGAAGTGTATGGATAACTACCTGTAAAATAATACCAAGTAACTCCTGTTTTAGTCATCGTTAATCTATAACCCGCAGCAGCTGTTGCAGCGCTGAAAGTAGATGGTAACGAAACTTCTACGGCAGTACTTGAATTTGCATTGGTTACGTTTTCAGTATGCGTTGCAATAGATGTACCTGCTGCATTTCTCAATGTAAAGGTTAATGTACCTGTACCAGTAACGTAAACATATGCTTTTTTAATTGTAACATTTGGTTTAGTTGTAGTAAATACGATACCTGCATCTGATGAAGAAGTTGTATAGAAATTAGCTTCTGACCATTCAGCGGTATCTTGATTACCAACATTTTCAACAGCCCCACCTTTAAATGCTTCTGCATAGAAAGTAGTAGTAGTAGCAATACTTGGTGTAGTGAACGTTGTACCAGTTCCTAATGATGCACCGCCAGTTGCAGCTGCATACCAATTAATAGTTGCTGAAGCATTCGCTTCTGCACCTAAAGTTACTGTACCTGTTCCACAACGAGCTGCTTCTGTAGTAGCTGTAATTGTAGGATTATAAACATCTACAAAAACCGTATTAGAATTTGCACTTAAACCACTAGTTGCACATGTTACTGTACAATAGAAATAAGTTCCTTCTGTTAACGCTGCAGTTGCTAAAGTAGCTGCTGTAGCGCTAGCCACTGGTGTAAAGTCAACGTTATTTGTTGAAGCATACCATTGGTATGAAATGCCTAAAACTCCACTTGTTTCACCTGTTACTGCAACACTTGTTGCTGCTCCAGAACACACATAAGTATTTGCTGCTGCTGCGGTTCCTGCCACTGGTGTACTATCACAAGTAGGCGCTGGTGTAATGTTAATAGTATAATCTTCAAAAGAACCATAAGCTCCTGTGTAACATGGAGTTGACGGACCTGCATCGTTATCAGTTCCTCCAATTCTCAATCTATGCGCTCCTAGAGGAGCATTTAATGGAATATTAAAACTTCCTGACAATGTTGTTGGATTTGCACTTGTTGATAATCCAAAGTACACTTGCTCTCCAGCATCTGTAAATACACCATTATCATTAAAGTCAATCCAAATTTTTGTTCCATACGTATACCCTGTTGCGTAAGTTATATTAAAGTTAACTGTTGACAATTGAGTAGCTGAAGTACTTTGAGCAGTATAATCTCCATATCTACCAGGCTCTGCACCTGTAGTATTATTGATTGTACCCAAAGTAACGTTGGTAATACCTGTACCATCTACTGAAGTTGGAGCAGGTGTACAATACCAATTTACAGTCAATAACGCTGCATTAGAAGTAACCGTACAACCATTATTGTTTACTATACAACGGTAGAATTTACCACCTGTAGTAAGCGTACTTGCTGATGTATTAACTGTCAATGTTGCAGTATCAGCGCCACTATAAGTTACACCAGTTGGAAGTGTTGCTACGTTAGCCCAACCTGTTGTTCCATTTACAGAGAACTGCCATTGGTAACTAGTTGCAGCGGAAGCCACTACAGTAAATGTAGCTGCATTTCCTCTCAACACTGAAGTTGCCGTTGGTTGTGATGTAATTGTTGGGTTATTAATATTCAAAATAGCCGCTGTTGAGTTTACACTTGAACAGCTTTGTGCTCCAGCTACCACTACTCTATATTGGTACCCATTCATACTTGAAGTAGGATTTGTAACCGTCAAAGAAGTAGTTGTTGCCCCTGAAATATTTGACCATGAAGTACCATTTGTACTCATTTGCCACTGATAAGCTAAATTATCACCCGTTGCCTCTACTAAGAACGTTGCTGTTCCCGTATTTACACAAACTGTTTGGTCTCCAGGAGCTGTAGTAATTACTACTGGATTGTTAACTGTTAATGTAGCTGCATTCGTGTTGATGAAACTATTAATATTAGCACGGAATTGGTATCCACTATTTGCTAAAGTAATTCCCTCTATATTTAAAGTAGCTGCGTTTACACCGTCAAAGGTTAGACCAGATGTATCTGTACCGTCTGAAATAGGATTGAATCCATCGCCTGAATTCATTTCCCATTGGTAAGTAATTGCTAACGATTCATCACTAGATGTTCCTAGTGCAGTAAATGAAGCATTACCTGATTCACAAACGGATGTATCTGAAGGATGTGTAGCAACAGCCACACTATTCACTTTCAACGTATAATTAAGTGACTCTGCGTTACCACAAGGTAATGAACCTGAAACCATACATTTGTATACTAAACCAGACATTTCAAAAGTAATACCACTGATTGTTAATTCATTAGTATTTACTCCTTGATAAAAAGCAGAAGTCTCTAAATTAGAGAATGAAACTCCAGAGTCTTCACTCACCATCCACTGATAACCTGTAATAGAACCTGTTGCTGTTACCGTAATCGTAGTAGATTGACCTGGAAGCACTGGTGCTTCAGGTGTTTGGTTTGTAACCACTACCGGATTGTTTACATTAACTGTTACTGTATCCGAAGATTGACAACCATTTGCTCCTGTTCCTATTACGGTATACGTAGTAGTTACTGAAGGGTTTGCAGTTACTATATTTCCTGAAGTAGTAGATAATCCTGTTGCAGGAGACCATACGTAAGTATCTGCTCCAGAAACTGTTAACTCCGTTGTTTCACCATTACAAATTGTTGCATCTTCTGAAGCAACTACTGTTGGCAATGGTAATGGCGTTACTGTAGTAGTAGCCGAAGTTGTACAAGCACCGTTAGAAGCTGTAGCAGTATAAATACGCTCTACCGTTGGTTTAACATACACTACAGTAGCTTGACCTCCTGAGTATGGAGTTGTAGCTGCTGCGTTTGTATATAACTCAGTAGTTGGCGACCAAGTCATAGTAGTTGGAATCATATTTGAGTAAGAAACTCTCAAATTTGGTCTATTAGTTGAAGTAGTAGGAGTTGTCGAATTTGTACAAACATCAACTGTACTATCTTGCGCTCTATACAAATTCAATCCACTAGCAACGGTAGACGATTCTACAGACATATCATTGACAGAAGCACCTCCTGAATTATTATTATTAAAACATGTTTCAACTAATAAACTTGAAGTACCATCCCATAAAATAGGAGAAGCCAAAGTATAATCTATATTACCATTACCTGTCGGTGGAGTGTAAGCACCTCCTGCAAAAACGGTAGTAGTTGCTCCAGAAATAAAGGCAGAACCTAAAGTAGTACCAGAAACAAAACCTGCCTTAACCGTAAATCCATTAAGCAACAATGGTGAACCAGATTGAACTGTAAAACCAATAGAAGTTATTGTACTTCCTGATGCTAATCCTAAAGCAGTTAATTCAGCCGCAGTATATAATTGTTGAGTTTTACTACCGCCAAAATAACCTTTATAAGGTGTTGAAGAAGTATTGGTAGCTGTTCCAGCACCCAATTTTCCTGAACCAGAAGATGTAATTGTACCTCCTGAAGCAGTTAATGCCATTACAGTATTCGTACACACCGATGCTCCACCTTGAGTAATGGTTACTGCACTTGGATAAGGATTAACTGTGACAGTAACTGTAGCTGTAGTTGAACAACCATTGGCATCTGTACCGGTTACTGTGTAAGTCGTAGTACTAGTTGGTTGTGCTGTTACTGTATCACCTGTTGAAGCAGACAATCCTGTTGCTGGCGTCCAAGCATATGTACCAGAACCACTTGCTGTTAATACTGTTGATTCTCCCGCACAAATTGTTACATTAGTACTCACCGCAGTAACTGCAGGTGTATTTTTAGTTAAAGTAACTACATTTGAATAAACCGTAGAACCTCCATCACAAATTACTGCTAATCTGTAAGATGTTGTTGCGCTTAATGTACCAGTTGGTAAATTAGCATAAATTGCTGAAGCAGTACCAATTCCAGTAAATGATGTACCATTGGTTGACATTTCCCATTGGTATGTCATTCCTACTCCAATTGTATAACCTAAAGCTGATACTGTTGTACCTGCTGTAGTATCACAGAAACTAGCTATAGGAGCCGTTGCTGTACCTGCTACTAAAGTTTGAGAAGCACAAGTTATCGTTGTAAACTCATCGGCTCCCATATCTGGGGTAGCAGAACGTGTATCACCATCAAAATCTGTAGTAACTGCCGCAATTGGTGTTCCTATATTATCTAAAGCTGCATTTGTACCTGTTACTAAGTGTAAATCAGTATCCGATACAAAGTTTGGCGCAATAGCAACCGAATTCAAATCTTTAGTTGTATAGGTTTGCCATGCCGCTAAATTAGCTACATCTGCAGAACCAGTATAACCTAAAACATAAGTTGTTGAAGTAGTTGATGAACCATAATAGTTATTGTAATTAATATCTGCAAAAGTAGTTCCTGTATACAATCTAACATTATATGCTTTTGAACCACTAGTAGCAAATACCTGTGCATTTCTAAAAATATTGTTTCTCATATCAATATTAGTAGCCGCTGCAGTAGTTACAAAGTTAGCTGACATTCCTATAGAAGTACCCGCTGTAACATTACCATACATATTAACGGTATTGTTATAGAACTTCAAGTTCGTTACAGCAGCCCCAATACGAATACCAAAAGCATTATAGGTTGTACTACTTGAACTATAATTAGCAGTCGCTAAATCACTAATCATATTATTAGCAACTAAAGTTCCTGAAGTACCTGTAGAAGATGAGAAGTTAATACCGTAAGCACCATACCCACTTGTAGATGTACTCTTAATATTACTAATTCTATTTGAAATAACAGCACCATTAACTACTCCAGCTCCTAAATCAATAGCAGCAATATTAATAGAGGCAGTTGTAACTAACTCTATAATTGAATTACTAGAAATTATTGGGTCGTTAACATAAGTTACTTGAATACCTCTGAAAATAACTCGGTCTGCATTAACAGTAGAACCTACTGTATTACCAGAAATAAGTAATCCATCTTGTGTACTTGTAGAATTATTAAATGCAGTAATTCCGTTATAAACTTTAGTAACCTCATTATTTTGAATTACTAAATTATCATTATTTTCTGCACCTGTAGTAAAAGAAGACGTTGTTGAAGAAACAATTCCATAAATTCCTGACGTTGATCCTGAACCTCCTTTAACTTTTGTATTCTTAACAGTAATGTTGTTAGCACCACTTGTTGCACCTCCTGTACTAGCAATCCATACTACAGAAGAACCAGAAGTACTATTATTAACAATACTTAAATCACGTGATGATGAACCATTATTACTACCATCAATCGTCACATTGTCAGCACCATTAACTTTAATAATTGCTGCCGTTGAAGTCCCTGAAATTGTTGGACTAACTCCTGAAGCAGGTTTAATAGTTAAAGTATAAGCACCTATGTTTGCATTTTGGTTAATAACAATAGGGAATGTTTCTGCTGTTGAGTAAGTAGCATCCGTAAGATTGAATACTACATTGTCAGAAAAACAAATTGCATTGTTGTAAGCGGTAACTGCTGCAGTTATTGTTGCATAGTTTCCACCTGTACCTACTGTGTACGTTCCTCCTAAAATTTGAGAAACATTTAACACAACTGCGTTAGATGTTACAGCTGTACAAGGTGCTGTTCCACTAACCACACAGCGGAAAGAATTTCCTGCATATGTAGCAGGAGCATCAACTGTTAGTGTACTTGAAGTTGCACCAACATAATCATTCCATGTTGTTCCATTAGTAGCATATTGCCACTGATAACCTAAACCTGTACCTGTTGCTGTCACACTAAATGAAGCCGTACTTTCAGTAGAACATTGAGTTACCGCTACAGGTTGAGCTGTAATAGCAACTATTTCATTAACTGTTAATGTTGCTGCATCAGAAGTTACAGCACTACAAGGAGCTGTTCCTGATACTACAACACGGTATTGGTTATTATTTAAACTAACACTTGGTGTATTGATTGTATAAGCAGCTGAAGTAGCCCCTGTTACATTTGACCAATCTGTACCGTTAGTACTCATTTGCCATTGGTATGACAATCCTGAACCTGTTGCAACACTAGTAAAAGTTACAGAAGCCGCATTAGAACAAACAGTTTGACTTGTTGGTTGCGTACCTATTACAACAGCATCAAATACTGTTAACGTAGCAGGATCTGAATTAATTCCTCCATTAGCAATACCTCCATTAATCAAACACTTGTATTTGTAACCCGTATTAGCTATTGAAATTCCAGACAACACTAAAGTGTTCGTATTTGCTCCTTCTATATCCGTCCAAGTTGTACCATTGGTACTAACTTGCCATTGATAAGTTGTTACTTGACCAGAAGTTGCCACTACAAAAGTTGCACCAACATTCGAACAAACGGTTTGATTAGTCGGTTGCGCTGTAATACTTACGGAACCTACTGATAAAGTATAAGCATTAGAAGTTGCAACTGTACAAGGAGCTGTTCCTGAAACCACACATTGGAATTGTTTTCCATTGTCTGATGAAGAAGCACCTACTAGTGTGTAGCTAGCATTAGTAGCACCCTCAATATTGTTCCATGTTACTCCATTATCTGTACTTACTTGCCATTGATAAGAAATACCTGTACCTGTTGCTGTAATTGCATAAGAAGCATCAGCCCCATCTAACACAATTTGATTGTTAGCTTGAGCTGTAATCACAGGAGGATTGTTTACGGTAATTGAAGTAGTTTTAGCCGTAGCACAACCACTAACAGTTACTGTGTAAGTAATTACAGCTGTTCCTTCAGAAACTGCTGTTACTAATCCTGCGCTACTTACTGTTGCAATTGCAGTATTCGAACTTGTCCAAACACCACCAGAGGTAGTATTTGACAACTGAACTGTTCCATCTTTACACAATGATACTTCTCCTCCTACAATATCTTCCAAAACTGGATAAGCATTTACGGTAAAGTTAGTGGCACTAGATCCGGTGCCTTCAGCAGTTGTTACCGCTACTAAACCTGTAGATGCTCCATTTGGCATTGTAAAAGTTAAAGATGTATTTGTGTTAGCTGTAATTGTAGCTGGAGTACTATTAACAGTAACCCCAGTAGCATTAGATAAGTTAGCACCTGTAATAGTAACTGAAGCACCACTGTCTACACATGCAGCCACTGGTGAAAAACTTGTTACTACTGGTGGGGCTGCTACAACTTGGAAGTTATCGATATGAAAATCAATATCTGGAGATGTAGAAGTCGTAGTTGCTAAAAACCCAATTTTGATAATTCCAGAATAACCTGCCAAACTAATGGACTGAGCTGCCCCTGTTGCACTATAAGTACCTGTACCTGTATAGGTTCTTATTACATTAGCTGAAGTCCATGTAGCACCATTATCCGTAGAAACTACTACACGTACTATATGAGTACCTAATGTTGATTGAGCAGTAGTTCCACCATAACTAGTTACTGCCATATCAAAATTAACTGCATAATTACCACCTGAACCTAAATTAATAGATTGAGAAATTATCCAGTCATTATCTGGAGTTGCAGTAGACCCCCCGTATAAATTAATTTTTGCTGCAGCATTTGAACCTGTATTCCCCATACCTGCTACGGTTCCCCATGCACTACTTCCTAAAGTTAATGTCGATCCTAAAGCACCTGTAGCTTCAGACCAACACACTGGAGTATAGGTAGCAAATGTTTGAGTAACTGAAGGAACACTATCAAACCCACAACTTGTAAGTACTGTTTGAGTAGCACTGTAAGCACTACTACAAGTAACTCCAGTTGCTCTCACTCTATAATAATAAGTAGTTGCAGATGACAAACCACTAACTTCATACGAACCAATGCCAGTACCATTATTTGAAATGGCTAAAGGAAATCCTGGAAGTAATGTTGCAAAAGTACTACT
>CAYNNB010000081.1:0-9119 GCA_964398425.1 uncultured Flavobacterium sp.
GTTTTCCATCCTTACGTTCGAAATGGTTTTTCGAGCATAAGAAATGGGTGAAAATCATACCTCGTGACGCTTACACGTATTTAGAATATCATTTCTTTGACAAAGAAGGGAATGAAATTTTATAAAAAACTAAACCGCTACTCTTAATTGAATAGCGGTTTTTAAATTTAATTGTTCTCGAAAAAGTTTTCATAAAACTTTTTAAATTTTTTACCCCTATAAGACTTCTTATAAATCAATTGTAGAGAATCCTCATCCAAATTCAAATTTTCAGAATATTTGATATACATAACACTGTGTTTCATATCGGCAATTTTCAAACCTACCTCTATTTCTTTATATGGAATTAGTTTATTATTTTTCCAATGATAAATAGTTTTAATATTTGGCATGTACCAACTACCCATATAATAAGCTTCAATTCTAGATTGCTTTGGTTTAAATTCAAAAACTCCTGAATAAAATCCTCCACCGTTAATAAATTCATTTTCTGCTTTAGAATAGCTGTAAAAATAATTATTAAAATTTCCATTCACATTCGGATATCCTATTGAATGAATTTCTCTTACTCCATCATTATTCAAATCGATTACTTTAAAATAATTAACTTCTTCTGTATTATCAAATTTTGAAATTAAAACCCATTGTTTACCTTTCAATTCATAAAACAAAACATTGGTCTGAACTTCTTCAACGTAATCATAAGGACAAACTATTGCAAAAATTCTATTGTTATCTTCGAGTTTAGCAAAAGACACAATTGGTCCATATTCAAAAAAATCAAAATCAGGCGTCACTTGTATTACACTATCCTGAAATTCAATTTCAATATCAACATTAGCCTTTAAAAAGCTGTCAAAATTAATCTGTTTTACTTTTAGTTCTTCTTTTTTAAAATCTTCAAAACTGACAGAATCCACATAAGAAACACTGACCGTATCAGCTACCTGATAATCTATATTTGCACTGATGTTTTTCTTCAGCGAGCAGGCATAAAAAAACACAATTCCTAAAACAGTAATTATACTTTTTAAAATTATATTTTCCATTTTTTTAACTGATTACTGAAAACTGCGACTGAAAACTAATTATTCCAATTCATACTCTAATCGCACTGTAATTCTCGCGGTTTTGTTCTTACTATAAGTATCATTAATTCCTCCATAAGTATCTTCCTCGGTAGAACCTTGACCCGTAATTTGAAACACTCCCATACTAGCTGATTTTAATTTTCCTAAATCGCCATTTCCTGCTTCCACAATTTTTTCAGCTCGCTCTTTTGCGTCCTTTGAAGCACTTTGAATTAGGCTATGTTTTAAACTTGGTAAATCAGAATAAGTGTATTGAATAGAATTTGAGCTTAATTCAATTCCAGAATTAATTAACTCAGAAGTTTTGCTAGACACAGCCTCAATTCGCTTCATTAAATCAGGATTTTTTTTTGCAGAAAACGTTATTGTTTGAACTGCTTCGTAACCGTCAAAAACTTGCTCATATTTAGTATCATAATTATTCTCCCCTTGAATGCGAATTTCTCTAAATTTTTTATCAAATTTGACTGCTCCAAAAGAAAATTCAGTTCTTTTAAAACCTTTAGACAAGAAAAACTGTTCAACAATCTTTTGATCTGAGATTATTTTGCTGTAAGCTTCTTTAATTTCAAAACTTTTGGTAGTAAAACTACCCGACCACAAAATTTCATCAGAAACAAAATCCTTTGATCCAAGACCTACTACAGAAATGGTATCCTGACTTTCATTTCTTTTTTTAAAAGCAGACCCTAAAACATACGCTGCCAAAACAACCGCAATTCCAATTGCAATTGAAGATTTAAATTTTTCTTGCATAAAATATTAATTAGTTACTCTTTACCTTATCAAATGAAGTGCCAAATTTTAACGTTTTTTAAGAAAAAAATGTTTCATCAACTCTGAACACTCTTTTTCTAACACACCAAATTTCACTTCTGTTTTTGGATGTAATTGTGCACCTAAAATTCGATACCCTCTTTTAACATCTGAAGCACCAAAAACAATTTTTGAAATTTGACTCCAATACAAAGCTCCTGCACACATTTGACAGGGTTCTAACGTAACATACAACGTACAATCTTTTAAATACTTTCCACCTAAAAAATTAGCTGCACTGGTAATAGCTTGCATTTCTGCATGGGCTGTTACATCATTAAGCAATTCTGTTAAATTATGACTTCGAGCAATAATCTTATTATTAACTACAACAACTGCGCCAACAGGAATTTCGTCTCTATCAAAAGCCATCTCTGCTTCTTGCAGTGCTTTTTTCATAAAATATTCATCCGTAAAAATATTTTCCAAAGTTCTTCGTTTAGATATCTATCAAAATTAGCAAACAATATTGTATTTTTGCCTTCGAAATGAACAAATTACTTGCGCACATACAAAATCCAACTGATTTAAGAAAACTAGCAGTTACTCAACTACCCCAGTTAGCCGAAGAACTTCGCGATTTCATCATTGATATTGTATCTCAAAAAGAAGGTCATTTAGGAGCAAGTTTAGGCGTAGTAGAACTAACCATTGCATTGCATTATATTTTTGACACACCTCATGATTTATTAGTATGGGATGTGGGACATCAAGCCTATCCACATAAAATTTTAACCGATCGTAAAGCTATTTTTCACAAATACAGGGAAATAGATGGTATTTCAGGCTTCCCAAAAAGAAGCGAAAGCAGTTATGATACCTTTGGAGTGGGGCATTCCTCAACTTCTATTTCAGCTGCTTTAGGAATGGCAATAGCTTCAAAAATTAATGGTGATAATAAAAAACAACACATTGCAGTAATTGGTGATGCATCAATTGCAAGTGGAATGGCATTTGAGGGATTAAATCATGCGGGTGTAACAGATGCTAATTTACTTGTTATACTAAATGACAATGCCATGGGTATTGATCCTAGTGTAGGTGCATTAAAAGAGTATTTAACTTCTGTTAAAGAAGGAAAAAACCCGAGAATCAATAACATTATTGAGTCTTTAAATTTTGATTATTCTGGCCCAATTGATGGGCATGATTTAAACAAATTAACCTCTGAATTAAGCCGATTAAAAGGAATTAAAGGACCTAAATTCCTACATATTATCACTAAGAAAGGAAAAGGGTTGTCGTATGCTGAAGAAGACCAATTAACGTATCATGCGCCGGG
The DNA here is from genome assembly GCA_964398425.1 of uncultured Flavobacterium sp. GTDB lineage: Bacteria > Bacteroidota > Bacteroidia > Flavobacteriales > Flavobacteriaceae > Flavobacterium. The sequence continues at coordinate 3,190 of CAYNNB010000081.1, forward strand.
AAAATTTGACAAACTTACAGGAAAATTAATTCGTCCCGAGACTGAAAATCCTGCACCAAAATACCAAGATGTTTTTGGTCATACCTTAGTTGAATTAGCTAAGCAAAACAAGCAAATTGTTGGAATTACTCCAGCCATGCCCTCGGGAAGTTCATTAAAATATATGATGGAACGCTTTCCAAACAGAGCATTTGATGTTGGAATTGCGGAACAACATGCGGTTACTTTAGCCGCTGGAATGGCTACGCAAGGGATGATTGTTTTTTGCAATATTTATTCCACATTTATGCAACGTGCTTATGACCAAGTAATTCACGATGTGGCTATACAAAATTTACCCGTTATTTTTTGTCTGGATCGAGCAGGTTTTGTGGGTGAAGACGGCGCAACACATCATGGCTTATTTGATATTGCTTACATGAGTTGTATTCCAAATATGTATATATATGCACCAATGGATGAAATAGACTTACGTAATATTTTATACACTGCATCATTGGGATTAGAACACCCAATTGCTATTCGATATCCAAGAGGTAAAGGACACAATCCAAACTGGAAACAACCTTTTGAAAAAATAGAAATTGGAAAAATAAAGTTAATAAAAGAAGGAAATACTGTAGCTATTTTATCTACTGGAACTATTGCTCATCAAGTTAAAATAAGCATTAAACAAAGTAAGCAACCTGAAAACATAGCTCACTTTCATGTAGGATGGATTAAACCTATTGATACAATAGCACTTCATCAAATTTTTAATCAATTTGAAACAATCATAACTGTAGAAGAAGGCTCAAAAATTGGTGGTTTTGGCTCAATTATTAATACCTTTGCTGTAGATAATAAATATAAAAATAAAATAATTAATTGTGGAGTTCCTGATGTATTTATAGAACACGGAACAATTCAACAATTATTAGAACAAGCACATTTAGATACCAAAAGTTTAACCCAACTATTCAATAACTTAATTCATGATTAAAAAGGTAGTTTACGTAATTATTTTTATAATTAGTTTACAAAGATTAGAAGCACAGATTATCAAAACCGAAATACCTGATTCTTTATCTAGATGGGAAAAATTAAATAAAGTTGGTTTGGATTTTACACAAATTACTTTTGTAAATTGGTCTGCAGGAGGAAACAACTCTATTTCTGGCTTAGTGAAAGGGCAATTTATTAGAAATTACAAATACAATAACTTCAAATGGTCTAATGAATTATTAATGCGTTATGGTGTAAATAAACAAGAAGGCCAAGATTTAAGAAAAACTGATGATGCTATCCAATTGAATTCCACAGTAGGTTACAGAAAAGATAGTATTTCGCATTGGTTTCATGGAGGAAAATTTACTTTTCAAACCCAGTTTGCTAATGGATATAATTATCCAAATGTAGATAAAGCAATTTCAAAACCTTTTGCACCAGCTTATTTCTTTCTTGGTATTGGTTCAGAATACGCAAGAAAAGATTTAGGTTTCAACATTTATTTATCTCCGTTAACCATGAAAATGACTATGGTTTTAGATCGACGCTTAGCCAATGAAGGTGCCTTCGGTGTAGACAAAGCAATATTTGATGCTGTTACTGGTGAAATTACTTCAAATGGTAAAAGAACAAGAACTGAATTAGGAGCTTTAGTAACTGGGCAATTCAAAAAAGAAGTATTCAAAAATATTATATACGATACTAGAGCTACTTTATACACAGATTACTTAAAAGATTTTGGCAATATTGATGTAGACTGGCAAAACTATTTAGAAATGACTGTAAACAAATATGTTAAAGCTAACCTAGGTGTTCATATGATTTATGACAATGATATTAAAACAAAAGTAGAAGAAAATGGCATTCAAGTCATTAAAGGACCAAAATTACAATTAAAACAAATAATCTCTATTGGATTAACTTATAGTTTTTAATTAATCGTAATACTGACTACATATCCTTCAAAAGTACGCACATTAAATACCGTTCCATCCTCAAATAACAAGTATTGCCCTTTAATACCAATTACTTTACCTGAAAAATGAGGTGTTTTTAAGAGATTTAAACTACTTACTTTTGCTGGAAAATGTTCAACAGGATATTGTAATTCCCAAAGTTCATCGGTTACCAAGAAATAACGTAAAACTTCGTCAGGAAGCCATTGTTTCAGTTTTTCTTTTTCACGATGTAAATCAGCATGAGAAAGATCATTTTTTAACATTTTTTGCCAATTCGTTTTATCAGAAAAATGATTTTTCAAAGCCACCTCAGCAATACCAGCCAAATAGCGATTAGGCACTTCTAAAACAGGTAATGCTTGCACGGCACCTTGATCAATCCAACGAGTTGGAACTTGTGTTTTTCTTGTAACCCCAACTTTTACTTCAGAAGACAAGGCCAAATAAACAATATGAGGCTGTAACTGTACACGCTTTTCATATTCTAAATCTCTATCCTCTTCATCTAAGTGCGCTTTACTAAGTTCTGGCTTCATAATCCAATCCGCAGCAGCTGGACTACTCATAAAGCAATCATAACAAAAACCTTGTCGAAATACTTTTTTAGCTTTTTTACAATTTAAACATTGATACCCTTTATGTAAAATTTCTATTTCTCTATTTATCAATTGATTGACATTAAGAAAGTTATTTTCAAAAATTAAGTAATATTGAATAGGTTTTGTATTCTCTGTTTCCATTTTTGTTAAAGTCCCTTCAAATGTCATCATAGCAATTGGAATTGATTGAATTTTTATTATTTTTGGTAAAGATAAAAAGAAGGTTTCACTTATGCCATTACCAATTATAAATTCAATCGCCTCATGGATTTTAAAAAAGAGAATTCATCAAATTGAGTTATTTTTAAAATATCCTCATGAAGTTCAGGAAGAATTGTTATTTGGTTTATTAAAACAAGCAGAGCAAACAGTACTTGGCAAGAAATATGATTTTTCAAGCATTAAGAATTACAAAACTTTTAGTGAAAGAATTCCTGTTTCATCCTACGAAGAGTTAGAACCTTATATTGAACAAACCAGACAAGGAGCACAAAACGTTTTTTGGAACACCAATATTAAATATTTTGCTAAATCTAGTGGCACAACTAATGCAAAAAGCAAATTCATTCCTGTTAGTAACGAAGCATTAGAAAACAATCATTATAAAGCCAGTAAAGATTTATTAGCTCTATATCTTAATAATAATGAAAATTCACAATTGTTTGTGGGAAAAAGCCTTCGGTTAGGAGGTAGCAAACAATTATATGAAAATAACAACACTTTTTTTGGAGATTTGTCGGCCATTTTGATTGACAATATGCCTATTTGGGCAGAATTTAGTTCTACACCAAGTAATAAAGTTTCTCTGATGAGTGACTGGGAAACTAAACTACCCGCTATTATTAAAGAAAGTATACAAGAAAACGTGACTAGTTTAGCTGGAGTACCCAGTTGGATGATGGTACTTTTAAATCATACTTTAGCAACCACAGGAAAAAACAACTTACTTGAAATTTGGCCCAATGCTGAAGTCTATTTTCATGGCGGCGTAAGTTTTGATCCATACAAAGAACAATATAAAAAGCTATTTCCAAAAGAAACATTCAAATATTATGAAATTTATAATGCATCTGAAGGTTTTTTCGCTTTACAAGATCTAAACCATTCCAATGAATTACTTTTGATGCTAGATTATGGTATTTTTTATGAATTTATCCCCATGGATACTTTTGGAAAAATAGAACAAAAAACCATTCCATTAAGTGAAGTAGAATTGAATAAAAATTATGCTTTAATTATCACTACTAATTCTGGTTTATGGCGTTATATGATTGGAGATACCGTTCGATTCACCTCTATTAATCCCTATCGAATTAGAGTAACCGGAAGAACAAAGCATCATATTAATGTTTTTGGTGAAGAATTAATGGTTGAAAACACAGATGTAGCTATAGCTAAAACATGTGAAATACTAAATTGTGAAGTAATTGATTATACTGTTGCCCCTATTTTTATGACAGAAAAGTCAAAAGGAGCACACGAATGGATAATAGAATTCAAAAAACAGCCTGTTGATCTTGAAAAATTTAGTCAAACTCTTGACAAAATGCTTCAAGAATTAAATTCTGACTATGAAGCTAAACGCTACAACAACATGACTTTAAATCCACTTATAATTAACATAGCTCGAGAACATCTTTTCTATGATTGGCTTAAGGCAAATGACAAATTGGGAGGACAACATAAAGTACCAAGACTTTCAAATGATAGAATATATTTAGAAAGTTTATTATCCTTGCAATAAATATGAAGAAGATAATCCTTAGTTTTTTACTATTAGCCATTTTAGCCATCACGTTTTCTTGTGGTCCAAGACGCTACAAATGTGGCCCGTATAGAAAATGCGAAATGAATGGAAAACCAAATAAGATTTTAGATCAAATACTAGAAAAAGCCGTTTCATAAATATAAAAAGTTGTATTTATTTTTGAGTAAACTTTATTTTGTTTGGCAGAAATAACACTTCTTTAATTCGTTTATCTATTTCATTTTTACGTTCTTGTAACAAATCGGATATATCAAAGCCAGAAACATTGGCTAATAACTTTAAAAAATTATCTAATTTTTTTTCTCTCCTTTTCACAATAGCCGAATAGTTTTCCGAATCGTAATCAATAGAGAACAATTCATTAAATTCGTTTAATGAAATAAATTGATTAGGATGAGAAGCTATCTTATTCAATATTTTGATATCATCATCTGAAAGGTGCTTAACTTCTTTACCTTTAAAGTAAAGTATTTCTGTTTGCTTCCAATATTGAAAAGGAAAACTTGGATTAAGGTAATACGATATAAATTGTCTTCTTTTGTAAATAAAAAATGCGAAGCCTAAAAAAAGTACAAGTCCTAAACCATATAAATAATAGGGTTGCTCTTCATAATAAAAGGGTTCTTCTTTTATTGGTGTTTTTAAAATATCTTTTAATGAGAAAGATTTAAAAACAAAATATCCCTGTTTAACATTATTATCAGTATTTAAAATAGCATAAAGAGTATCATTTTTGGTTAAGGAATAAAGAGTAATAGGATAAGGTAATGAATAATTATAATATGAGATTTTGTTATTTTTAATGTCAAAGCTGATTAACTTATTCAACTTATTGATGAAAATTTTATTATTGTACATAAATTTATTTCCTTCACAAACATCAATATTTTTATTTAAATAAAAAAAATCTGTTCTATATCTTTTCCATATCAATCGTTTAAGATCGAATTGATATACAAAATTTATATTATAATCTGAAACAATATAATTACTATTTAAACCTCCAAATAAATATAATTTGTAATCGTTTATACAATTAAAACTCGCTGTTAAATAAGGCGAAACCTTATTGTCAATATTAACTAAAACCCATTCATTTAACTTAAAATCAAATTTTGTTAAAATATTTTTAGTTGTGAATAATCCATAACCACCATAAAAATAAATTTCATCTTTATACACAAAAGTAGCAGCATCATGCTGATTTTTATGTAAAAAAGATTTATCAATTCTAACAATACTATCATTCCTGTATTCTAAAACTACACCACATCCTTTGTGTACAAAATAATTTCTTTTTTTTATTTGAAACGGAATATACTCGCTAAGATTAGAAAGATAATTTGAATGTCTTAATGGAATTTTGACATTCTCTTTTATTTTAATTACAATAGAATCGTTTTCAATTAAAATCACTTGCTGCGACTTTTCATGAAAAAACATTAATGGTTTTTCTTTAAAATATAATTCTTGTGATTCTATCAAATTACTACCAAATAAGGCACCAAGAAGAAATAAAAGGTATTTTTTCATATTACTTATATATACTTATCAAAGAAAAAAAAATCTATTGTAATCATATCATAAAAATATGAGAAAATATGGTTTCTTGTATTT
>CAYNNB010000082.1:0-8275 GCA_964398425.1 uncultured Flavobacterium sp.
TCCTATCACCCGCACAAATATGAAGCGCTAAACTTAATACAAAGTTTAGCGCTTTTTTATTTATTTTCCTGGAAATATAGCTTTTCTTTTTTCTAGGAAAGCAGTCGTTCCCTCTTTAAAATCTTCTGTGCCAAAGCAAGCACCAAAATTATTAATTTCAACCTCATAACCGTTTACTCCGTCTGTATAATTAGCATTTACGGCTTGTATTGCTTTTGCTATAGCAACACTTGAATTAGCAGTAATTTTAATAGCAATTCCTTTGGTGAAATCTAATAATTCTTCTTGTGTAACCACATGATTTACTAAACCGTAGTTTTGAGCAGTTGCAGCATCAATCATGCTAGCGGTCATAATCATTTCCATAGCTCTTCCCTTGCCTACTAATTGCGCTAATCTTTGTGTTCCTCCATAACCAGGGATTACTCCTAGCGTTACTTCTGGTAATCCCATTTTAGCATTTGATGATGCAATTCTGAAATGACAAGACATAGCTAATTCTAATCCACCTCCTAATGCAAAACCATTAACGGCTGCAATAACAGGTGTGCTTAAATTTTGAACAAAATCAAATAATAATTCCTGCCCTTTCGCTGCTAATGTTCTTCCTTGATCTGCTGAAAAATGAGCAAATTCTGAGATGTCCGCACCTGCAACAAAAGCTTTTTCACCACTGCCGGTTATAATAATTGCTTTTACTTCAGGATCTTTTTCTAAACTTCCAAAAGTATGATGTAATTCCTCGATGGTAGCCTTGTTTAAGGCATTTAATTTGGTTGGTCTGTTAATTGTAACAACCGCTATTTGATTTGATTTTTCAATTAAAATATTTTCCATTATGATTTATTTTATGGGTAATTCTACACAAAAAGTTGAACCTATTCCTAAGGTTGATTCAAAAGTAATGAATCCATTATAATTCTCTACTATATTTTTTATAATTGCTAATCCTAATCCCATTCCGCTGTTTTTAGTCGTAAATTTTGGTTCAAAGATTAACTGTTTTTGATCTTCAGCAATTCCTATTCCATTATCTTTAACATAAAGTCTTACTGTTGATTTTGTTCGTTCCAACTTAACTTCGACTAATTTTTCTTTTTGCTCTTCAGGAATTGCTTGAATGGCATTTTTTACTAGATTAGTAATAATACGTATCAATTGCGTTTTGTCAAAGTGAAGAATAACTTCATCTTCATTAGAAATAAAACGAATATAATCTTCATTAAAAATTTCTAATGCAATTTTAGCAACCTTAACGATATTTAATGATTCGTTATCTTGTGCTGGCATAGAGGCAAAGTTCGAAAAAGCATTTGCAACAGCACTCATAGTATCAATTTGTTGAATGAGTGTTTCTGAATAATCATTAAGTTTTTTGGTAATGTTTGGGTCATCAGGATTAAATCTTCGTTGGAAACTTTGTACCGTTAACTTCATTGGTGTTAAAGGGTTTTTTATTTCATGTGCTACTTGTTTTGCCATCTCCCGCCAAGCATATTCACGTTCGCTTTGAGCCAATTTTTGAGCACTCTCCTCAAGTTCATCCACCATGTTGTTGTAGGATTGAATTAAAGCATTGATTTCTTGATCTCCAGGTTGCAAAGCTAATTTTTCATTGCGTTGATTTAATCTGGTTAATTCAATTTTTTCTGAAATTTGTGTTAGTGATTTGGTTATTGTTTTTGATAATGTAAAAGAGAAATAAATAGAAAAAATCAACATTACAACGTATACCTGTGCATATCTTTTTAAAAAATTACTAATTTCTTCATTATAAAAATCATTGCTTTCTACATAAGGAACATTTAAAATAGCAAAACTTTTAAAGTTGTTGTTTTTGATGTAGGAATATGAAGCAATTACATTTTGATCGTCTCTATTTAGCCTAATAAATAAAATGCGTTGATTGGAAGAAGATTCTAACTTGTCTAATGTTTCTTTTTTTAGTTGAATTGTTTTTTTCTGGCTATAGTAATATGGATTTGAAGAAAGAATTAATCTTCCTTTTAAATTAAAAAAATTAACTTCAAGTCCATGAATATCAGAAAGTTCAAAAATTTTATTTCTAAATATTTTAAAAGTATTTTCTTCGGTTAATTTATAAGGTGTGTTTTTTAAAATGTACTCAATGTGTTGTTTGATGGCATTTTCTTTTCTAGATAAACGTTCTTCGTGATATTTTTGGGCTTCATATCTAAAGTGAAAAATAGAAACCAAAGAAATTAAAATGGATGAAAAAACGGTAAGCAAAATCATCGACATGAAAATTCTTTGTCGAAGAGAATAGCTTTTTAATTGATACCATTTATTCATTTTTTTCTCTGATCTTTTTATATATTTTGAATCCTAGCATCAGTAAAATAGAAAACAATACTATTCCTAAAACGCCAAATACCCAATTGATAGCATTTTTCAAAATGACTAAAAATACTACCGAAAAAAGAATGAGAGTGGCACCTTCATTCCAAAGACGGAAAAAAGTTGAACTGTGCTTCACGTTGTCTTGTTGCAGTTGTTTGAAAATTTGATGACATTTTAAATGATACAAATATAACAAAAAGACAAAAGTTAATTTAACATGCATCCAAGGCATCAATAACCAAGCTCTACCAATTGGGGTGAAAAACAACATCCAGAAAGCAAAGAAGCTGGCTAAAATAGCACTTGGCCAAGTAATTATATACCATAAACGAAACTGCATAAGTTGGTATTGTTTAACTAATATGCGTTGCTCCACATCTTCTTTTTGCTTGGCTTCAGCATGATAAACAAATAAACGAACTATGTAAAATAAGCCAGCAAACCAAGTAATTACGAAAATTAAATGTAATGCTTTAATGGTATTGTATATTTCCATTTTTTATTTCTTTTCAAATTCTTCTACCCAACTAGTTAAGGTGTGTACCCAATCTTCTCTGTCGTTTAAGCAAGGAATTGACAAGAAGTGTTCTCCTCCATTTTCTTTAAAACTTTCGGCGGCTTCCATTCCTATTTCTTCTAGTGTTTCTAGACAATCAGAGACAAATGCTGGGGTGACAACGGCTAAATTTTTAATTCCTTTTTGTGCTAGTCCATCAATAGTTGCATCTGTGTAAGGCTGCAACCAAGGATCTCTTCCTAATCTTGACTGGAATGATGTACCAAATTTCCCTTCTTCTAATCCCAAAACCTCAGCAACTTGTCTGGTGGTTTCAAGGCACTGATGACGATAACAAAAGTCATGAGCTTTTGAAGGTGTTACACAACAAGTGTTATTGATTTGACAATGACTTTTTGTGACATCTGATTTCCTTATATGTCTCTCAGGAACGCCATGGTATGAGAATAAAATATAATCAGATTTGAAGTTTTGTAAATTATCACGGATAGAATCGGCTAAATTTTTAATATAATCTTTTTTATTGTAAAAAGCAGGTACAATTTCTAACTTCATTGTTGGAAATTTTTTCTTTTTAATTTTTTCCGCCAAAACTACAATTGTCTCTGTAGTTGCCATTGCAAATTGAGGGTAGAGAGGTAATAAAAGTACTTCATCAACACCTTGATTGTTTAATTGTGTCAGTCCATGTTCAATACTAGGATTGCCATATCGCATTGCTAGTTCAACTGGTAAACTAACTTTTTTCTGCAAATTAGTTTGTAATCGTTTTGATAGTACAATTAAAGGAGAACCTTCAGGCCACCAAATTTTTTTATATGCCTTGGCAGATTTTTTTGGTCTTGTGTTTAAAATAATACCTTTTACAAGTAAAGCTCTTAATAAATAGGGCAAATCAATAACCCTTTCGTCCATTAAAAATTCATCTAAATATTTTTTGACATCTTTAGTTTCTGTGCTATCAGGTGAGCCTAAATTGACCAATAATACCCCTTTTTTCATGTTTTTTCTTTTTTAGCTATTTTGCTTCAAAGTTAACAAATATTTTTTTGGAGTAGTTCCAAACTTCTTCTTAAAAGCAGCGATAAAATGACTAGCCGTACTGTATCCAACTTTTAATCCTACTTCATTAACATTGTATGAACCGGTATCAAGCATTCTTCTTGCATAATCCATTTTGTAATCAAATAGGAAATTAAAAACGGTATCACCATAAATTTCTTTGAAACCTTCTTTTAACTTCTTTAAAGAAATGCCAACTTCGTCTGCTAACTCTTGCAAACTAGGCGGTTCAGCCATTCGGGCAATGATTATTTCTTTGACTTTTTTTATTTTTAAAACATTTTCTTCATCTGCTAAAAATGGACAATGCTCAGCATTTGGATCTTCATTTCGGTTAAAAAAAAGACTCAACAATTCATAGCTTTTTCCTTTTAGATATAAATTTTTAATACTTGTATTTTGATTGTAATGAAAAATTTGGTTCAATACTATAGCCATTGCAGGAGTAATGTCTTCTTCGCCATAATATTTTCGCTCTAAATTATCTTTACTTAAAAAGGGAATAATTTCTGCTTCAGAGGAAAATAAAGCATGAAATTTTTTTATTGAAATCAATATTGAAATGATCCAGGATTTAGGTAAAATTTCTAAATGCAAAGGCAATTCTTTCTGAGGATTATATAACAATAACGATTTTTCTTCTTTCAAATCAAGTGCATAATTGCCATTATTGAAGATAAACTTACCCTTTCCTTTTACATTAAAATGAAACTGTATTAATCCGGTTTCTACTTGTTTTTCAAATCGTTCACTTACATCTGTATCATTTTGAAACCGAAGTAAAATAAAATCTTGATCAATTTTTATTTCTTCTACTGAACCCATAGCGTTATTTTTTCATAGATGCTTTTCAAATAGTCGAATAATATTTATTTATAATTATTCTAAACTAGTTACTGTAAAGCAGCATAATTTTACACAAATATATAATATTTAACGATTTAGAAAGAGTAAATAAACAAAAAAACATTAAGCGATATAAAAAGTACTTTGAGCGTTATTTTTATTTTAAAAGAGATAATAATTTTGTTTCACGTTTTAGGTAAAAGCAAAAATGGACAATAATACCCCAATAAAACATCCTTCTTTTTACGCAGTTGGATTAAGCTATAAAAAGGCAGATGCCGAGATGAGAGGAAAATTTAGTTTAGATGAAAAAGCTAAGACTAATTTGCTAACGCAAGCAAAAATAGAAGGCATTGAAAGCTTGTTTTTAATCTCAACTTGTAATAGAACTGAGATATATGGTTTTGCACAACATCCTTTTCAATTAATAAAATTATTATGTGAAAACAGTCAAGGTACGGTTGAAGACTTTCAAAAAGTAGCATATGTTTATAAAAGTAAAGAAGCTGTAAATCATTTGTTTAGAGTGGGTACAGGTTTGGATAGTCAAATTTTAGGAGACTTTGAAATTATTTCCCAAATAAAATTAGGATTTACCGAAAGTAAAAAAAACCTATTAGCTAATGCGTATTTAGAAAGATTGGTAAATGCAGTTATCCAAGCTAGTAAACGAGTAAAAAACGAAACTGAAATTTCTTCAGGAGCCACTTCTGTTTCATTTGCTTCTGTTCAATATATATTTAAAAATGTAGAAGAAATTGCCTCTAAAAATATTTTGCTTTTTGGTACAGGAAAAATTGGTAGAAATACTTGTGAAAATCTAGTAAAACATACTAAACATGACCAAATTACTTTAATTAATAGAACTAAGGATAAAGCAGAAAAATTAGCTAAAAAACTGGATTTACTAGTTAAGGACTATGCCGATTTACAAGTTGAAATTCAAAAAGCTGATGTTTTAGTAGTAGCAACGGGAGCACAAAACCCAACAGTTGATAAAACAATTTTAGATTTAAAAAAGCCACTTTTAATTTTGGATTTGTCTATCCCAATGAATGTTAATGAAAATGTGAAAGAGATTGAAGGAGTTACTCTTGTTCATATGGATCACCTTTCACAAATAACAGATGAAACTCTTGAAAACAGAAAAAAACACATTCCAGCTGCAGAAGCTATTATAACAGAAATTGTAGATGAGTTTATGACTTGGACAAAAGGTCGTAAATATGCACCAACAATACATGCGTTAAAAGCAAAATTAAACTCGATTAAAGATATTGAATTGAATTACCAAAAGAAAAAAATGGACAACTTTGATGAAGAACAAGCCGAAATTATCACGGCTCGTTTGATTCAGAAAATCACCAATCATTTTGCAAATCATTTAAAAGACGAAAATACTTCTGTAGATGAAAGTGTAGAATGGATTCAAAAGGTATTTCAATTAGAAAATAAAGAAACACAGCCATTAATTTAGTGGCATAAACAATGAAAAGTAAAATTATAAGAATAGGTACTCGTGACAGTGAGTTAGCACTTTGGCAAGCTCATAACGTAGAAAAAAAACTAAACGATTTAGGTTATAAAACAGAAATTATTGCTGTTAAATCACAAGGCGATATCCTTCTTGATAAACCACTTTATGAGTTAGGAATCACGGGTATTTTTACTAAAACTTTAGATATTGCCATGATTTCTGGGCAAGTAGATATTGCTGTTCATTCCATGAAAGATGTTCCTACTGCCTTGCCTCAAGGCATCGTTCAGGCTGCTGTTTTAGAGCGTGCTAATACGGTTGATTTATTAGTGCACAAAGGAAATTTAGATTTTTTAACTAGTGAAGGAATAATTGCTACTGGAAGTCTGCGTCGACAAGCACAATGGTTACATAAATATCCACAACATCAAACGGTTGATTTAAGAGGAAATGTTAATACTCGAATGCAAAAGTTACATGAAAACAATTGGGGTGGAGCTATTTTTGCCGCAGCTGGATTAGAGCGTATTAATTTGAAGCCTGATACATTTGTCAATTTAGATTGGATGATTCCTGCTCCTGCACAAGGTGCTATGATGGTAGTTGCTATGGCAGAAGATACTTTTTCGTTAGAGGCACTGTCAGAACTCAACCATCTTGAAACTGAAATTTGCACCTATATTGAAAGACAATTTCTGCGTACATTAGAAGGAGGCTGTACAGCGCCTATTGGAGCACTTGCTTCCTATAATGAGAACACAGATGAAATTCATTTTCAAGGTGCCTTATTTTCAATTGACGGTAAACAAAAATTAGCCATTGATAGGAAATACGATATTTCTGAATGGAAAAAATTAGGTTTTCATGCCGCGAAAGAAATATTAGATAACGGCGGAAAGGAAGTAATGGAAACCATTAAATTACAATTAAAAAAGTAATTGTGGAAGAAAAAATAGGCATCTTATCAACTAAGAAATTAGCATCTAATCAAAAGCAATATTTATTAAATGCAGGGTTTTTAGTGATTGCTGAAGATTTTATCAACATAAAACCTATCACTTTCGAAATTGAATCGCTAAATGATATTTTGATTTTTACCAGTCAAAACGCAGTTCAAAACGTTCTTCAATATAAAAATGATTTAATTGATAAACCCGTAATTTGTGTGGGTGAAAAAACAAAACAGACTTTAGAGAATAATGGATTTCAAGTCTTACATTCTGTTTCTGATGCTATCCAATTAATTCAAGTTATCGAAAAAGAATTTATGGATAAAAGTGTTACCTTTTTTTGTGGAAATTCGAGATTAAATACTATTCCTGAATTTTTAAGTAAAAAAAACATAAAACACAAAATCATTGAAGTATACGAAACCATAGAAACACCAATTAAAATAAGGACTAAGATGAATGGTTTATTATTTTTTAGTCCATCTGGTGTATCAAGTTTTACGAAAGAAAATACTATTACAGATGAAATGTGTTTTTGTATCGGAACCACAACAGCAAAAGCCGTTGAAAAATATTCTAAAAACATAATAGTTGCCAATCAACCCAGCGTTGAAAATGTAATTATTCAATGTATAAATTATTATAAAGTTAATTGAACCCTTTCTGGGTTTAACCCTACGAGGGTCAATAAAATAAAAAAAATGATAAAAAACGACTTATTTCTTAGAGCCTTAAAAGGAGAAAGTGTTGAACGTCCACCCGTTTGGATGATGCGTCAAGCCGGAAGATATTTACCAGAATTTAGAGCATTACGCGATAAATATGATTTTTTTACACGATGTGAAACACCTGAATTAGCTGCTGAAATTACAGTACAACCGATTCGAATTATAAAACCAGATGCTGCTATTTTATTCTCTGATATTTTAGTAGTCCCTAGAGCTATGGGAATTGATGTGGAATTAAAAGACAACATCGGACCAATTATTCCGAACCCAATTCGTTCTATGGAACAAGTAAACCAAGTGTACATTCCAGATGTGAATGAATCCTTAGGCTATG
>CAYNNB010000083.1:0-8008 GCA_964398425.1 uncultured Flavobacterium sp.
TTCTATGTGGATGCGGATGCAGACGGATACGACAATGGTTCAGCAACAGTTTGCTACGGAGCAACTACTCCAGTAGGTTATGCAACTACTACAAATGGTTCGGACTGTAATGATGCTAATGCTTCGGTATGGCGTACAGGAAGTTTCTATGTAGATACAGATGGAGATACTTATGGAGCAGGAGATTTAGTTTCTGTTTGTTACGGATCGACTACCCCTTCAGGTTATTCGGTTAGAACAGGTGACTGTAACAATAACAATGCATCAGTAAATCCAGGAGCTACAGAGATTTGTGGTAATGGTATTGATGACAATTGTAATGGAAGTATTGATGAGGGCTGTGGTACACAAGTTCAAGCCTCACAATGTGGAATTACATTAGCAGCATTGAATACAGTTATTTCAGCTGATGTTGTAACAGGAGCACAACAATACCGTTTTGAAGTGACTAATGGAACTACGGTAAGAACCTATACCCCAACTACAGCGAGTTCATTTAATTTGACACAATTAACAGGAGGAGCGGCTTATGCTACAACTTACTCGGTTAAAGTTGCAGTTAAATTAAATAATGTATGGAGTGGATACGGTGTAGCATGTAATGTTACTACACCAACACCAATTACGCAAGTTCAAGCGTCACAGTGTGGAGTTACTATAGGAGCTATAAGTACAAATATTTATGCAGATGCCTTTACAGGTGCTACAGCTTATACGTTTGAGGTAACTAATGGTTCAACAGTAAGAACTTTCACTCCAGCTTCAGCGGCAAGATATTTTAACTTGACGCAATTAACAGGAGGAGCTATGATGTCTACGGCTTATAGTATACGTGTAGCGATTACAATAGGAGGAGTAACTCATCCTTATGGTCCATCATGTATAGTTAGTACACCAAGTACAAAAGTTCAAGCCTCACAATGTGGAATTACTTTAAGTAACTTGTCTACATTAATTTATGCAGACGCGATGACAGGAGCTACGGCTTATCGATTCGAAGTAACTAATGGAACTACAGTAAGAACGTTTGATTCAGCAACTCGTGCTTTCTCGTTGACACAGTTAACAGGAGGAGCAGCTTATGGGACAGCTTACTCTATTCGTGTGGCAATTCAGTACAGTGGTGTTTGGCAACCTTATGGTTCTTCATGTACAGTAAGTACAGTAGGAACGCAAGTTCAAGCGTCTCAATGTGGAATTACATTAACGGATATAAGTTTAGCAACTACAATTACAGCAGATGCTATTTCAGGAGCTACAGGTTATAGATTTGAGGTAACTAATGGAACAACGGTAAGAACATATGATTCTGCTACAAATTCGTTTAATTTAACTCAATTAACTGGAGGAGCTGCATATGCAACTACTTATAGTATTCGAGTGGCTGCAGATAATGCAGGCGTAATGGGAGGTTATGGTACTTCATGTACAGTGACTACACCAGAACCAATTACACGAGTTCAAGATTCACAATGTGGAACGACTTTAGAAGCCTTAAATACATTGATTTACGCGTATGCTATCAATGGAGCTACTTCATATAAATTTGAAGTAACTAATGGTACTACAGTAAGAACATACACTTCTGCTACGAATTCGTTTAATTTAACTCAATTACCAACACCAGCACCAGTTTATGATACGGCTTATTCAGTAAGAGTAAGTGTGTTGTATAATGGAACATGGTATCCTTATGGTTCATCATGTATTGTGACGCCAGTACGTACTACTAAAGTACAAACGTCTCAATGTGGTGCAGTACTATCAGCATTGACAACTACAATCTATGCAAACGCCTTTACAGGTGCTCAGCAGTATAGATTTGAGGTAACAAATGGAACAAATGTGAGAACATATGAGACAGTAAATCGTTACTTCAATTTAGGGTTATTGACAGGAGGCGGTTCTTTAGGGACGACTTATTCGATTCGAGTAGCAATTAAATTCAACAATGCATGGCAGCCATATGGTTCAGCGTGTTTAGTAAGTACACCAGCAATTGCTTTAACTAAAGTAAAAGCAGATCAGTGTGGAGCTTCACTAGTAGCGACTAATACAAATATTTATGCTGATGCTGTTTCAGGAGCTACGGCTTATCGATTCGAGGTAACTAACGGAACTACAGTGAGAACATTTGATGCACCTACTTACTATTTCAACTTAACACAGTTAAGTGGAGATCCGATTACTTTAGGAACAGTTTATTCTATCCGAGTAGCGGCACAAGTAACAGGAGTTTGGGGAGCATATGGTACAGCTTGTACTGTATCACCAAACGTAACCAAAGTTCAAGATTCACAATGTGGTACTACTTTAGGTGCTATTAATAGTTCTATAGGTGCTAATGTGGTTAGTGGTGCTACTGCTTATCGATTCCAAGTGAGTTATTTAGGTACAGAGATAGCTGCTATAGAAAGTGCTTCTCGTTTCTTTAACTTATCTCAAGTAACAACTACTACCATTACAAGAGGTACAACTTATAATGTTAAAGTAGCTGTTAAAATCAATGATACTTGGGGAGCATATGGTATAGGATGTAATATAACTACACCAGCAGTTCCTTTAACGAAAGTTAGAGCAAACCAATGTGGTACTACATTAACAGCTTTGACTCAGAATATTTATTGCGATGCAGTAACAGGAGCTGAGAAATATAAATTCGAAATTGTAGGTGGTGGAATTACACGTTATTACGTTACAAGTTCAGGATCTGTTTACTACTTTAATTTAACACAGTTACCAGGAGTGAATTACTTAGGTACTACATATACAATTAGAGTAGCAGCAATGTTAACAGGAGTTTATGGTGCTTATGGAGAGGCTTGTACAATTACAACACCTCCAGTGCCAACAACTAAGTTACAAGCATCGCAATGTGGTATTACCCTTACGTCGTCGTCAGTGACATTGTACGCAGACGCGTTAACAGGTGCTACAGATTATAGATTTGAGGTAACAAATGGATCTAATGTAAAAACATTAGAAACGGTAAATCGTTACTTTAGATTGATAGATTTAGTAGGAGGTGCTACATCAGGTACTACATATTCTGTTCGAGTAGCTGTTAAGTACAATGGTGAATGGCAAGGATATGGTAGTGCATGTAATGTAACTACACCAGGTACTGCGCCAACAGTAAGAGTAGACCAGGAGAAAGAAGTTTCCGTAACTACTCCAATCTTCTCAGTTAAAGGGTATCCAAATCCATACAATGCATACTTTGTGTTATCATTAGAGACACCAAGTGAGTCAAGAGTAGGAATAAGCGTATTTGATATGGCAGGAAGACTAATTGAAGAAAAAGAAGTAGATCCAGCTAGTTTAGAGAGCTTACAATTGGGTACAAATTGGCCAATAGGTGTTTACAATATTATAGTGACACAAGAAGGTCAAGTGAAAACCATTAAAATGGTTAAGGATGAATAATGACGATTAGCAAAAGCGTAATAACGCTTAAGCTACGGAATTATAAAAAGAGGAGGCTGTCTATTGACAGCCTCTTTTTTTTACCCAACGGGTTTTGTAGTTTATTTACCTTAAATAATATCATCCAATGAGTTATTTTTTAATTAATATAATTGATAGTCTTTAAATAAATATTATATTTGTACAAAAAAAAATGAGTTCTAAAATATGGTTGTCATCGCCCCATATGGGTGGCACTGAACAAGATTATATAAAAGATGCTTTTGAAACCAACTGGATTGCTCCACTAGGTCCAAATGTTGTTGGTTTTGAAGAAGATTTAGAAAAGTATTTAGGAAATGAGTATTTAGTCGCTGCATTAAGTTCTGGAACTGCAGCACTACATTTGGCATTGATTGTTTTAGGTGTCAAACAAGGTGATGAAGTAATTTGTCAAAGTATGACTTTTTCTGCTTCTGCAAATCCAATAGTATATTTGGGAGCAACTCCTGTTTTTGTTGATAGTGAATATGAAACTTGGAATATTTGTCCTGTTGCTTTAGAAGAAGCTATTAAAGATAGAATCAAATTAGGAAAAAAGCCAAAGGTAATAATTGCTGTACATTTATATGGAATTCCTTTTCAAGGAGATAGAATAAGGCAAATTGCTGATAAATATCAAATTCCAATTGTTGAAGATAGTGCAGAAGCTTTAGGTAGTATTTACAAAGGGAAAAAATGTGGTACAATAGGTGATGTGGGTATATTATCATTTAATGGTAATAAGATAATTACAACTTCAGGAGGTGGTGCTTTAATAACAAAAGATATTAAGTTGAAAGAAAAAGTTGTTTTCTTGGCCACACAAGCAAGAGATAATGCACCACATTATCAGCATAGTGAGATTGGTTATAATTATAGGATGAGTAATGTTTGTGCTGGTATTGGAAGAGGTCAAATGGAGGTTTTAGATTTGCACATTAAGGCTAGAAGAAGTATGAATACCTTTTATAGGGAATTGTTTGATAAAATTACGGAAGTAAAAGTTTTACAAGCAAGTTCTGATTCATTTTCTAATCATTGGTTGACTGTTATATTAATTGATCAAGAGAATAAAAATAATATAAATAGAGAGAAGTTACGTTTAGCTTTTGAATCTGAAAATATTGAATCTAGACCACTTTGGAAGCCAATGCATTTGCAGCCTATTTTTGAAAAATGTCCTTATTATGGAGGTAATGTAGCTGCAGATTTATTTGACAGGGGATTGTGTTTGCCGTCAGGGTCTAATTTAACTGATAAAGAACGTATTAGAATTAAAAAAGTAATAGAAAATATGTTTAAAATTTCTACGACTTAATGATTTAAAATTCATGTGTTTTTTATTTCTTCAAAAATATTATTTGATTATGTTTTTTACTTTAGAAAAAGTTAAAATATAACCTTTTTTTATTTTAGATTAATAGTTTTTTATTTGTAATAAATGTGTTTAATAGATTTAGATTAAATGAAAAAAAATAGTTTAGTATCATTAATATTAGTTATAATTTTATTGGTTTCTTGTTCCACAAAAAAAGAAATTCATTATTTTAACAACAATACTATCCCTGATAATGTTGATTTTAGTTGGTCAGAAGTTAAGATACAGCCTAATGACATATTGAGTGTTAAAGTTCATACTCAAAATCCTGATTTAGCAATACCTTATAATGTTTCCCCTGTAATTCAATCTAATATGCAAACTAATCCAATGTTATTACATGGATATTTAGTTTCTAATTTGGGGACAATAAATTTACCTGTTATAGGCGAAATTAAGACAGAAGGTCTTACGATATCAGAGCTTGAATTGGCTATTCAAAAAAAAATGGTTAATGAAGGTTATTTAATAAAACCTACCGTAGTTTGTAGGATATTGAATGCTAAGGTTACTGTTTTAGGCGATGTTAGAAATCCAGGGACTTATACTTTTTATGAAAATAATTTAACTTTCTTACAGGCATTAGGATTAGCGGGTGATTTAAATATTAATGGCGAAAGAAAGACCGTTAGAATTTTCAGAATTGAAGGTGGAAAACAAACATGTAAAACTATAGATTTGACAAAGAATGATTGGTTTAATTCACCTTATTATTTTATTAAACCTAATGACGTTATTGTTGTAAATCCAAATTCTGCAAAAGTTAAATCTGCAGGAGTGATTGGTAATGCTGGTAACTTAATTTCCATTATTTCGGTATTATTGTCAAGTATTATTATTATTAAATCGTTTTAATTTTTTATGAATAATTTGGAAATAAAAAGTAATAATCAATCTGCTATTGATTTCAAACAGGTATTATTAAAATATACAAACTATTGGTATTGGTTTTTAATCAGTATTATAATTTCATTAACAGTAGTATTTTTTTATTTGAGATATGCTGATAAAATTTATGAATCTAGATCTGTAATTAAAATTTTAGATAATTCTAGTTCTGATTTAAAAATGCCTACTAATATTTCTACTTTGTTTAGAAGTAAAATTAATCTTGAAAATGAAATTGAAATAATTTCTTCTTACCGGATATTAGAGAAAGTAAGTGAGAATTTAAAACTTAGTACCTCTTATTATGTTTCTGGTTTAGTTAAAGAATCTGAGGTCTGGCTAGATAAACCTGTGCAAATAAATTGGGTTGGAGAAAAGGATAGTGTTGCTAATTATTTTGTTAATTGGGAGTTAATTGTTAAAAAAAACGGTTATTTATTAAATGGGGATTCAAAAATTAAAAGTTACAATAAAGTATATAATGTTGGTGGAAAATCTTTTAGTTTAACACTTAATGATTCATTTGGAAATAAAGATAAGTTTATAAGAATAATAAAAGTTAAAGAAAAACAATCTGTTGATCAATTAAAAAATAATTTAAAAGTAGCTAGAGTTGGTGAAGAAAGTGAATTACTTCAACTCTCAATTAATGGAAAAAACAAAGAAAAGAATGATGATATTTTAAATACTTTAAATCAAATCTTTAATCAAGATGGTGTTGAAGATAGACAAAAGGTATATAAAAAGACATTAGATTTTGTTGCAGATAGGTTTAATTTTCTGTTTTCAGAGTTAGATTCAATTGAAAATAATAAAGCAATATATAAAAAGAAAGAGCGATTATCTTTTTTAGAATCTGATGCGTTTTCACTTCTAGACACTAAAACTAAAACAAATTCTTCTTTAGTTGAAACCCAGCTTCAACTGGAGTTAACTCACATCATGTTTGATGCCTTAAGAAAAGTTAAACAAAATGAGTTATTACCTGCTAATATAGGTATCATCCAGTTGGATATAAATTCACTTATTAATGAATATAATCAAGTTGTTTTGTTAACACAAAAAACGCAAAAGGAAGCTGGTTATAAAGATCCTCAAATAATAAATTTAATTGATTCCCAAAAAAAGTTAAAAGAGAATATAAATGCATCTCTAGTTTCTTATGAAAAATTATTAGCATCTGAAATAAAATCCATTGAAGGTGTAAAATCTTCTCAAGCCAATCAGTATGCCGCTCTACCTTTTCAGGAGAAAGCGATTCGTTCGATAGATCGTCAGCAACAAATAAAAGAAAATTTGTATCTCTTTTTATTACAAAAAAGAGAAGAGGCAGCTGTAAATTTAGCCATTACAAGTCCTACAATAAAGATTGTTGATAATGCAATATCAACTGATAAAGAAATTAGTCCAAAAAAATCACTTTTCATTTTAGTATCGTTTTTAATAGGCTTGTTAATACCTTTTTTAAGTATTTATTTTTATTATTTACTGGATTCCAAGGTTCAAACCAAGAAAGATATTGAATCTTTAATTGATAAAGCTTCTGTAATTGCTGAAATACCATACATTAACGATACTAATAAATTAATTAAATTTGAAGACAGGTCTGTTTTATCAGAAGCATTTAGAATTTTAAGAACAAATTTATCTTTTTTAATTCCTAATAAAGATAAGTCAAACGTAATATTTGTAACTTCAACAGTAAAAGGTGAAGGTAAAACATTTGTTTCGATAAATTTAGCAGTAACATTGTCTTCACTTGGTAAAAAAGTGGTTATAATAGGTGCGGATCTTAGAAATCCCCAACTGCATAAAGTGCTTAATGTGCAAAGGAAAAATAAAAAGGGCGTAGCTAATTATTTAGTAGATGATACAATTTCATTAGATGATATTATTGAAAAAGGTAATCAGTTTAATTTAAATTTTGATTTTATTTTTTCTGGAATAATTCCTCCTAATCCTGCTGAATTATTGTCTAACGGTAGATTTGATTTGTTATTGAGTGAATTAAAAACTGAATATGACTATATAGTAGTTGATACAGCTCCAACATTATTAGTAACTGATACAATATTAATTTCTAATTTGTCTGATTTAGTTTTGTATGTTGTTAGATCAAATGAAACTGAAAAAATATTATTAGATTTTGTTAAAGAATTGACCGATTTAAGAAAAATAAATAATGTAGGGATCATATTAAATAGTGTTGGTCAAAAACAAGGTTATGGATACGGATATGGTTATGCATATAGGTATAATTATGGATATGGATATGGATATGGATATGGATATGGA
>CAYNNB010000084.1:0-7984 GCA_964398425.1 uncultured Flavobacterium sp.
AGGGACCACCTGATTATGAGTCAGGTGCTCTAACCAACTGAGCTATAGGACCAGTTAATTGAGGTGCAATATTACTGCTATTTTCTATTTACTGCAAATTTTTTTTAAGGTAATTCAATATTTTTTTGGTAACTTCCTGTTAGTTAGCTATTTCTTGGCACAACTCAATTAATACTCCATTTGTGCTTTTAGGATGTAAAAAAGCAACTAACTTATTATCGGCTCCTTTTTTAGGTGTTTCATTAAGAACGATGAAGCCTTCGTTTTTTAGGCGTTCTATTTCAGCCTCAATGTCATCGACGTCAAATGCAATATGATGAATGCCTTCACCTTTTTTCTCAAGGAATTTAGCTATCGGGCTGTTTTCATTAGTGGCTTCTAGAAGTTCAATTTTATTTGGGCCACACATGAAGAAAGAAGTTTTTACTCCTTCGCTTTCTACTTCTTCTGTTTTGTATGCAGGTGTGCCAAATAATTTTTCGAAAATTTCATTAGAAGTAGCAATGCTTTTAACCGCAATTCCGATATGTTCAATTTTTTTCATATTTCTCTATTTTAAAGATACAAAAGTACTATTGATTTAGAAACTTTTCTAACTTCTTTTTAAAAATTGTATTTTTGCATCATGGAAACAAATAGACAGAAAAAAATAGGAACCTTAATACAAAAAGATATTGTAGATATTTTACAAGGTGAAGTTAGAAAAAATTCAATCACTAATTTGATTATTTCGGTTTCAAAAGTAAATGTTACTTCAGACTTATCTATTGCAAAAGTATACTTAAGTATTTTTCCTTCGGATAAAGGCCCTGAATTATTAACAGCTATTAAGACAAATGCGCCTTTAATTAAACATGAACTAGCACAGCGTGTGCGTCAACAATTAAGAAGAGTTCCTGAGCTTATTTTTTATTTAGATGATAGTTTGGATTATATAGAAAAGATTGATCATGCTTTAGCAGGAAAAGATAATCCAATTGAAAATCCTGATTTATTAGACAAAAGAAAAAAATCCTAATTTGAATTTTCCTTTTTACATCGCAAAGCGTTATGCACTTACTTTTAGTAAAAGTACGGCTATTAATGTAATTACAATGATAGCCTCTCTTGGTATCATTGTTGGAGCCATGGCATTATTTGTGGTGTTATCTGTTTTTAGTGGATTACGAACTTTTAGTTTAAGTTTTTCAAATGCAACAGATCCAGATTTAAAAGTGCTCCCTCTTTCTGGGAAAAGCATGTTTCTTACACCTGAACAACTTACGGAATTAAAAAAGTATAAAGGTATTGCAGTTTTTAGTGGTGTAATTGAAGAGCGGGCATTGTTCTTTTATGACGGTAAAGAGCAAGTAGCACAATTGAAAGGAGTAGATTTGAATTACAGTAAAAGTAATCAAATAAATAAATTTTTATATACTGGCACATGGTTAGAACCTGAGTCTAATCAAGTTGTTGTAGGTAGTGGAATAAGCCGCAGACTATCATTAGGTTTGTTTGATTATAATAATGTATTAGAAGTTTTTATACCTAAACCAGGAAAAGGATTAATTGAAAATCCAGAAGAGGCTTTTAATTCGGCAAAGTTAATTACAACGGGTATTTTTCAGGTAAGTGAAGATGTGGATGATAAATATGTTTTTTGCGATTTTTTGTTAGCCAAAGAATTGTTGAATTACAAAACAAATCAAGTTTCTTATCTCGAATTAAAACGGGCTCCTAATTTTACAGAAGAAGAAGTTATAGCTCATCTACAAACTATTTTGGGTCAAAAAGTAGTAATTAAAAATAGAGCTCAATTAAATGATGCACTTTACAAGATGCTAAATACCGAGAATATTGCTGTTTATTTAATTTTTACATTAGTTATTATTGTTGCCTTATTTAATTTAATTGGGGCATTAATTATGATGATTATTGAGAAGAAAGCGAATTTAAAGACTTTGTATTATTTAGGAACAGAATTGAAACATTTGAAGCGAATTTTTCTTTTTCAAGGTAATATAATTTCTGTTTTTGGTGGTATGATAGGTTTGTTGTTGGGAATCATGGTGGTTTATATTCAACAACAATACGAATTAATCATGATTACTTCTACTTTACCCTATCCAGTTCAATTTAAAGTGGAGAATGTGGTTATTGTCCTAATGACTATAATTATTTTAGGTTTTTTGGCAGCCAAAATTGCAAGTTCATCTGTTTCAAAAAAATTATTAGAATGAGAAGTATTGTTTTTTTATCGAGTATTTTATTATTGTTTGGGTGTAAATCTAAATCAATTAGCTATAGTTTCATTGGGAAAGATGAATTGCATATTTTTTTAAATAATTGGCATCAATCAGCGGCAGAGGCTCATTTTGATGGTTATTTTAATGCCATTGCGGATGATGGAATTTTTATTGGAACGGATGCAAAAGAAAATTGGAGCAAAGAACAATTTAAAGTTTTTGCAAAACCTTATTTTGATAGAGGAAAAGCATGGAATTTTAAAGTAATACAGCGAAACATTTATTTCTCTAAAGATCAAAAAATAGTTTGGTTTGATGAATTATTAACTACGCAAATGAAAATTTGTAGAGGGAGTGGTGTAATACAGAAAACAAAAGATGGTTGGAAAATTAAGCATTATGTTTTATCAATGACTGTACCTAATGAAAATGTTGATGAGGTAGTAAAAGTCAAAGCAAAATTAGAAGATATTTTACTAGAGGAATTAGTGAAAAACTAAAAAAGGTAGCCCATCGGCTACCTTTTTTAGTTGTATTTATGTTTTATCAAGTTAGAAAACATTTCTGTGGTCATGCTTTCTAAATCAAAATCATTCTTCCAATTCCAATCTTGTCTTGCCGCTGTATCATTAATACTAGCTGGCCAGCTATCAGCAATTTTTTGTCTGAAATCAGGATTATAAGTAATTGTGAAATCAGGATAATGTTTTTTAATTTCTTCTGCTAATTCTTTTGGTGTAAAACTCATCGCTGCTAAATTATAAGAAGACCTAATTTTGATTTGTTCTGAAGGTGCTTGCATAATTTGAATTGTAGCCTTAATAGCATCGTCCATATACATCATTGGTAAGGCAGAATTTTCATTTAAAAAGCATTCAAATGTACCGTCAGTAATTGTTTTGTGGTAAATATCCACAGCATAGTCAGTAGTTCCTCCTCCTGCTTCTGTAGTCCAACTAATTAGTCCTGGGTAACGGATGCTTCTAACATCAACCCCATATTGATTATGGTAATATTCACACCATCTTTCACCTGCTTGTTTTGAAATTCCATAAACAGTTGTAGGTTCCATTATTGTATATTGAGGCGTATTGTTTCTTGGTGTTGTAGGACCAAATACGGCAATACTAGAAGGCCAAAATATTTTTTGAATTTTACCAGCTTTGGCTAAATTTAAGACATGGAACAAAGAATTCATATTTAAATCCCAAGCAAATGCAGGATTTTTTTCAGCAGTAGCCGAAAGTAAAGCAGCCATTAAATAAACGTCTGTAATTTGATATTTCTCTATTAGATGTTCAATTTGATTGTAGTCTAAAGCATTGACAACTTCAAAAATACCATTTTTAACCACGTCATTTTCTAATTTTCTGATATCTGAAGCTACAACATTTTCTACACCATAAGTGCTTCTGAGCTTTGCTGTTAATTCGGTACCAATTTGACCACAGGCACCAATGATTAATATTTTGGTTTGCATAGTTTGTGTTTTTACCTCACAAATATAAGATATTGCTAATTATTAGGTTTGTTATTTAGCTTAAATTTTAGAATTATCATTTTAAGTTCTTCTTTTTTAGCAATTATTTATTTAAGTGTATTTTAAGAAAAAATACCTAAACATTTGTAAATTTGCTTTTTATTAAATAGAAAATGAGAGTTTACAAATTATTGTTGTTGTTTCTAATCTTTTTTGGTATGTTTTCATGTAAAGAAGAAAAGCAAGACCAATTGATTGTTGAAATGGAAAAGAAAAATGCTATGGCTTTTGAAAAAATAAGTAAAGCTTGGGTTATCAATATTCCGCCTCAATCACCAGAAGTTCAGATGGAAATTTCAAAATGGAAAGAATGGCAATCCTTTGAGCAAGATTTAAAACAGAAGCCTAAAGCTTCAATTAGTGCATTTAAATTGAAAGTTGAAGCATTACAAAAAAAGTCGGATAGTTTACATTTGTTTGTGCCAGCAAAGTTTAATGAACCTCAAGTAAGAAGTAGAATTATAGCGATGCAAACTAAATTACAAGCTTTGGATACTTATTTTTCTTTAGATATTGTACCTCAAGATAAAGTAGAACGTCTAATTAAGGAATTGAATCAAGAAATCATGGCTTTTTACAGTCAATGCGAAGAATTAATTATCAAGAATAAGATTCCTGTTGAGGATGGGGAAAAACAATTGATAAATGCTTTAGATACAACAAGACATGCTAAGAACATGGATTTTGATGAGTTGGAGAGAAAGCAAATACAAGATAAAACTCTAAAAAAATAAATCATTCAGATAAGAATGAAATTTAAAATCCTTTACAAACCACTGCTTTAAACAGTGGTTTTTATATTTTTGCAACAAAATAAATTGCTTTGAGTACCGTCGATATCATTTCAAAATATGAACAATTACCCAAGATCTCTCAGATTGCAGCGTTGCTGGGTGCTAGAAAGAAGACCAATATTACAGGTTTAGTAGGTTCGTCTTTGTCTTTTGTCATTCATGCTCTGTTTAAAAAAACGGAATTACCACTTTTATTATTATTTAATGATAAAGAAGAAGCTGCTTATTATTTGAATGATTTAGAACAATTGATTAATAACCAAGATGTTCTTTTTTATCCAGGCTCTTACCGAAGACCTTATCAAATTGATGAGGTGGATAATGCTAATATTTTACTTCGTGCCGAAGTGTTGAATCGTATTAATTCAAGGAAAAAGCCAGCGATTATAGTTTCTTATACAGAAGCAATTTTTGAAAAAGTAGTTACTCGAAAAGAGTTGGAAAAGAATACATTGAAAGTTGCTCTAAATGATAAAATTTCGATTGATTTTATTAATGAAACACTTTTTGAATATCATTTTAAAAGAGTAGATTTTGTTGCAGAACCAGGTGAGTTTTCTGTTCGTGGTGGAATTGTGGATGTTTTTTCATTTTCAAATGATATTCCTTATCGTGTAGAATTTTTTGGAGATGAGGTTGATAGTATTCGAACATTTGATGTTGAAACACAATTGTCCAAAGATAAAATTAGTAAAATTACGATTATTCCAAATGTAGAAAATAAAACTTTAGAAGAGAAAAGAGAAATTTTTTTAGATTACATTAATGAAAAAACCGTGTTAATTTTACAAAATACGGAGTTACTTGGTCAACAATTGAATCGATTATATGACAAAGCTACTGATACATTTTCTAAATTATCTACTGATGTAAGACATGCCAAGCCAGAGGAATTGTTTATTAATGAAGCTTCGTTTTTGAAAAGAGCCCTTGATTTTGCAATTATTGAGTTAGATAAAAAAACCATTTTTAAATCAGAACAAGCGTTTGTATTTCACACAAGTCCACAACCTTCATTTAATAAGCAATTTGATTTGTTATTAAACAATTTGCATGATAATGATTTTAATGGGATTTCAAATTATTTATTTTGTGCGAATGAAAATCAGGCTAAAAGATTTAAAGAAATTTTTGCAGACATTGATCAAGAAAATCATAACCATACAAATAGTAAATATCAATCAGTAGTTTTTCCTTTGTATCAAGGATTTGTAGATGAAGAATTGCAAATTGCTTGTTATACAGATCATCAAATATTTGAGCGTTATCACAAATTTTCTATTAAAAATGGATATTCTAAAAAGCAGACCATTACGCTTAAAGAATTAACCTCATTAACCGTTGGGGATTATGTGACTCATATCGATCATGGTATAGGAAAGTTTGGAGGATTACAAAAAATACAAGTAGAAGGGAAAACACAGGAAGCAATTAAGTTAGTTTATGCAGACAATGATATTGTTTATGTTAGTATTCATTCCTTGCATAAAATTTCAAAATATAACGGTAAAGATGGGTCACCACCTAAGATTTATAAATTAGGAAGCAGTGCTTGGAAAACATTGAAGCAGAAAACCAAAGCTCGTGTAAAACATATTGCTTTCAATTTAATTCAATTATATGCTAAACGTCGGTTAGATAAAGGTTATGCTTTTGGTCCAGATACTTATATGCAAAAAGAATTAGAAAGTTCATTTATTTATGAAGATACTCCAGATCAAGTAAAAGCAACTCACGACGTAAAAATGGATATGGAGAGCGACCGACCTATGGATCGTTTAGTTTGTGGGGATGTAGGATTTGGTAAAACGGAAGTAGCCATTCGAGCAGCATTTAAAGCAGTGGATAATGGAAAGCAAGTAGCTGTTTTAGTACCAACCACTATTTTGGCTTATCAGCATTTTCGAACTTTTTCAGAGCGTTTAAAAGATTTACCTGTAACAGTAAGTTATTTGAACCGATTTAGAACTGCCAAACAAAAAGCAGAGACTTTAAAAGGTCTTGAAGAAGGAAAGGTTGATATTATCATTGGTACCCATCAGTTGGTAAATAAAAATGTAAAATTTCGTGATTTAGGATTGTTAATTATAGATGAGGAGCAAAAATTTGGTGTAAACGTAAAAGACAAGTTAAAAACCATTGCTACTCATATCGATACATTAACATTAACCGCAACTCCTATTCCTAGAACTTTGCAGTTTTCATTGATGGCTGCACGCGATTTATCCGTAATCACTACGCCTCCACCCAATAGGTATCCTATAGAAACACAAGTCATACGTTTTAATGAAGAATCCATTCGTGATGCTGTTTCTTATGAAATTGAACGCGGTGGACAAGTTTATTTCATCAACAATCGAATTGAAAACATAAAAGAAGTTGCTGGTATGATTCAGCGATTGGTTCCTAATGCAAAAGTAGGTGTTGGTCATGGGCAAATGGATGGAAAAAAATTAGAAGAATTGATGTTAGCTTTTATGGAAGGTGAGTTTGATGTTTTGGTTGCTACTACTATTATTGAGAGTGGATTAGACGTTCCTAATGCTAATACTATTTTTATTAATAATGCCAATAATTTCGGATTATCTGATTTGCATCAAATGCGTGGTCGTGTGGGAAGAAGCAATAAAAAAGCCTTTTGTTATTTTATCACTCCGCCATATTCTGCAATGACTGATGAAGCAAGAAAGCGTATACAAGCCTTGGAGCAATTTAGTGAGTTAGGCAGTGGATTTAATATTGCAATGAAAGATTTAGAAATTCGTGGTGCTGGCGATTTATTGGGCGGTGAACAAAGTGGATTTATTAATGAAATTGGATTTGATACCTATCAAAAAATCATGAATGAAGCAATTGAAGAATTAAAAGAAAACGAATTCAAAGATTTATACGAAGAAGAAAATAATATTGAAACAAAAGAGTATATCAAAGATATTCAAATTGATACTGATTTTGAATTGTTATTTCCAGATGAATATATTAGTAACATTTCAGAGCGATTGAATTTGTATAATGAGTTGAGTACAATAAAAACAGAAGCTGATTTAGCTGCTTATGAGCAACGCTTGATTGATCGATTTGGTCCATTACCTAAACCAGCTCTTGCTTTATTAAATAGTGTACGAATTAAGTGGAAAGCTACTCAGTTAGGAATTGAAAAATTAATTTTTAAGCAAGGCAAAATGATTGGTTATTTTTTAGGTGATCAGCAAAGTAATTTCTATCAATCTAATCGATTTATGAAGGTGTTAAAGTTTGCTCAAACTAATGGGAATCTTTGTAAGATAAAAGAAAAGGAAACCAAATCGGGTCTGCGATTGTTGATTAGCTTTGATAATGTCAAATCAGTGAATAAAGCATTGGAGTTGATAAATATGATATAATTTTAAATTTTTTCTAAAAAATAACTTATTTTTACGCATTTG
>CAYNNB010000085.1:0-7762 GCA_964398425.1 uncultured Flavobacterium sp.
ACTTGTTCTTTAAAATCGCAACTTTTATCAATAGCTTCATCAATTTTTTTAGCTATTTTTCTTTTAAATAAGCTAATGGTTGGGTTGATGATGTATGTTATGGGTACATTTTTTCCTGCTACCAAGATGCTTGGGCTCTCTAACCATTCAAAATCTTCAATTCTTGATGTTGTATTCAATTTCCAATTTAAGAACGTAGCTTTACTATTTAATGTAATTATACCATTTAAATTAACTTCTCTTGTGTCATTTAATCCCATAAAATCGGTGCCATATTTGAATTTAGCCCATATTTTTAAAGGAATTACTGAAATAATAGAACCGTCTTTTTCTTTTAAAGTAATAGGTGCTGTTTTCCAAATTTTCATTTCCGATTTATCGTCTTCTAAGATAGAGTCTTGGTAGATTAATCCAGTAAGGTTTTTATTTAATTGGTGCTCAATTTCCTTCAGTGGAATTTCTAAAGGCATATTGATAAATGAAGATTTGTTGCTGTAAACTATTGGAGCATTTGAAGAAGGTAGTGGTTTTATAGCTTCAATTTTTTTAGAAGTACTACATCCAAAAAAGCTCATATTTAATAATCCAAAAAGCAAAATTTTTAATTTTAAGTTCATTAGTTCAGTGAGTAGGTTTCTTTATCTTGTTTTAAAGTGCAAATGTGATACCAAATGTAAAATATTAATTGAAAACTGTAACATTTTTTTTAAAATGTGGTCAAATAAGTAAAATAAGTGAAAAGATGAAATCTTATCGAATACTTCTTCTTACGGCATTTACAGCTTTTTCTTCCTTTGGACAAAATAAAAAATGGACCTTAAAGGAATGTGTTAATCATGCCATAACCAATAATATTTCAGTAAAACAATCTGAATTAGATTTAAAGAATAATCAAATCAATAAAAAAGATGCTATTGGTAATTTTCTACCTAATATTAGTGCTTCTGGATCGCATTCTTGGAATATTGGTTTGAATCAAAACATTACTACAGGATTATTGCAAAATCAAACCACCCAGTTTACGTCTGTTGGAATTAGCAGTAATGTTGATATCTTCAAAGGCTTACAAAATTTTAATCAATTAAGAAAAGCTAATTTAGCTTTAATTGCTTCGCAATATCAACTGACTAAAATACAAGAAGATATTGCATTAAATGTTGCTAATGCTTATTTGCAAATTTTATTTAATAAAGAAAATTTAAAAGTTCAAAAAGAGCAAAAGGCACTTTCAGAAAAGCAACTAGCAAGAACAACAGAATTAGTAAACGCGGGGAGTGTTCCAAAAGGAGATTTACTTGATGTACAAGCTACTTTAGCTAGCAATAATCAAAAAGTAATTGCTGCAGAAAATTCAGTCTTATTGTCAAAATTAAGTTTAGCTCAATTATTACAATTAGATGATTTTAAAAATTTTGATATTTCTAATGATGATGTTCCTTCAATGCTATCTTCTATTTTAAATGAAACATCTGAAGCTATAATAGCAAAAGCAAAGGAGAGTAGAACAGAGTTGAAAATTGCACAGGCTAATATTGAATTGGCTAAAAAGGATATACAAATTGCTAGAGGAGCTTATTTACCTTCTTTGGTAGGATTTTATAGTTTTACAACTAGAGCTTCTAACTCAGATGGAATCCTTTTTGATAGTAATAATGTTCCTATCGGGATTAAAGGTCCAGATCCTATTTTTGATCAGTTTGATAGAAATAAAGGACAAAATTTTGGTTTACAATTAACAGTGCCTATTTTTAATGGCTTTGCAACTAGAAATAATGTTGAAAGATCAAAAGTAGCTTTTGAAAGAACTAAATTAAACTTTAAACAACAAGAGTTAGATCTAGAACGTAATGTGTTTACTGCTTACACTGATACAAAATCAGCAAAAGAAAGTTTTGAAGCGGCAACAGCTTCATTGACTTCTAGAAAATTAGCTTTCGAATACGCTAAAGAGCGTTATGAAATTGGTTTAATGAATGTTTTTGATTATAATCAAGCACAAACAGCCTTAGCTAATGCAGAATCAGAAGTTTTAAGAACAAAGTATGATTATATTTTTAGAATTAAGATTTTAGAATTTTATTTTGGAGTTCCATTAATTGAAAAACAATAAGTTATGTCAAAAAAGAAATTATTTATTATAGGAGGAAGTATTTTAGCATTAATTGTGTTATTGATTGGTCTTAAAAAAGGCGGAATTATAGGTAATAATGATGAAAGTAAAGTGGTTGAAACAGCTAAAGTTGAATCTATGACTATAGTTGAAACAGTATCAGCTACTGGGAAAATTCAACCTGAAGTAGAGGTTAAAATTTCATCTGAAGTTTCAGGAGAGGTTATTGCATTGAATGTTAAGGAAGGACAACAAGTGAAAAAAGGCGACTTATTGGTTAAAATCAATCCAGATATTTATGAGTCGGGTGTTAATAGAACGGTGGCGTCATTATCTACAACAAAGGCAGGATTAACCCAAGCAGAAGCGCAAGTGAAAGAAGCTAAATCAAATTATGATAGAAATAAAAGATTGTTTGATAAAGGAGTGATTTCTAAAGCGGAATGGGATAAAATTGTTTCAGCTTATGAAGTGGCAACTGCTTCAAAACAATCAGCTTATTACCAGATGAAGTCAGCTTCAGCAAATGTTACAGAAGCGAATGATAATTTAAAACGCACATCTATTTTTGCTCCAGCAGATGGTACCATTTCTAAATTAGATGTAGAATTAGGTGAGCGTGTATTAGGAACTCAAGGAATGGCTAGTACTGAGTTGATGCGAATTGCAAATTTGAATAATATGGAAGTAGAAGTTGATGTAAACGAAAATGATATAGTTAAAGTAAGCATAGGTGATACTGCAAAAGTAGAAGTTGATGCTTATTTAAAAAGAAAATTTGAAGGTGTGGTTACAAGTATTTCAAATTCAGCTTCAAGTAGTACATCAGCGGACCAAGTGACCAATTTTAAAGTAAAAGTGCGTTTATCAAAGGAATCTTATCAAGATTTATTAGAAGGAAAACCAGCTAATTTTTCTCCATTTCGACCAGGTATGACGGCTACTGTTGATATTATAACTAAAAGAAGTGTAAACGTTTTGGGCGTGCCGATTAGTGCAGTTGTAATAAAAGAGGATACTACTGCTACAAAGAAAGATGTTGTTGCTGAAATTGAAGAAGAAGAAGCTAAGAAAGAAGGGAAAGCACCTAAAAAAGATCAAAAATTTGAGTGTGTATTTGTTAAAGTTGGAGATAGAGCCAAAATTAGAGTCGTTAAGACAGGGATTCAAGATGACACTAATATTGAAATTTTAGAAGGTCTAAAAAAAGGAGATGAAATTATAGTTGGGCCTTATACATTAGTTTCTAAAGAATTAATGACGAATGACAAGGTGCGATTAGAATCACAAAAGGATAAGGAGAAAAAATAAAGAGTTAGTTTGTTATATATTAATAAAAAGACACGTTAATGCGTGTCTTTTTTATTCCTAATTAAGTAAGGTTGATAAGGTAGTTCAATTTTGTATCTTTGCTGAAATTTGGAGAATATGGCCATTATTTTAAATATAGAAACTGCAACAAAAAATTGTTCTGTAAGTATTGCCAATGCTGGAAAAACGTTGGTATGCAAAGAGATTGCCGAGCAGCATTTTTCTCATGCAGAAAAATTACATCTTTTCATAGATGAAATTTGTAAAGAATCACAAATTACTCTCAAAGAACTTAGTGCTGTAGCAGTAAGTCAAGGCCCTGGATCTTATACAGGTTTGCGAATTGGAGTCTCAGCAGCTAAAGGGTTTTGTTATGCTTTATCTATTCCTTTAATAGCAGTAGATACTTTATTGTTATTGGCTAAGAAAGTCAGAGTAGAACAAGGTGTAATTATTCCCATGATAGATGCAAGAAGGATGGAAGCTTATACAGCATGTTTTGATTCCAATTATTTGAAAATTAGAAATACTGATGCAGAAATAGTAGATGCTAATTCATATCAAGAAATAAATGGACCAATACATTTGGTGGGAGATGGAGCTATGAAATTTCAATCGATATTAACTGCTTCAAAATTTCATTTTTATCCAGAAATTGAATTTCCTTCAGCTAATGAAATGAGTGCGATTTCTTTTGAGAAATATGAAAATAAAGATTTTGTTGATTTGGCTTATTTTGAACCATTTTATTTGAAAGATTTTGTTTTGAATAGATAGAAAAAACCCTAACTAATTAAGTTAGGGTTTGTTTTTTATAATCGAACTAAATCTTTAGTCTGTTCAAGTATATCTGATTTTACTTGCATATGATATGCGTTTTCTGTCCATACTCGTACTGTAAAATGAATATTTGTATCTGTAAAGTGATTGATGTATACTTCTGCTTTTGAATTGCTTAGTAGTAATGGGTGAGAAGATGCAATTTTTTCTAACTTAGTTTTTAAGCCACTAATATCACTTGTATAGTTCGTCATTATGTCTAAATCTACACGTCTGGTTCCTAATTGTGTGTAGTTTTTAATTTTCCCATTTGAAAGTAAACCATTTGGAATATAAACTACTTGATTAGTTGCAGTAATTATTTTAGTTGAAAAAATCATAATTTCTTCAACCTTTCCGTGCTCCCCTTGAACTTCAATTGAATCGCCCACACGAAACGGTTTGAATAAAATAATTAGTATTCCACCTGCAAAATTAGATAAAGATCCTTGTAGTGACAAACCAACTGCCAAACCTGCTGCTCCAAGAATAGCAACAAATGAAGAAGTTTCTACGCCTAACTTTGAAATCACAGTAATGAATAACATTACTCGTAGTGTCCAAAAAATAATGTTGCCTAAAAAATTCGTTAAAGTAATTTCGACATTTTGTTTTTGCATTAATTTTTTGGCTGTTTTGGTAATAAAACTCGTAAACCACAAACCACCAAAAAGGATAACTAGAGCAACAACAAGTTTAGGAGAATAATCTAAAACTAAGTCCTTAATGTGCTTAAAATATAATTCTATTTCCGTTGTTGTCATTTTTAACCGTTCATGGCTTCTACCACAATTGTATTATTGTTTAACATTTGGCGTAACATGTTTTCAATTCCATTTTTTAATGTAAAAGTAGATGAAGGGCAACCACTACAAGCGCCTTGAAGTGTTACTTTGACAATGTTTGCTTGTTGATCATAAGAATTAAAAGTAATGTTTCCGCCATCACTTTGAACAGCTGGTTTAACATATTCTTCGAGAATGTTAATAATTTGTTGTGAAGTAACATCTAGGTTTTCAAAATATTCTTCTTGCTGAATTTTGTAATTATCGGTTTTTTCTACTAAATTTTCATCTACAACTATATCTGTTTGTTCCAAATATTGTTTCAGGAAATTACGTAGTTCAAAGGTAATTTCATCCCAACTAGCAATGTCATATTTGGTGATAGAAACATAATTTTCATCAATAAATACTTCTTTTACAAAAGGGAAACTGAATAAATCTTTTGCTAACGGAGCGGCTTTTGTTTCGTCAATATTTTTGCATTCAACAGCAGTTTTTGTTAACATCTTATTAGCTACAAATTTAGTAACTGCTGGATTTGGTGTTGATTCAGCATAAATAGTGATTGGATTTTTTTTAGCTAATGTTGCTTCATTAATAATTATTCCACCAGAAGTAATGTATTCTTCAATTTGATTTGCTACTTCTTCTTGCACTTCTTCCCATTCTACAATTGAAAATTTCTCTATGGCAATAAAATTTCCAGATATATATACGGTTTTAACAAAAGGTAAATAAAATAGCTGTTTTGCTAAGGGAGAATCTTTTGTTTCATCTATGTTTTTAAATTCAAAATTTTTCCCTTTTGTAAGTATTTCATTCCATTCAAATTTAACAATTGAAGGGTTATTTGTGTTTTTTATCGAAATTTTACTCATTTTAACATGTTTTCTGCAAAGATACAAATAGTACTTAAACTAAAGTTTATATATTTGGAGTTTATAAAAATGTTAACACAACTAAGCAACTATTATGAGAAGAATTACGCTACTTTTATTTTTATTGTTTTCTTTGTTTGTAAATGCTCAGCTTACAGTAAATAACACTACAGTTACCCCTCAACAACTAGTTCAAAATGTTTTGTTAGGTTCAGGTATTACTGTTACTAATGTCAAATTTAATGGATCTACAGCTAATGCTTCCGTTTCTAGAGATCAAGCAGGTCTTTTTAATGGAGGGGTTTCTACAAATTTGGGTATTAATTCTGGGGTTATTTTAGCTACAGGTAAAGCTCAAGTTGCCATTGGGCCAAATGGAGCAGGTTCTTCGTCTAATCCAACAGCAAACCCTCTTGAAGGGGATCCAGATTTAGCTTTACTTTCTGGACAAACAATTAGAAATGTAGCAATTTTAGAATTTGATTTTATACCTCAAGGGCAAAATCTTTCTTTTCAATATGTTTTCGCTTCAGAAGAATATCCGGAGTATTCTGCAAGTGGTTACAATGATACTTTTGGCTTCTTCTTGAGTGGTCCTGGTATTTCAGGTCCTTATTCAGGTGGCGCTAGAAACATTGCTTTAATTCCATCATCCACAACAGCCATAACTATCAATAATGTTAATAATGGAATAATAAACAATGGGCCTTGTAATAACTGTACATACTATGTTAATAATACCACATCGGGGCAAAATCCATTTCCAGGTCCAGGTTCTTCTTTGATACAATATGATGGTTTTACAACTGTGTTAACTGCAGCTGCTACGGTACAATGTGGTCAAACTTATCATATAAAGTTAGCTATAGCTAATGTTGGTGATAATGGTTATGATTCAGCTGTATTTATACAAGGAGGAAGTTTTAATGTTACGCCAGTAAATTTAGGTGTTGATTTAACAGGGGGGTTTTCTCTTTGTTATGGAGAAGAAACAACATTAAATAGTGGATTATCTCCTTCAGTTTTGCATCAATGGGCGTTTAATGGTGTTGTGATTCCAGGAGCTACAGGTCCAACACTAACTATTAATCAAAATGGAGCAAATGTTCCTGGGACTTATACAGTAATTGCTTATCCATTTGGGTCAGCTTGCCCTGTTTCAGATTCTATTGATGTTGATTATTTTCCTGGGCCAACATTAACAATACCTCCTAATGTAACTATCTGTGATTATGTTGTTCCTGCTTTATATAATTTAAATAGTGTAATAACTGCTATTATGAATGGACAAAATATAGGGGATTATGATTATGGTTTTTATTTAACACATCAAGATGCAATAGATAATACAAATATGATTCCAATGGTTCAGTGGTCTGCTTTTCCTGGAACGAATGGTCAAACAATTTATTTTGGTGCAGAAAATATAGCTGATGGAACAGGGTGTCGAGGTGAAGTTCATTTTCAATTATTACAAGTTCCATGTACTATTACAACTCCACCAGATTTAACAATCTGTGATGATGCGACAAATGATGGACTCGCAACTTTTAACTTAAATCCTCAAACCCCAATTGTTATTGGTTCAAATAATCCAGCAAATTACATTGTTACCTATCATACTTCTCAGGCTGATGCTAATGGGGATGTTAATGCTATATCACCAACAAATGCTTATTCTAATATTAGTAATCCACAGACGATTTATGTTAGAATGGAAGAGGCAGCAAATCCAAATAATTTTGCTACAACCTCATTTCAATTGCATGTTGTAGCTCAGCCTACGGTTACGATTTCTGGTTCGGCTTCAATATGTTCAGGTTCGTCAACGAATTTAACATTTACAGGTACTCCTAATG
>CAYNNB010000086.1:0-7533 GCA_964398425.1 uncultured Flavobacterium sp.
AAAGCTGAGGTTTATATCTTGAAAAAAGAAGAAGGTGGACGTCACACTCCATTCCACAATAACTACCGTCCACAGTTCTACGTACGTACAACTGACGTAACTGGTACTATTTCTTTACCAGCTGGAAGAGATATGGTTATGCCAGGTGATAACTTAACTATTGAAGTAGAATTATTATCTGCAATCGCTTTATCAGTAGGTTTACGTTTTGCTGTTCGTGAAGGTGGTAGAACAGTAGGTGCTGGTCAGGTAACTGAAATTTTAGACTAAATTTAGTCAATTTATATAACTGTGTCGTTTCAATACGACACAGTTTTTAACAAACGAGCGTAGTTCAAGGGCAGAATAGTGGTCTCCAAAACCATTGATGGGGGTTCGAATCCCTCCGCTCGTGCAAAATAAAGTAAAAGATCATGTTAAAATATTTTTCTGAAGCTTTCGAGGAATTAAAGTCTAATGTAACTTGGCCTGCTTGGGACGAAGTTCAAAAGTATACAATTATAGTTGCATTGTTCTCTGTTATTTTTGCTTTAGCAACTTGGGGTGTTGATGTGTCTTTTACTAAGATACTAAATGGTTTCTTTAATTTATTAAAAGGTTAATTTATAATGGCTGATAATAATGTAAAGAAGTGGTATGTTGTAAGAGCTGTTAGTGGTCAAGAAAACAAAGTTAAGGCTTATATTGAGCAAGAAATTAACAGAGTTGGAATGGCTGACTATATTTCTCAAGTTCTTGTACCTACTGAAAAAGTAGTACAAGTTAGAGATGGTAAAAAAATTTCTAAAGAGAGAGTATATTTTCCTGGTTATGTTATGATTGAAGCTAATCTAACAGGAGAAATTCCTCATATAATTAAGTCAATTACTGGCGTTATTGGTTTTTTAGGTGAAACTAAGGGGGGGGATGCTGTGCCTTTAAGACAAGCTGAGGTTAATAGAATGTTAGGTAAAGTTGATGAATTATCTGTCAAAGCTGAGAATGTGAATATTCCTTATTCCGTTGGTGAAACAGTTAAAGTTATAGATGGTCCATTCAATGGGTTTAATGGTTCTATTGAAAAAGTTAATGATGAAAAACGTAAACTTGAAGTAATGGTTAAGATTTTTGGAAGAAAAACACCATTAGAGTTGAGTTTTATGCAAGTTGAAAAAGTATAAATTTGTTACTTATATATAATCACATCAATCGCTTCCAATTGATAGATGTGCTAAATTTTTTTTAAAAATGGCAAAAGAAGTTAGTAAAGTAGTTAAACTACAAGTTAAGGGAGGTGCTGCGAATCCATCGCCACCGGTTGGACCTGCTTTGGGGGCTGCTGGGGTTAACATCATGGAGTTCTGTAAGCAGTTTAATGCAAGAACACAAGATAAACCTGGCAAAGTTTTACCAGTACAAATTACTGTGTATAAAGACAAGTCTTTCGACTTTGTTGTTAAAACGCCACCTGCTGCAATTCAATTATTAGAGGCAGCAAAATTAAAGTCTGGTTCGGGTCAGCCAAATCGTAAAAAGGTTGCAAGTGTTACTTGGGATCAAATTAAAGCTATCGCTGAAGATAAAATGGCTGATTTAAATGCTTTTACATTAGAAAAAGCAATGAGTATGATCGCTGGTACAGCAAGATCTATGGGTATCACAGTAACTGGAGATGCTCCTTTTTAATTATTAAAAAGAATTAGACATGGCAAAATTGACAAAAAAACAAAAAGTCGCTGCATCAAAAATTGAGAAGAATAAACTTTATACTTTAAAAGAAGCTTCAGCTTTAATTAAAGAAGTTGCTTCTGCAAAATTTGATGAGTCTGTTGACATCGCTGTACGTTTAGGAGTTGATCCTAGAAAAGCGAATCAAATGGTTAGAGGTGTAGTAACACTTCCTCATGGAACAGGAAAAGATGTAAGAGTATTGGCTCTTGTAACTCCAGATAAAGAAGCTGAAGCTAAAGCTGCTGGTGCAGATCACGTAGGTTTAGATGACTATTTACAAAAAATTAAAGACGGTTGGACGGATATTGATGTAATCATTACTATGCCAGCTGTTATGGGTAAGTTGGGTCCATTAGGACGTGTTTTAGGTCCAAGAGGTTTAATGCCAAATCCTAAAACAGGTACTGTAACTATGGATGTTGCTAAAGCTGTTCAAGAAGTTAAAGCTGGTAAAATTGACTTTAAAGTTGATAAAACTGGTATCGTTCATGCTGGAATTGGTAAAGTTTCTTTCGATGCAGATAAGATCTATGACAATGCACATGAAATTGTTCAAACATTAATCAAATTAAAACCAACTGCAGCTAAAGGTACTTACATTAAGTCTATTCACTTATCAAGTACACAAAGTCCTGCTATTGCTTTAGATCCTAAAGCGGTATAATTGGTAGTTAAAAATATTTAGTATGACTAGAGAAGAAAAATCAATTGCTATTGAAGATTTAACTGCACAGTTAGCAGATGCAAATATTGTATATTTAGCTGACATTTCAGGTTTAGATGCAGGTACAACTTCAGATTTAAGAAGAGCTTGTTTTAAAGCAGGTATCAAATTAGAAGTTGTTAAAAATACATTATTAGAGAAAGCTATGGAGGCTTCTGCTAATGAGTATGGTGAATTACCAACTACTTTAAAAGGTAATACTTCAATATTAATTGCTGATGTGGCAAATGCACCAGCAAAAATTATAAAAGAGTTCCGTAAAAAAGGTGAAAAACCTGTTTTGAAGGGAGCTTATATTAACCAAGAGATCTACATCGGTGACAATTTATTAGATAGCTTAGTAGCAATTAAATCTAAAGAAGAAGTTATTGGAGATATCATTGGATTACTTCAATCTCCTGCTAAACGTATCATCTCTGCTTTATTAAATAATGCAGAATCAAAAGGTGAAGAAGTAGCAGAATAAATGCAAACGCACTTATAAATTATAATATTTTTTAAAACACATTAAAGATAGAAAAAATGGCAGATTTAAAACAATTCGCAGAACAATTAGTTAACTTAACTGTTAAAGAAGTTAACGAATTAGCAACAATATTAAAAGATGAGTATGGTATCGAACCTGCTGCTGCAGCTGTTGTAGTTGCTGGTGGTGGTGATGCTGCTGCTGCTGCTGAACAAACTGAGTTCACTGTAGTATTAAAAGATGCAGGTGCTTCTAAATTAGGTGTAGTTAAAGCTGTTAAAGAATTAACTGGATTAGGATTAAAAGAAGCTAAAGATTTAGTTGATGCTGCTCCAACAAATGTTAAAGAAGGTGTTTCTAAAGACGAAGCAGAAGGTCTTAAGAAAGCATTAGAAGAGGCTGGAGCTGTTGTTGAGTTAAAATAATCTAACTTATCACAAAAAGCTAGGTTTAGACCTTGAGATTTAATCTCAAAGGTCTAAACCATTTTGCGTATATTAAATTTTTTAATTTATCAAAATAAGTAAGCAGCTGCAGACGAAGAAAAATTATAAACTTTTTCCTGGTTTGTATTTAAAGATGTTGTAGTTGTACTAAAGGAAGTATTTAAATAGTGTTTTACACAAAAGTTACTTTTTTAAAATCAAAATTTTGTCCATTGATGATTGCTAATCAGACTGAAAGAATCAATTTTGCCTCAACAAAAAATATCCCTAATTATCCTGATTTTCTTGATATTCAAGTGAAATCTTTTAGAGATTTTTTTCAATTAGAAACCAAATCTGATGAAAGAGGTAACGAGGGTCTTTACAACACCTTCATGGAAAATTTTCCAATAACTGATACTAGAAATCAATTTGTTCTAGAGTTTCTAGATTATTTTATTGACCCTCCTAGATATACTATTGAGGAATGTATCGATAGAGGTTTAACATACAGTGTTCCTCTAAAAGCTCGTTTAAAATTATATTGTACAGATCCTGAACATGAAGATTTTGAAACTATTGTTCAAGATGTTTATTTAGGTACTATTCCATATATGACGCCTAGTGGTACTTTTGTAATTAATGGTGCTGAACGTGTTGTTGTCTCCCAATTACATAGATCTCCTGGTGTATTCTTCGGACAATCTTTCCACGCTAATGGGACTAAATTGTATTCTGCTAGAATTATTCCTTTTAAAGGTTCTTGGATAGAATTTGCAACAGATATCAATAATGTAATGTATGCATATATTGATAGAAAGAAAAAATTGCCTGTAACAACTCTTTTCAGAGCCATTGG
Organism: uncultured Flavobacterium sp.; assembly: GCA_964398425.1. GTDB lineage: Bacteria > Bacteroidota > Bacteroidia > Flavobacteriales > Flavobacteriaceae > Flavobacterium. Next base: position 4,185 of record CAYNNB010000086.1, read on the forward strand.
TTTTGAAAGAGATAAAGATATTCTTGAAATATTTGATTTAGCTGAAGAAATCAAAGTTTCTAAAACTGGAATTAAAAAATATATCGGTAGAAGACTTGCTGCTCGTGTCTTAAATACTTGGCATGAGGACTTTGTAGATGAAGATACTGGAGAGGTTGTTTCTATCGAGCGTAATGAAATTATTTTAGATCGTGATACTATTCTTGATAAGGATAATGTAGAGGAAATTCTTGAAGCGGATGTAAAATCAATTTTATTACACAAAGAAGATAATAATCAAGCAGATTTTGCTATTATTCATAATACTTTACAAAAAGACCCTACAAATTCTGAAAAAGAAGCTGTAGAGCACATATATAGACAATTACGTAATGCTGAACCACCTGATGAGGAAACTGCTCGTGGTATTATCGATAAATTATTCTTCTCTGACCAACGTTATAATTTAGGTGACGTAGGTCGTTACAGAATGAATAAAAAGTTAGGCTTAGATATCCCTATGGATAAACAAGTTTTAACTAAAGAAGATATTATTACAATCGTAAAATATTTAATTGAATTAATCAATTCAAAAGCTGAAATCGATGATATTGACCACTTATCTAACCGTCGTGTTAGAACTGTTGGTGAGCAATTATCAGCTCAATTTGGTGTAGGTTTAGCTCGTATGGCTCGTACTATTCGTGAAAGAATGAACGTTCGTGATAATGAGGTGTTTACTCCAATTGATTTGATTAATGCAAAGACGTTATCATCTGTAATTAATTCTTTCTTCGGAACCAATCAGTTATCTCAATTTATGGACCAAACAAATCCATTAGCTGAGATTACACACAAACGTCGTCTATCAGCTTTAGGACCTGGTGGTTTATCAAGAGAAAGAGCTGGTTTCGAGGTTCGTGACGTTCACTATACGCATTATGGACGTTTATGTCCTATTGAAACACCAGAGGGACCAAACATTGGTTTGATTTCTTCGTTAGGGGTTTATGCTAAAGTAAATGGAATGGGATTCATTGAAACTCCATATAGAAAAGTAGAAAACGGTAAAGTTGATTTAATTGCTGAACCAATCTATTTAAGTGCAGAAGAAGAGGAAGGTAAATTAATTGCTCAAGCAAATATTGAAATGAGCAATGAAGGTACAATCACAGCTGATAAAGTTATTGCTCGTGAAGAAGGTGACTTCCCTGTAGTTGATCCTACAGCGGTTCATTATACTGACGTTGCACCAAACCAGATTGCTTCTATCTCAGCTTCATTAATTCCTTTCTTAGAGCATGATGATGCGAACCGTGCGTTGATGGGATCAAACATGATGCGTCAGGCAGTACCTCTCTTAAGACCACAAGCACCAATTGTTGGTACAGGATTAGAAAGACAAGTAGCTTCTGATTCAAGGGTGTTAATCAATGCTGAAGGTTCTGGTGTAGTTACTTATGTTGATGCTAACAAAATTACTATAAAGTACGATAGAACAGAGGAAGAGAGAATGGTAAGTTTTGATCCAGATGAAAAAACTTATCAATTAATTAAATTCAGAAAAACAAATCAAAGTACTACTATCAACTTAAAACCTATTGTTAGAAAAGGTGATAGAGTTGAAAAAGGACAAGTCCTTTGTGAGGGATATGCTACTCAAAATGGAGAATTAGCTTTAGGTAGAAATTTACAAGTTGCCTTTATGCCTTGGAAAGGGTATAATTTTGAGGATGCAATTGTAATTTCTGAAAAGGTTGTTCGTGATGATATCTTTACATCAATCCACGTAGATGATTATTCTTTAGAAGTAAGAGATACAAAATTAGGAAACGAAGAGTTAACTAATGATATTCCAAACGTTTCTGAAGAAGCTACTAAAGATTTAGATGAAAATGGTATGATCAGAATTGGAGCTGAAGTTAAACCTGGTGATATCTTAATCGGTAAAATCACACCAAAAGGGGAATCAGATCCAACTCCAGAAGAAAAATTATTACGTGCTATCTTTGGTGATAAAGCAGGTGATGTGAAAGATGCGTCTTTAAAAGCTTCTCCTTCTTTACATGGTGTAGTTTTAGATAAAAAACTATTTGCTAAAGCGGTTAAAGATAAACGTAAACGTTCTAAAGATAAAGAAGATTTAGATAAACTCGAAATGGAGTTCGAGGTTAAATTCGTTGAACTTAAAGACAGATTAATCGATAAATTATTCTTAATCGTAGACGGAAAAACATCTCAAGGGGTCTTAAATGATTTAGGTGAAGAAGTATTGCCAAAAGGTAAAAAATTCACTAAGAAAATGTTACAAGGTGTTGAAGATTTTGCACATTTAACAAAAGGTCAATGGACAACTGATGATCACACAAATGAATTAATCAATGATTTAGTACACAACTATAAAATCAAATTAAATGATTTACAAGGTGTATTAAGAAGAGAGAAGTTTACAATTACTGTTGGAGACGAATTACCATCAGGTATCTTAAAATTAGCTAAAGTTTACATTGCTAAAAAACGTAAACTAAGAGTAGGTGATAAGATGGCAGGTCGTCACGGTAATAAAGGTATTGTTGCTAAAATTGTTCGTCAAGAAGATATGCCATTCTTAGAAGATGGAACACCAGTAGATATCGTATTGAATCCACTTGGGGTACCTTCACGTATGAACATTGGTCAGATTTACGAAACAGTATTAGGATGGGCGGGATTAAAAACAGGTAAAAAGTTTGCTACACCAATTTTTGATGGTGCAACTTTAGACCAAATTAATGCCTTAACTGACGAAGCTGGAATCCCAAGATTTGGTCATACTTATTTATATGATGGAGGAACTGGAGAGCGTTTCCACCAACCGGCTACTGTAGGTGTAATTTATATGCTTAAGTTAGGTCACATGGTTGATGATAAAATGCACGCACGTTCTATTGGTCCATACTCATTAATTACGCAACAACCATTAGGAGGTAAAGCTCAGTTCGGTGGTCAGCGTTTTGGAGAAATGGAGGTTTGGGCTCTTGAGGCTTATGGTGCTTCTAGTACTTTAAGAGAGATATTAACGGTAAAATCTGATGATGTAACTGGTAGAGCAAAAACTTACGAAGCAATCGTTAAAGGAGAAACTATGCCAGAGCCAGGATTACCTGAATCATTCAATGTATTAATGCATGAATTAAAAGGACTTGGATTAGACATTAGATTAGAAGAATAAATTAGTTTATGAAATCAGTTGTCTTATTTAAACGGCAACTGATTTCAAAACAAAAAAATTTACAATTGAATTTTAATAAATCGATAGTATTCATATCATGACAAAATTAAAAGATAAAAATACCGTTAAAAGATTTAACAGAATCACAATAGGTTTAGC
>CAYNNB010000087.1:0-7252 GCA_964398425.1 uncultured Flavobacterium sp.
TAAGGTTACAGTTTTTTTATTCCAGCTTCTTGCTCTTCAATTATATAGCCCCAAAAAGCAATACTATTTCTCTATTCTATGTATTAAGTTTTAGTTTTCTTCGTACGTTGTTCGTATAAACGCCTTTTTTACGAAGCGCGTACGAACAAAATACGAACAAAATACGAACAAAACCCCTATAAAATTACACCTAACCTGTCAGCTGATAGCAAATGAAGTCAAAACCAGTCAAAACCAGTCAAAACCAGTCAGAACCAGTCAAAATAGAATAAAAGTAGCTGTATAGTTATTTTAGGACGAGTAAAGTACGGGTTAAAGTAGAGTAAAAGACAAAATATAGCACAGATATAGCACGGATATAGTACTGATGCAGTATAAATACTAAATGAATACTTACTGTAAAATAAAGGTAAAAGTCATGCCAAAAGCAAAAAAAAATCGTAGCCTAATAATGAATCATATAATTACGCCAATAAAAAAGGCCTCCGTTTTTTTAGGAAGCCTTTTTAAATTTATAGAGTAAAGGGATGTTACAATCAGGAGTAAAAAGAAGGTTACCAACTTCCGCCAGCACCACCTCCAGAGAAGCCGCCGCCACCAAAGCCGCCACCGAATCCACCAGAGGAGCCTCCTCCAAAACCGCCACCAAATCCACCACCACGTCCCATTCGACTCAATAAGATAAAGTCACCTAAATCAGGTCCGCCAAATCCACCACCACGGTTGCCCGGACCTCTATGCTTAGACGAAATCAAAATAAAGAAAATGATAAATGCAATAATGAGGATAATTGGTAATAAACCGGGTCCTTTTTCTTCGCGTTGTCCTTTGTATTTTCCTTTTAAAACTTGAAAAATGGCATCAACACCTTTGTCTAGCCCTTGATAATAGTTGCCTGCTTTGAACTCTGGAATGATTATATTTCTAACAATTTCACCATTAATTCCAGCAGTCAGTTTTTCTTCAACACCATATCCAGGTGCAATCCAAATCTTTCGATCTTTCTTTGAAAGTAAAATCAAAACACCATTGTCTTCTTTCGACTGACCAATGCCCCATTCGTGTCCCATTTGGGAGCCAATAAACCAATGTCTTCTCCTTTTAAATCATCAATAGAAATAAAAACCAGTTGGGTAGAAGTACTATCGGCATAATTAATTAGTTTTTGTTCTAATTGTTTAGCTTCAGTAGCACTTAAAACTTTGGCATAATCATACACTGAAGTCTGAAAATTAGGCTTTTCAGGTATCGTAAATTGTCCAAATGAAACAGTTGTTGAAAAAAACAGTAAAAATGGAACTAAAACAGCGTTAAACATTGAATTTGAAACGGATAATTTCATCTTAATTTCTTGATATTTCATTAGACAATTCATTAGTGTCAGTAGCTGCATCATAGGGGAAATACTGTTTCAAACGTTCTCCTGCTCTAAGAATGCCTTCCACTAATCCTTGTTTGAACGCTCCATTTTTAAAATGCGACAAAACTAAATCTTTGGTACTGTCCCAAAAATCAGCTTCAACTTTTTCGTGAATGCCTTGATCACCTAACAGGGCAAAACTTTTCGTTTGAAGACAAACATAAAACAAAACCCCATTTTTCAATTGTGTAGCCTCCATGCCCAGTTCATAAAAAACCTCCTGGGCTCTTTCGAGTGGAGGTTTTGAACTGTTTTCTTCAATATGCACACGGATTTCGCCAGAGGTGTTTTGTTCAGCTTCTACAATGGCTTGAACAAGCTCTTGCTCTTCAGCTGGAGTCAAAAAATCCTTAGCCTTAACCATTACTTTTTATCGTTTTTGAAATCAAAATTAACTTCTACTGGTTTCTCAGCACCGGCAACCGCATCAAAATAAGGTTTCTCTTTGTAGTTACCTAAAAACATTGAATTAGGGAAAACTAAAATGTAGTTGTTATATTTTTGAACAGATTCATTAAAACGTGTACGAGCCGTTAAAATTTGATTTTCTGTACTAGCTAATTCATCTTGTAACTTTAAGAAATTCTGATTCGCTTTTAAATCAGGATATTGTTCTACAGTTACTAATAATCTCGATAAAGAACTGTTTAGATTTCCCTGAGCTTGGTTGAATTGAGCCAATTGTTCTGGCGTCATATTAGTGGGGTCTATCTTTACAGAAGTGGCTTCGGAACGTGCTTTAATAACAGCTTCTAAAGTTGATTTTTCAAAATCAGCCGAACCTTGAACCGTTTTAACTAAGTTACCAATTAAGTCATTTCTTCTTTGATAAGTAGTTTCTACGTTACCCCATTCTTTACTCACTTCTTGATTTACACGTACAGCTCCATTCTTAATACTAATGTACCAAAAGAATAAAACAGCTAATAAACCTAAAATAATTGCAATCGGTAAATACTTTCTCATAATTCTGTTGTTTTAATTTTTTATACTTGTTTGTTTTAAAATTCGTTTTCTTCCACTTATAAAATAGACTATTGCAGTAATGAACCAAAAGAAGACAAAGCCTATAGTCCACATAAACTTTTCGGTACCATCAATAGTTTTTGATTCATTTATTTCAAGTAAGCAGGATACAATTAAAGTGATTAAAGCTAGAATGCCCAACGTCATAAAAACCCCCGAAAATTCTAATTTCTGCAACTTTAAAAGTGCGCCAGTTAAAGAAAATGCAAATGTTAACCAAAAGCTGGCTTTTACAACGTCAAATTTCATTTATAGTTCTTTTTTTAAATTTAATAATTGCATTTTAACCCCTTCAAGTTTCGCAATAATTTCAAATTTATCTAAACTCTTCTTTTTGTTTTCTTTTAAATGTACTTTGGCTCCTTCTAGAGTAAACCCACGCTCTTTCACAAGGTGATAAATTAATTGCAAGGTTTTCACATCATCAGGTCTAAACATGCGATCGCCCTTTGCATTCTTTTTCGGATTGATTTCGTCAAACTCCTTATCCCAAAATCGTATCAAAGAGGCATTAACATCAAAAGCTTTTGCTAATTCGCCTATACTATAATATCTCTTTTCTGGTAAATTCAATTGCATGTTGAACTATTTTTTACTATTAGTCTTGTTATTTTTTTATTGTTACATTTTGTTAATATCGAATCTCAACTGTCTAAAGTTATGAAAATATGTTCTCATAAGTTAGGTCTATTGATGTAACCTTATATTTCTTCTACTTCAAATTTTCAAATCAACTCATTTTCAAATGATGAAACTAATCCAACGACTGGTTTTCTTGATTCGCCAATTGTGCTAACAATACATATTCCTTTGCTGAAATCGACCCATAATAAAAATTCAACGGATTAACGACTTCTCCATTTTTATGCACTTCATAATGCAAATGGGGCGCTTCACTTCTGCCAGTACTACCCACATAGCCTATGATGTCTCCTCTTTTTACACGTTGTCCAGCTTTTACTTTATATTTACTTAAATGGGCATATAGTGTTAAATAGCCATAGCCATGTGTAATTTCAATGTGATTACCATAACCTGATAATGAGGCATCTGCTTTTCTAACAATACCATCACCCGTTGCATAAATAGGTGTGCCCGTTTTGGCAGAAAAATCCATGCCTTTGTGAAACTTCCTAATTTTGGTGAACGGATCACTTCGATAACCAAATCCAGAAGCCATCTGGCGTAAATCTTCATTCTTAACTGGTTGAATGGCAGGAATCGCTGCTAATAATTTTTCTTTCTGTTTTGCTAACTTCGTAATGTCATCTAAGGAACTTGATTGTATAGCTAACGCTTTCATGATCTCATCTACTTTTTTAGAGGAATGAATAATCAAATCACTATTGTTAAATCCTTCCAAATCTTTGTAGCGATTCACACCACCTAAACCTGCTCTTCGCTCTTCTTCATTTATTGGAGAACTGTTAAAATATACTCTGTAAATATTATTGTCTCTGGTTTCAATAGCCATCAAAGCTTCATCCATGAGTTGTACTTTATTAGTTAATAATTTGTAATTTAACTTCATGGTTTCTAGTTCTCTGGCTTGTAATTTTGACTTGGGAGTTTCAAAGAATGAAGTGTTTGCTAGTATAAAAAAACATAAAAAACCAAACAAGGCAGAGGATAACAAAAACAATAGCGCCACACCTATTTTTTTTCTCTTTTTAGGAATAATTCTTTTGAATGCTAATTTTTCTGAATCGTAATAATATTTTACCTTCGCCATTGCTAAAAATTACTATTTTTGTGCTCGTTATCACAAAGTAACAATAATTATACGGATAAACTAAAAAAATGTTTCAAATTAGGAGCAGATATTTAGTGGTTCTCTCACAAGTTGTCCTGCTGTCCGCTCTACAAGGTGCCGCTTCCATCAGGGCTATACTTGACGTAAAGTAGATCAATCATATAAAGCTAGGATGAATTTTTCAAGCTAGTAAATAAATAAAAGAAGTAAACATGAAGTCACAAGACATTCGTAAAGCGTATTTAGATTTTTTTAAAAGTAAGGACCACTTAATTGTACCTTCTGCACCCATCGTTTTAAAAGACGATCCAACCTTAATGTTTAATAACTCAGGGATGGCGCAGTTCAAAGAATTTTTCTTAGGAAACGGAACACCAAAAAGTCCACGTATTGCCGACACACAAAAATGTCTTCGTGTTTCAGGAAAACATAACGATTTAGAAGATGTAGGTTTTGATACGTACCATCACACCATGTTCGAAATGCTAGGAAACTGGTCGTTTGGCGATTATTTCAAAAAAGAAGCCTTGGCTTGGGCTTGGGAATTCTTAACGGAAGTGTTGAAGTTAGATAAAGACCGATTGTATGTTTCGGTTTTTGAAGGGAATCCATCAGAAAATGTACCGTTTGATCAAGAGGCGTTTGATATTTGGAAACAATATGTATCAGAAGACCGTATCATTTTAGGAAATAAAAAAGACAATTTCTGGGAAATGGGCGACCAAGGTCCGTGTGGTCCGTGTTCAGAAATTCATATCGATTTACGTACCGATGCAGAACGTGCTGCGGTTTCTGGTCGTGATTTAGTCAATGCCGATCATCCACAAGTTGTGGAAATTTGGAATAACGTATTCATGGAATTTAACCGTAAAGCCGATGGTTCATTAGAAAAATTACCTGCACAACACGTAGATACTGGAATGGGATTTGAGCGTTTGTGTATGGCCATGCAAAAAGTAACGTCTAATTACGATACCGATGTTTTCACACCACTAATTGCTAAAGTTTCAGCAATTACAGGATTAAATTACACTTCAAACGAAGTGAAAAATATATCAGAGGAACAAAACAAAATCAATATTGCGATTCGTGTAATTGTAGATCACGTGCGTGCTGTAGCGTTTGCAATTGCCGATGGACAGTTGCCATCTAACACAGGTGCGGGTTATGTAATTCGTAGAATTTTACGTCGTGCGATTCGTTACGGGTTTACTTTCTTAGGAACAAAAGAACCGTTCATCAATCAATTAGTTGAGGTATTGGCGAATCAAATGGGTGAATTCTTCCCCGAAATTAAAGCACAACAACAATTGGTTACGAATGTAATTCGCGAAGAAGAAGCGTCTTTCTTAAGAACTTTGGAGCAAGGATTACAATTATTAGATAAAGTAGTTGCTGAAACATCAGGAAAAGAAGTTTCGGGTGAAAAAGTATTCGAATTGTACGATACTTTTGGTTTCCCGAAAGACTTAACGGCTTTGATTTTAAAAGAAAAAGGCTATTCATTTAATGAAACTGAATTCGAAAAAGAATTAGAAAAACAAAAAGCCCGTTCTCGTGCAGCTTCAGAAGTTTCTACTGAAGATTGGAAGGTATTAATCGATGGAAATGTAGAAACATTTGTAGGTTATGACCAAACGGAAAATGAAGTGAAAATCACGCGTATCCGTAAAGTAGATTCTAAAAAAGATGGGGTTTTATACCAAATTGTTTTAGATGCCACGCCTTTCTATCCAGAAGGTGGTGGACAAGTAGGAGATAAGGGAACTTTAGTTTCGGCAAACGAAACCATCGAAATTATCGATACGAAAAAAGAAAACAACTTAATTTTACATTTCGCCAAACAACTTCCTGAAAATGTGGAAGCCGGATTTGTTGCGAAAGTAAATACCGATTTAAGAACTTCGACTTCTAAAAACCACTCGGCTACGCATTTAATGCATTTGGCGTTGAGAAGTGTTTTAGGAACACATGTAGAACAAAAAGGGTCGTTAGTAAATCCAAATTATTTGCGTTTCGATTTCTCACATTTCTCTAAAGTTTCAGACGACGAATTACGTCAAGTGGAAGCTAGTGTAAATGCACAAATAGAAGCACAATTACAATTACAAGAGCATAGAAATATTCCTATCCAAGAAGCTTTGGACAAAGGGGCTATGGCTTTGTTTGGAGAAAAATATGGTGATACAGTTCGTATGATTGAATTCGGCGATAGTAAAGAACTTTGTGGTGGAATTCACGTGAAAAACACGGCTGATATTTGGCATTTCAAAATTATTTCTGAAGGGGCTGTTGCAGCAGGAATTCGACGTATTGAAGCGATTACGGGTGATGCAGTAAAAGATTTTTATAAAAGTCAAGAAACTACTTTAGCTGAAATCAAGGAAGCGTTGAAAAATCCACAGGATATTTTAAAATCGGTGACTTCTTTACAAGATGACAATACGAAGTTGAAAAAGCAAGTGGAGCAATTATTGAAAGAAAAAATCAATGGATTATCTGCTAGTTTAGTTTCAGAAATGAAAGAAATAAACGGAATTAATTTCTTAGCCAAACAAGTGGATTTATCTATGAGTGCAACGAAAGAGTTAACACAAGCTATTGGTACATCTAAACCTAATTCTTTTGTGTTCTTAGCTTCAATTGAAGAGGGATTGCCAAATATTCACTGCAATATATCTAAAGAATTGGTAGCCGACAAAGGCTTAAATGCTGGAACTATTATCCGTGAATTAGGAAAACTAATTGATGGGAATGGCGGTGGACAACCGTTCTTCGCATCAGGAAAAGGTAAAAATGCAAACGGAATTGCTGCGGTATTAGAAAATGTAGTGAGTTTCGTGAAGTAAAATATATTCCTTAAAATATAATAATCCTGACAAGTTTTTAGTACCTGTCAGGATTTTTTATTACTTATTTAATACAGCAGTTGCTTCTATTTCAATTAACCATTCACGATTCCCTAAAACTGGAACACCCACTAGAGTACTAGCAGGGTAGTCGGAATCTCCTAAAAAAGAAGCACGCACTTTTCTAAATATTGGTAAATCAAT
>CAYNNB010000088.1:0-7061 GCA_964398425.1 uncultured Flavobacterium sp.
TAGAATGTTCAATTAACCACGTCACCCGCCATTGAGCCAAACGCCTGTTAGCACTTCGCCCTTCTTTTCTGTCGTGGTTTTTCGTTGTCATTTAGAGTCTGTCTTGATGCATTGGCTTGGTGGCTCTTTTGCAAAACTTGGCTTTAGCGTTGGCTTGTGCGGTTTTGCAAATGTGCCACCTTTTAGATACTGTTTATTTTACTTTCAATGTAATCAACGATTTTTGTCATTGGTAAAATTGACTCTATTTTGGTCAAGTTTGGTTTACTGATTTGTTTTGATTTGACTTTTAAAGAGGACTTTATTAATTTAGAAATCTCAATTAAAGCCATTTGTTCATTTGGTATTTCTTTAAAATTAATCTGTCTGTTTATGTAGTCTATAATGATTTCATTTACTTTTTGATTATTTATGTCTTCTAAAAAATCTGCACTAAATACTGGTAAATCTTCTTTAAGAGAAACTGTTTTGTATTCGATTTGTGGGTCATTTACTATATCACTAGGCTCTTCTTCTATCATTTTCTTTTCGGATTGATCCAATTCAAAGGGATTGTCTATTGAGTAAACCAAGCTATTTAATAAATCCGTGTCAATCTCTTTAAGTTTAGTAGTTAGTTCTCTACTCATATTTGAATAGCCTTGGTAAGCCCCCCAAAATGAAAGTGGAATAAATGGCTCAGCAAAGTTATTCTTAGAAAGAGTTGAATAAAGTTGATTAATGTTGTTGATGCTGAATAAGAAGTATGTAAAACCACTTAAAACAGGATTTTGAGTTTCGTACGGATTAAAAGCTGCATCTAATTTCCTTTCAAAATATTTGTAAAGTTTTCTAAGATATTCTATTTCATTAGGAAACTCTTTAAATCGTTCCCCAACATATTTAATCATATCACATTTAGTTTCATCGTTTACTTTTGTTTCAGTTGTGCTATGATTGTTTATTAAAGCATTGAAAACAATTTCATATTGTGTTGAGTATTCTTTTGAAATATTTAAGCAGTTAAAACTAACTCCATTAAATTCAAACCTTTTTTTTATGGAATCAGATTTTGAGTTGTTCTTTGATAACGCTTTTTCAAGAGTCAAATTAATTAGATGAATTAAGGAATTAATCTGATTGTCATTGTACTCGTTGCTCCAACCGTTAAGATAATTTTTGACAAGTGCATCTACATAGTAACTTAATCTATTTACTAAATAAGGGAATGTTGGATTTACATCTTGAATTTTGCTGTATATCAAGTCAATAATCGAGAATTTCGAATCTTTAGAAGATAATTGATTCTCCACTCTTCTAATAAGTTCGTGGTTCAGAATTGAAAAAAGTTCATCAAATTCGTCATTGGAAAAATTTAGTTGCGATTTAAAAACATCTATTTGCTTTTCCTTTCCAACATAGTTTTCGAATTGCTGTCTAGTATTTTTAATGTCTTCTTTAATTGACTTTATTAGATTTTCTAGACGAGAATTAAGAATTCCTTTTGATTGCTTGCCTTGCTGATTTTTATAGGAATTAAGTTCTAACTCAGTTTTTAAATTACCGATTTGATTACATATGAAGCGAAAAGAATTATTAATATTGTTGTATTCTGGGCTACCTGATTGTATGTCGCCTAATAAGGAAGCATAATACGCACCTTTAAGGAAATTAATCTTCTCATCTATATCAATATACTTTGTCTTTTGAAGATTTTCAATTCTAGCCACTGAATGCAACGAATGCATAAAACTATCGCTTATGTTGAAGCTTGATGTGATAAAGTTACTACTGTATTTATCGATAGTTTTTACAAGATCAAAACCTATAGTATGGGCAATATTTCGCTTTACACTCTTTTCATCGGGAAACAAAAACTTTACAGATAAATCAAAATAGATTGTTTTGGGATATTGGTATACACCAATTTCAATGATATCAAGTTTCTTTAAAAGATTATTATCTATAAGAGATGTTTCTGTATTAATTTCAATATTTATGCACTCTTCATCTAGTTCTTTGTCAAGCCCTTGAAATAAAAATGGTTTTTCATATAAATAAATGTAATCATCGTTTGGCTGTAATTGGTTATTATGAAATCTTTTAAGTCCATATGATCTAATGTCATAAAAAGATTTTGGTGATAAACACTCACTGGAGAAAAGAGTGTTTATGTTCAAATTGCTAGTTGGAATATATAGTTTCATTTTCTGAAGTTAAAAAGGTAAATCATCTGTATTCTCATCGAAATGTTGAATAGGGCGTGTATTAATATTTTGATTAATTGCTCTTACTGGACTGTTGTCGCGGTTGAAGAAGTCTGTTCTCTGCAATAATGGGTTTAAAAAACTGCTTATTGAATTTGAATGGGTAATGAATAACTGGTTGCTAGTTCTTGTCAAAGCCACATATAAGGGATTTTTGTAGAAATCACCGCTTGCTTCACAAAAGGGTAAAAAAACAGTATCAAATTGTAGTCCTTTGCTACTCCAATAGGTCATAATTTTGGGATTGTCATTTCCAAAGTTCATTCTTAAAATGTTTTGCTCTTCATTCCTTAGTCGAACTTCAGCGGTCATCCCATTTTGATTTAAATAGTCATATACTTTTTCAACATTTGCATTTGTCGGCACTAAAATACCTACACAATCTAAGTTTTCGAGACGAATAGTATTAATTATAAAGTCCATTTCTTGTTTCCAATTTGAACAAGTTTTGATAATGGGTTTGGTTGTTACCGAGCTTCTGCAACGTTCTTCTAAATCATATGCGGTAGGGTTTATCAACTCAGCACAACGGGCAATAGTTTTTGGTAATCTATAGTTAAATATTAATGATTCAGCTTCTCTTTGAATAATCTCTTCAATTCTTCTAGTTGTGACTGTTTCTTCTTCCGTACCATTTACATTTTTTGTCCTATAAAGTTGTTGGACTGTGTCACCGAAAAAGATAATTGATTTACGTGCTTTAGATTTAAATAAGCGTATTTCTGATTCTGTAAAATCTTGAGATTCATCGATTATAAAATAATCAGCTTCTGGGCAACCTTGTCTTGAACGCCATTCATATTCATAAAGAATTCGATTTGAGTCTATATTGTAATAGCGAATACCGTCTTCAATAAACTTTCTAAGCGTTCTCGTATAAACTATAACATAATAGTCTGTTTCTCCAATCTCTTGAAGATATTTTGCCCTTTGCAAAGCAAGAATTGACTTTCCTGAACCAGCGGCACCTTTAATTACGTAGTTGTTATTAATGTTTAAGCGGCTAACCCTGTATTGGTAGTCATCTAATTCTCCTTGTAGTGTCCAATTGTTACAAGCCATAGTATGTTTTTTATTTAAATAATTCGTTGTCTATTAAGGGGCAAAAGCAAATGTGCTGCAACTGTATTGAATTGTGGGAGGGGTTGCAGCTCTTTTGATTTTGCTGAAGCGTTGGCATTTTGTCATTCATTTTTCTGTTCGTTTTTTGTCGGTCGTGTCGGTCTTTTAGGGTGAGTGCTAACGGTTTGGGTATTGCCGAAGGCGGGGATTTTAGCACTAAAGTTCAATTGAAAAACCAATGTTTGGTTAAGCACTGAACTGTCATAGTAGCACGTCAGCCCCGCTTTTGGCAATACCTTGTTAGCGGTTCGCCCTTTTGTCTGTTTATAATTTTTCCATTCATTTAGTCTGTCGTGGCGCATTGGCTTGCAAGCTCTTTTTATTTTTTTGCGATGGTTTAGTGGGTTGGCAAAAAATAAAATGTGCTTGCAAATGCATTGGGCTAGATGAGTGAGTATTTTCCATTCTTGTCTTGCACAAAATAAACTGTATAACCACCTGGATTACCTTTTCTGTGCTTGCTAAGAAATGATGGACTTTTCGCTAATAAATTTTTACAAGCAGAGTTTACATCAGCAACAGAAAACGGTTGTCTCAATTTACCATTTGTCACAGCAACATTAATTGCAGTAGCAATTTTTGATTGTCTTGCCATTACCTAAATAATTTTGTGATTAATTGAAGTGGCTTAACAACTAAAATAAATGTAACCGACTTTAAGAAATTTGACTGCTCAATAACATTTGCTGCTTTTGGTCCATGAGTGTAATACCAATTTGTAAATTGAACTCCCCAATTTCTTTTAAGTAACCAATTGTCTCGAAACATTCTTAAATCAACAACAATAGGGTGGTTATAATCACCCATTGCAGCTGTGGCAATAAAACAACCACTACCTGATTTTACCTTTGCATTTAAAGCATCAACATATTTTGAACTGTCATAAAAATTATTGTAAAACTGTTTACACATCAGTTGAAAGTTTACAAGTTTATCACCACCGAAATCTACATAGCTATCACCCGAAACTCTAATTTCAACAGAAGATGCATCGCAAATTTTCTCAAGTATTTCCTTATTAATATTATAAAATGAGGATTCTTCCATGCCTAAATCGACATCACCAGAATACCCGAGTACATTTGAATAATTTTCGTGAGCTTCGAGTTCAAATCGCTCAACACCTGCTTTTATTATCATCTTGCCGCTTCTAATAAATAGCCATTCCTTAGTATTTAACTGTATGTCAAAAAGTAAAGAATCAATGTCTGGAGATTTAACATGTCTAATACCAATTTGAAACTTGTAAGTACCTACATCACCTAATTTAACTTTTTGTGGTTTTGATACCGTAGTTGTTTTTTCTGCAAACTTGTCAAAAGTTTGTGTAATGAATTGTTTTTCCATTTTATTTGTTTTGATTGTTAAATTTATTGATAGCGTTTTCGTATTTTTCTTTTAAGTAGTCCCTTTTTTGAATAAAGTTCGTGTTGTTAATGTAGTTTTTTGGGTCGTTATAGAAATTATATTCTTTAAAAAACTGTTCGCTTAAGTCAGTGATTAAGACTTGTTCTTTTAATTTCTTGCCGATAATTTCATCTTCATCTAAATTATTGCTTACCAAAAAACATTTAATCGTTGAGTAATCTTCAAGGTAAAGTTTAGTATGTGGGGTTGGAAAAATGACGGAAATATAAAGGGCAAATTCAAACCAATAATCATTAGATATCTTCTTTAAATTGCTAATCGTATGTAATATTTCGCAAAATTCCTGTGCATCAAGAACTCCGTCATTATGCATGTAATCAATTAATTGAATTTTTGATTTCCTGAATTGGACTATTGGGTGGTCTCTGAATTTTGTTGAGTTTGCGAACTTTAAAAATTCTTCTATTGTTAGAGTGAAAAACTTCTTGTCTAAATCATCTCTTAATTTTAATAGTTGTGCGGAAGTACCTGAATGCCTAAAATCATTCCCGCAATAATCACAAACTGTCATTTCTGTTGAAACAACTGCAGTACAAGCATCACAATTTAAATATTCTATCATTTTCCTAAATGTCTTTTAGTAATACAGATTTCTTTTCATCAAACTCTTCTTGAGTGATTGCACCCAACTCAAGAAGTTCTTTTAATTTCTTTAACTTCTCCATTGAATCCATTGTTGTAACTTTTGGCTGATTCATACTTGAATTTATCATTTGTGGTAGTAACATTCCTAAAGCTAAACCAGCTCCTGTATTAAATGCACCGTTTGAACCGTCAGAATTATTTGCAGAATCTCCGATTGCGTTTGCAACTTTGAATTTCATGTATTGGTCAAGATTACCTAAAGCCCCCATTCCGCTTCGTGTATCAATCATTTTCTGAACTTCGTCAGGAACTGAAATTGACTGAATGTAGAAGTCGTGAATTTGTAATCCAAGACCATTAAAATCTGTTTGCAATTCAGTTCTTAAAATCAGATTTAATTGGTCGATGCTTTTTGAAATATCTAAAACAGATTTCAATTCATTGGCTAAGACTGTGTTCAGCTTTGAAACTATAATTCCCTTCAAATAATCTTCTATGGAATTAGTAGCAAATAGTCCTTTTGTTCCTACAACCTTATTTACAAATAACATTGTGTCGTTCACTTGAATTGAATAACTGCCAAACGAACGCAATCGAACGGCATTTAATTCTGTGTCTCGAAATAAAATAGGTTCTCTTGTTCCCCATTTGAGATTTGCAAATAGTTGTTTGCCTACAAAAACTACTTCTGCTCTGAATGGTGAATTTTCTCCGTAACCAAAAGAAGTAACCCACTTGCCGACAACAGGAACATTTTGTGTTTTTAAAATGTGTCTTCCTGCACCAAAAACATCAAGTGCTTTTCCATCTCTGAAAAAAACTGCTTCTTGACTTTCTCTAACTGTCAGTTGTGAACCCCAGATTATTTCTAGGTGTCCACTATCGGGAATCCGTTTTACTAAAACAGTTCCGCTGTCATCTACAAATTCAATTACATCCATGTCTATTTAAATTGGTTTATGAAATTTGTTCGTTTAATTAATATTGCATCAATTTCTCTGACTTGCTGATTTACAAAACCAGCACTCATTGTTTCGTTTATTTCTTCTTCAACTGTTTTTAAAATTAAATGAATTCTTTCCGACATTTCTAAATCTATTTTGTAAATCTCATCAAGTTCTGTTTCTTTTAATTGTTGGTCGCTAAAAAACGAGGATTCACCGTAAGTAGCATTTTTGATTTTTGAAAAAATTGTGTTCAACGCTTTCCTTGCTATTTCCCATTCTTGACACAATTGCATTTCTCCTGTTTTTAGAAGTTGCTGTTGGTGTGTGATAACGGTCTTCTCGGATTGTTGAATTATTCCTGAAAGTTCGTCACGCAATTTTTTGTCGGTGTTTCGCTTTTCGTCACGAAGAGAGTAACCCTTGTAACCACGAATCATGTTTCCGATTTTTTCAAAAAGATTTGTTCGCCTTGTTGTCATAAGTTCTTGGTTAATTTAAAAGTTACTGCAATATAGTTTAAGTTGGGAATTTCGATTGTGTGGTCGGGCAAAAGCAAATGTGCTGCAATTGTGTCGGCTTGCGATGGGCATTGCAGCTCTTTTGGTTTTGCTGAAGCGTTGGCTTGTTTGTTCATTTGTCTATCTGTTTAATGTGTGCACTGTCGTTCATAGGGTGACCGCTAACGTTCTGCGGCTTGCTCTCAGTGGCGTTGAGCCAACACCAAGCCATTACA
>CAYNNB010000089.1:0-6859 GCA_964398425.1 uncultured Flavobacterium sp.
AGAGATGAAATCATAAATGCTGTTAAAAACATTTCAGAAAAAGTTAAAAATAATATAATTTCAATTGATACTATTGATGAATCAATTATTAATCAGCATCTTTACACGCAAAATATACCTGATGTTGACTTAGTTATAAGGACAAGTGGAGAACATAGAATTAGTAATTTCTTACTTTGGCAAATTGCTTATGCTGAATTTTATTTCACAGAAGTCCTTTGGCCTGATTTTAAAGAAAAAGAACTAATCAAAGCCATCATTAGTTATCAAAACAGAGAGAGAAGATTTGGTAAAACCAGCGAACAAATTAAATAATAAACATGTTTAAAAGAAAATTAGTATTTTTATTTGCCTTTATATTGTTAAGTGGATTGTTTCAATCAAAGGCGCAAGAAACACAATTAGAAAAAGGAAAAGAATATATTTTAGCAGGCATTGAAGTTACTGGAAAGGTATCTTACAACGAACAAACGGTAATTACATTTACTGAACTACAAGTTGGCAGTAAAATTAGAATTCCTGGAAGTGAAATTAGTGAAGCTGTTAAAAAATTATGGAAGCTTGGTTTATTCAATGATGTTAATTTCTACGTGAAAAAAATTGAAGGTGACAATATATTTCTTGAATTAAATTTATATGAGTTACCAAAGTTAAATGAAGTTAAATTTAAAGGATTAAGAAAAGGAAAAACAGAAGATCTTTTAAAAGAAACAGAACTTAAAAAAGGTAAAATAGTAAATGAAAATTTAATTACAAACACGAAAAACTATATTGAAAATAAATTCAAGAAAGACGGTTATTTCAATACAAAAGTAACTATAAATACTCTAGCAGATTCTACAGATAGTCATGTAGATATGGTAATTTATGTTGACCGTGGAAGTAAAGTTAAAATCAGAAAAATCAATTTCGTAGGTAATCAACTCTTAAGTGATAAAAAACTAAAGAAAAGTTTTAAAAACACTAAAGAAATTAAAATTCTAAGAATATTTAAAGCTTCAAAATTCATCAAGGACAAATACAAAGAAGATTTAAATTCTTTAGTAGATAAATACAAAGAAAATGGTTTTAGAGACGCAAGAGTTGTCACTGAAAATGTTAATTATGACAAAAAGAAAAACAAGATAGATATTAATGTAAATATTGAAGAAGGAAGAAAATATTATTTTGGAGATATTCGTTTCTTAGGAAACACTGTTTACAATGATCAAACATTAAACAGTATCTTAAGAATAAAAAAAGGAGAAGTTTACAATGGCGTTTTGTTGCAAAAACGTATTGCAGATAATTCTAGTCCAGATTCTGAGGATATTTCAAACTTATACCAAAATAACGGTTATTTATTTTCAAACATCAACCCTGTAGAAACCAAAACAGAAAATGACACCATTGATTTTGAAATCAGAATTACTGAAGGTCCAATTGCCTATTTCAATAATGTAACCGTTAAAGGAAATGACAAAACAAATGATAAAGTAATTTATCGTGAACTTAAAACAAGACCAGGAGAAAAATGGAACAAAGAATTAGTTATTCGTTCAATCCGAGAACTAGGTCAATTGGGCTTCTTTGACCCTGAGGCAATTCGTCCAGAACCTAAAAATGCAGATCCAGCCTCTGGGACTGTAGATTTAGAATGGTCTGTAGTAGAAAAAGGTTCAAGTCAAGTAGAATTACAAGGTGGTTATGGAGCTGGCGGTTTTATAGGTACACTAGGTTTATCGTTTAACAACTTCTCATTGAAAAATATTTTCAAGAAAGAAGCATATAAACCTTTACCAATGGGAGACGGTCAAAAAATGGCTTTAAGGTTACAAGGTAGTAGTTATTTCCAAGTATATAGTTTATCTTTTACAGAGCCTTGGTTGGGAGGTAAAAAACCAATTAGTTTCTTTACTTCTTTGTCTCATAGTAAACAATTTTTATATAACTATGCTTCAAGAACAACAACAAGAAATCAAAGCTTTAACATTTCGTCTATAACAATTGGATATTCAAAGAGATTAACTGTTCCGGATGATTATTTTTCTATATCAAACTCTGTATCGTTTCAATATTATGATTTAAATAATTACAATACAGGACTATTTACTTTTGGAGATGGAGCTGCTAGAAATTTATCTTTCACAACAGCACTTAGTAGAGACAATAGGGGGCTAAATCCAATTTTCCCTACTTATGGTTCAAACATAAGTTTATCAGCAAAATTCTCATTACCCTATTCATTGTGGAATGGTATTGACTATTCAAAACTTGAAGAAAAAGAAGAATACAAACTTAAAAATACTGGAAGTCCTTATTTGACTTCAAATGGACAGTATGTTTATACCGGTGCTTATATAAAATCAGATGGCAGTCCAACTGAAAACTATACAGAGGCAATAGCTGACCAAGCTAAAGTAGATCAAGAGAAATATAAATGGTTAGAATTCTACAAAATTAAATTTACTGTTGATTCATACATGAAGCTTCTAAAAATCGGGAAGCAACCTCTAGTTATGAGAACAAAAGCAGAATATGGGTTCTTAGGAGCATATAACAACGATAGAGGGATAATACCTTTCGAACGATTCTTTGTAGGTGGTGATGGACTAGCAAACTATTCTTTAGATGGAAGAGAAATTATACAATTAAGAGGATATCCAAATAATTCATTATCTTCGCAAGACGGAGGAACAATTTATAATAAATTTTCATTAGAATTAAGATATCCTATTACTTTAAAACAAACAGCATCAATTTATGCACTTAGTTTTTTAGAGGCAGGATCAGCTTATAATAATTTTAAATCATTTGATCCTTTTAAAATGCAACGCTCAGCTGGGTTTGGTATTAGAGTATTTATGCCTGCATTTGGGTTATTGGGTATAGATTTTGCACATGGATTTGATCCAGTACCTGGCACAACACAAAAAAGCGGTTGGCAAACACACTTTATCATTGGACAACAATTTTAAAAATTGGCACAATAGTTGAAATTAAATTTTAATATATGAAAAAAATTCTTGTTTTATTTTTTGCTTTAAATTGCATATTACTGCAAGCGCAAAAAACAACTAAAATTGGCTATATAGATATGGACTACATTTTAACTAAAGTCCCTGAATATGCTGAAGCAAAAAACCAACTTGAGCAAAAAGCTTCTGCTTGGAAACAAGAAATAGAGACAAAGAAAAATGAAATTAATAAACTAAAACAGAGTCTTTCAACAGACAAAGTTTTATTAACCAAAGAATTGATAAGTGAAAAAGAAGAGGAAATAATAAATCTTGAAAAAGATTTATTAGATTATCAACAAAAAAGATTTGGCCCTCAAGGCGATTTAATTTTACAAAAATCAGCCCTCATTAAGCCTATACAAGACCAGATTTTTAATATTGTTCAAGATATTGCAGTGAAAAGAAATTACGATTTTATCTTTGATAAATCTTCTGATTTGACAATGCTATTTACAGCAGAACGATTTGATATTAGTGATTTTGTATTGAAAGAATTGGCTAGAGCAGGAAAAAAAGTAGAACTTTCAAAAAAACAGCAAAAAGTACAAGATCAAAAAGACATTAAAGAATTTGATGATAAAGAAAATCCTGAAGCTGTAAAAAAAGAAAAAGAAAAAGAAGAAAAAAATCAAGCAACAAAAGAGGAAAGAGAGAGAAAGATTCAGGAAAGAAAAGATTTAATTGCCGCGAAGAAAAAAGAAGCTGAAGAAAAAAGAGCTGCTATCATAAAAGAAAGAGAAGAGAATCGTCAAAAATTAATTGAAGAACAAAAAGCTAAAAAAGAAGCTTTAAAAAACAAAAAACCATAATAAAAAAATTAAAATAACCTTATAAAATTAAAAGAAATGAAACAAATTAAAACACTAATTGTAGCTTTAACGTTAATTATTGGATCACAATTTACAACTGCTCAAACTAAGGTAGCACATATTAATGTACAAGAATTAATGACTGCAAACCCAGCCATGAAAGCTGCAGAAGCTCAAGTGAAAAAATTACAAGAAACTTATGATGTTGAGTATAAAAAAATGGTTCAAGAGTACCAAACTAAATTAGCTCAATATGAAAAAGAATCTGCAACTGTTGGTGACGCAGTAAATCAAACTCGTTCACAAGAAATGCAAGATATGGGGTCTAGAATTCAAAAATTTCAAGACAATGCATCAAAAGCATTACAAGACAAAGCGATTGAATTACAAAAACCGATTATGGAAAAAGCTCAAGCTGCAATTCAAAAAATTGCTCGTGCTAAAGGAATTCAATATGTTTTAGACTCAACAGTAGGTGGTGGTGTAATCTTAGCTGACGGACCAGATTTAATGGCTGACGTTAAAAAAGAATTAGGATACTAATCTTAAATTAAAAAATAATTTGCTGCTCAATCTTATTCTAGTTTGAGCAGTTTTTTTTTACTTTTGTTATATGATCAACAGTAACCCCATAGGACTATTTGATTCAGGTGTAGGAGGAACTTCAATCTGGAAGGAAGTACATGCACTATTACCTAATGAGAATACAATCTATTTGGCTGACAGTAAGAATGCCCCTTACGGACAAAAATCAAAAGAAGAGATTATATACTTAAGTAAAAAAAACACTGAATATTTACTCAACAAAAATGCTAAATTAATTATTGTGGCATGTAATACGGCAACTACAAACGCCATTAAAGAACTAAGGAGTTCATACGACATTCCTTTCATAGGTATAGAACCAGCAATTAAACCTGCTGCTTTGCACACAAAAACACACACAATTGGCATTCTTGCAACTAAAGGAACTCTAAATAGTGAATTATTTCACGAAAATATAAAGAAATATCATCAAATCAATATAATTGAACAAATTGGTTTTGGACTTGTAGAATTAATAGAAAAAGGAGAACTATATTCTGAAAAAATGGATACATTATTACATCAATACTTAAAACCTATGGTAGAACAAAATATAGATTACCTTGTTTTAGGTTGTACACATTATCCATACTTAATACCTCAAATAAAAAAAATATTACCTTCCACAATAAAAATTATAGACTCAGGAGAAGCCGTAGCAAGACAAACTAAAAAAATTTTAGAAGAAAATCATTTACTAAATACTAATAATCGTTCCAAAGTAAATAATGAATTCTACATCAATGATTCACCTATAGTCATGCAAGAACTTATAGGTAAATCATTTAAAGTCATAAAAAAGGACTTTTAGGACCAATTAAGAGACTTTTATTCTTCTTTAAACCAATTAGAATACATTACATAATTATTTGAAATACGATCAATTTCTCCTGCAAAATCACTAGCATTTAATTCCTTAACTTTTTTTGCTGGTATACCAGCGTAAATAACGCCACTTTCTATATGCGTATTTTGTGTTACAACACTTCCTGCAGCAATAATTGAATTACTTTCAACTATAACTCCGTCCATTAAGATAGCTCCCATTCCAATAAGAACATTATCGTTAACTTTACATCCGTGAACAATAGCATTATGCCCAATAGAAACGTTATTCCCTATTATTGTAGGATGTTTTAAATAAGTACAATGTATAACTGCCCCATCTTGAATATTAACTTTATTTCCAATTGTGATTGAATTTACATCACCTCTTACAACTGCGTTAAACCAAACACTACAGTTGGCTCCAAAAATAACATCACCAACAATAGTAGCATTCTCAGCAACATAACAGTCATTTGGTATAACAGGAAATTTTCCTCTAACTTCTTTAATCAACATAATTATTTATTTTATATAAAAAATCCCGAATAAATCGGGATTAAGTTTTAGTTTACTACTGCTGGACAATTACAGTCATATGGCTTATCCTTACAGAACACGTTAATACCTAACGTTAACTGATGATAACCTGCATTATCAAATTTAACATTTCCAAGCACATGATTATAAGAATATGCAAACATAAATTGCTTGTAATTAACTCCCACAAAAGGAGTAACCCATTGTAACTTTTGATTATTTACAACTCCACCATTAAGATATTGAGCTCCATCAAAACTCGTTCTATAAGACAAACCGCCCCATAACTTACCAAAATCCATACCTTTATAAACCTTTGCATTTAAATCTATAGATTTTTCCCCTGTCTTTTCAGTAAGTTGAAACATTAAAGAAGGCTCAACTAGTATTCTATCTTCATCGCCAAAAACAGCACCTAAACTCCACAAATATTTTCTTAAATTATCAGATTCTATACCAGCTGAATAAATTTCTCTTCTCTGATTTGAAATGAAATTTTTAACAGTTACATGTGTAAAAAAATCTAAATAATGATAAGAAACCCCTAAATCCATATTAAAATAAGAATCCTTTTGTGTAAAACCACCACCAACAATAACAGGATCAAAAGTCGTAAATCTAGACTCATCTAATCTACTCTGAATAAAAGCACCACTCAAACCGAATGATAACATATTTAAATCTACAGTAGACCTTGAAAACATCAAATGATGTGCATAAGTTAACTTTGCACCAGATTGTGAGTGATAACCATTTTTGTCATTAAAAGCAATAAATCCAATACCAGATTTCGAATCTTCCCCCAAAGATGTATTAAAACTTAGGGTTTGTAAAGCTGGTGCATCCTCCTGCCCAAACCATTGTTGTCTTCCTGTTAATCTAAGTTTACTACAATTTGATGCGCCAGCCATAGAAGGATGAATCAAATAATAATTATCTGTCAAATAATCTGTGTAAACGGCAATTCCTTCTTGTGAAAATACTGACTGAGCAGCAAATAAAATACTTAAAAATAAAAATTTATTAAATTTCATAATTGTTGGATGTTATCTCTTTAATGAAAAATGTGCTTTAAATTGTTTTTGTTGTTCGTTTTCTATA
>CAYNNB010000090.1:0-6686 GCA_964398425.1 uncultured Flavobacterium sp.
AATTTGTTATGTTTTAGAATCCGATTTAGTAATAAATCGGATTTTTTTGTAACAAATAATTACTTTTGAGCTCTAATTTATTTACAATAAACTAACTAAATTACAATGAAAAAATACATTTTTAGTTTTCTATTGGTTGGAAGTTTAGCTTTTGCTCAACAATTGACCATAGAGGAGACGGTTATGGGACCTAGAAAATATGCTCCTAAAACTTTAGTAGCGTCTCAATGGCGAAAAGATACTAAATCGGTGACTTATTTAAGTACAGACTTTGCTAATTTGATGGAAAAAAGTGCTACTAATGGGTGGAATGAAACCACATTAGTGACTAAAGCAGAATTAGAATCAGCTTTAAAAGCTAAAATAACTGGAGATGAATTTACTTTACGCTCATTTCCTGCTGTTAATTGGCAATCAAAAAATAGTTTTGAGACAGAAATAGTGGGTAAAAATAAAAATTACTCTATTCTATTTGATGTTGTAATGAAGCAAATCACTAAGGTGGTTGCTTATCCAAATGAAGGAGCTGAAGCTTCTTTTTCTAAAAATAATCAGGTTGCTTGGTTAAAAGGAAATAACATTCATATTACTACAACTGATGGAAAAACCATTGAAGTTACTAACGATACTAATCTTGGAATTGTTAATGGTTCAGGTTATGTTCATCGTCAAGAATTTGGAATTGATAAGGGCATGTGGTGGAATGAAGCAGGAACCCAATTAGCCTATTACCGTAAAGACGAGACTATGGTAGCTAATTATCCTTTGACGAATTGGAACGAACGTGAAGCTGTAAATAAAGATATTAAATATCCAATGGCAGGAATGACAAGTGAAAATGTAACGCTTGTAGTTTTTGATGTCGCTTCAGGTAAAAAAGTAACCATTCAAACCGGTGAACCTAAAGAGCAATATCTAACTATGGTTTCTTGGGAGCCAACAGGGAAATTTATCTTTATTGGTGTTTTAAATCGCGAACAAAATCATTTGAAATTCAATAAATATGATGCTTCAACAGGTGCTTTCGTAAAAACTTTATTTGAAGAAAAAGCTTCCACTTGGGTTGAACCACAACATGCAATAACATTTGTTCCTAATAATCCTAATCAGTTTGTTTATCAAACCGATTTTTATGGTTTTAACCAAATGTATTTATATTCAACTGATGGGAAGTTAATTAAAAACTTAGGATACAAGGATGTAGTGGTGACTAATTTACTTGGTTTTGATTTAACCAATTCAAAAATAAATTATATCGGGACAGCTAATAACGGTTTAGACAGACAGTTGTATCAGGTAGACATTAAATCGGGAAAAACGATCCAATTAACAACTGTTTCTGGTACGCATAATGCATCGGTTTCTTCAGACGGAACCATGATTTTAGACCAGTACAGTAATGCGACTACACCCAATGAAATTTCTATTTTGAATGTTAAAAACAAAATGGCAAATATTACTTTAGTGAAAGCAGATAACCCTTTTACTGGAAAAATAGATTTGCCTAAAATTGAGTTGGTAACCCTTACTTCTGCCGATGGTAAAACACCTTTAAACGGTAGAATTATCTATCCAGCTAATTTTGATGCTACAAAAAAATACCCTGTTATGGTGTATTTATATGGTGGTTCTCATGCGCAATTGGTAACCAACAGATGGTTGTCGGGTGCAGGATATTTTGATATCTATATGGCCCAACAAGGCTATGTGGTATTTACTATGGATAACAGAGGTAGTGACGCTCGTGGAAAGAAATTCTGTGAAGTAAATCACCGTCAACTTGGGGTAAATGAAATGGCTGATCAAATGGAAGGTGTGAAATTTTTAAAATCAAAAGCATTTGTAGATGCGAATAAAATTGGCGTTTTGGTTGGAGTTTCGGCGGATTTATGTCAACTACTTTAATGACTTCTCAAGCTGATACGTTTAAAGTTGGTGTTGCGGGTGGACCGGTAATTGATTGGAAATATTATGAAATCATGTACGGTGAGCGTTATATGGATACTCCACAAGAAAATCCGGAAGGATACGCTAAAACATCTTTGTTGGATAAAGCCAAAAACTTAAAAGGAAGATTGTTAATCATTCACGGAGCACAAGATCCTGTAGTGGTACAACAACACAGTATGAACTTTATCGAAGCTTGTATTAAGGCCGGCAAACAAGTGGATTACTTCTTGTATCCTAACCACGAACATAATGTAAGTGGTAGAGATCGTATTCATATGTATGCAAAAATCGCTGATTATTTTAATACACATTTGAAGAAATAAGTCAATTTGACATTGAGTCAATAAGTCAATGAATAATACGTTATCTAGACATTTAAATGCAAGAAATCCGTTTACTGAAAAGTAGGCGGATTTTTT
The DNA here is from genome assembly GCA_964398425.1 of uncultured Flavobacterium sp. Lineage (GTDB taxonomy): Bacteria > Bacteroidota > Bacteroidia > Flavobacteriales > Flavobacteriaceae > Flavobacterium. Next base: position 2,370 of record CAYNNB010000090.1, read on the forward strand.
TATTCTTTTTAATTGGTTAATTTTGCCTCATGCAAACACCCCTACTTTTTCAATCATTCAAAACCAATATATCAGGAATAGCTTTGCCTGAAAAATTTACGTTTCCTTTTTATTATCAACCTCATGAACTAAGTTTAATCGCAGCGCAAGAATTGCAAAATTATTTAGAAACGCAAACTGATTTTGAACATAATTTTGGTTTAATTGAAGGTCAAGAAGGATTAGTTATTGGTAAAATGTTTGGTGTTTTGGTTTGTGAAAATCAAAAAGGTGAACTAGGGTATTTATGGGCGTTCTCTGGTAAATTAGCTGGCGTAAATCATTTGCCTTATTTTGTTCCGACTGTTTTTGATATGCTAGATGAAAATGGTTTTTTTCGTAAAGAAGAAGATGTTATTAGTGCCATTAATGATAAAATTGAAATGCTAGAACAAGCTCCAGAATTTTTAGCATGTCAACAAAAGTTTGTGAGAGAAACGGCACTTGCGGCTACTTGTATTGCTGAACAAAAAGAGAAAATACAATCTCAAAAACAAATTCGAAACGAACAACGCGCTACCTTTGATAGAGTAAACCAACCCTTACTTTATCATATTATGGAAGTAAGTTGGAGTAATGAAAGTATCAAAGAAAAAGTTTTGTTGAAAAACATGACTAAATATTTTGACTATCGTTTAAAAGAATTAAAAGGGAAGTATGATCAATATATTCAAGAAATAAATGATTTAAAGGAATTGCGTAAACAGAAATCAGCAGCTTTACAAAAGTTGTTGTTTGCAGAATACGCTTTCTTAAATGTTGAAGGAAAAACAAAAAGTTTAGGCGAAATATTTGACGATAATCCTCCCGCTGGAGCAGGGGAGTGTGCCGCACCAAAGTTATTGCATTATGCCTTTGAACACCAATTAAAACCCATCGCAATGGCTGAGTTTTGGTGGGGGCAATCCCCGAAATCTGAGGTACGTAAGCATAAACAATTTTATCCGGCTTGCCGAAGAAAATGTGAACCTATATTGATGGGGCATATGTTACATGGTTTACTTATGGATGAAAATCCGCTAATTGAAAATCAGGCTCAAGGTAGAGATATCGAAATTGTTTATGAAGATGAGGTGATGTTGGTAATTAATAAACCCATAGAGTTTTTATCGGTCCCAGGAAAAACTATTACCGATTCCGTTTACCATCGAATCAAAGAAAAATATCCAGAAGCAACTGGTCCTATTATTGTTCATCGCTTGGATATGTCTACGTCTGGAATAATGCTAATTGCCAAAGACGAACCGACTTATGTGAAGTTGCAAAGTCAGTTTATCCATCGCACCATCAAAAAGAGATATGTAGCTTTATTGGACGGGATTGTTAAACAACCTACTGGTTTTATTGATTTACCTTTACGCGTAGATTTAAATGATAGACCGCGACAATTGGTGTGTTATGAACACGGCAAGCCTGCTCAAACCCATTTTGAAGTGCTTTCTATAAAAAACAAACAAACCCGTATTCATTTTTACCCTATAACAGGAAGAACGCACCAATTACGCATGCATGCTTCTCATGAATTGGGTTTGAACGCACCAATTGTAGGTGACGATTTATACGGAACCAAAGCCAATCGTTTGCATTTACACGCGGAGTGGATTCAGTTTCATCATCCCGTTTCTGGAGAACTTATGGAAATTTTGGTAGAGGCGGAGTTTTAAACTATTTTCCCTTCCAACCACACACTATCAATTAAATTTGTAGCAAAGCAATACGGAATTTCATAATAGGAGTGAAGTGGTTTCGTAATGATAAAATTCGCTTTTTTACCACGAGTAATGCTTCCGTGAGTTGTACTTAAATCCATGGCATAAGCCCCATTAATAGTAGCCGCATTTAGAGCTTCTTCAGGTGTCATTTTCATTTTTATGCAAGCCGTTGCTACCACAAAATGCATATTGCCTGATGGTGTTGTTCCCGGATTAAAATCAGAAGCTAAAGCTAAAGGCAATCCAGCTTGAAGCATTTGTCGTGCAGGTGTGTAGGGAATACTTATAAAATAAGAACAACTTGGTAAAGCTACAGGCATACAATTCGAGTTCTTTAAAGCTTCTATATCGTTTTCTGTAACCAATTCTAAATGATCCACGCTTAACGCGCCATGGTCTACACAAGCTTTTATACCTCCAATAGCTGTAAATTGATTCACGTGAATTTTGGGAGTTAAGCCATTTTTCTTACCAGCTTCCATAATTTGAATGGTTTCCGCAACACTAAAATAACCTGTTTCAAGAAAAGCATCAATGTGATCAGCTAGATTCTCTTTAGCGATGGCAGGTAACATTTCAGAAATGATTAAATCGATATAGGCTTGATGGTTTTCTTTGTATTCCATAGGAAAAGCATGGGCACCAAGAAAAGTAGCTTTTATAGCAACAGGATAATTTTCTTTTAAACGTTTAATAACACGTAACATTTTTAATTCCCCTTCAACCGTTAAACCGTAACCCGATTTAATTTCTACCGCTCCGGTTCCTTGTGAAATGACCTCTTCCAATCTTTTTTTAGATTGTTCATAAATTTCTTCTTCAGAAGTTTCGTTTAATTTTTTAGCCGAATTTAAAATACCACCTCCGCGATTTGCTATTTCTTCGTAGGTTAAACCATTAATTCGATCTACAAATTCGCCACTACGATTGCCTGCATAAACAATATGTGTATGGCTATCACAAAAACTTGGCAATACAATTTTACCAGAACAATCAACCACATTCATCCCTTCTAAAGATGGAGCATTTTCCATCTTACCATAATCCAGTATTACATCATTTTCAAGAAGTAAATAGGCATTTTCAAGCAATGGTAAATTGGCCATTTCAGCCCCAGATACTTTATGAATTGGTGTGTCTCGTACTTGAAGTAATTGTTTGATATGAATAAGTAGTGTTTGCATACGTTTTCGTTATATTTGTAAAGCATAAAAGTAAATATTTTAATCGAAGTGCGAAAGTTGTTGTATAAAAAAGGAAGAAAAGTAGTGCCTACACTTTTGGAATATACGGGAAATCATAAAGAGACTAAGCCCGAAATGCAATTGTTTGTTTACGATACGGAGTCTTTGTCGGAGTACCAAGACATTCATATTGGACAGATTGATAAGCATTTGGAGCATAATAAAAATAATTGGCTGAATCTTCATGGGTTGAATGATATTCATTTGGTTAAAGAATTAGGCGTGAAATTTCAGATTGATGATTTTATTTTAAGTGATATTTTAAATATTCTAAAGCGTTCCAAAATAGACGAATACCATCATACGTTGTTCTTTAATATTAAGTCCATTTTACCAGTACGAAATTCCAATTCCATTGATATGGAGCAAATTAGTTTCATTTTACGAGATGGTTTTTTGTTTTCCTTTCAAGAGAAATCGAGTGATTTTTTCACGCACATCAGAGAACGTTTACGTCAACACGCTGGTATAGTTCGTGATAAAAAAGTGGATTATCTATTGTATTTGTTGCTCGATGCGGTAATGGAAAATTTCTACATTACAATAGAAAATGAAGAGCATAAAATTGACAAAATTATTGATTTAGCCAAGACTACTACTTCTCAAAAAATATTGGAAGATATTGAAATACATAGAGATAATCTGAATTTTTTACGTCGTTCTATTGTGCCTTTGCGTGATTCTTTATATTCGATTAAAAGTATGAAAGACGATGATGTTTTCAATGCTATTGCACCTGAAAATTATTCCTTCTTTGCGCGTTTACATCAAAAATGTTTAGAATTATTAGATCAAATTGATGCCGATTTGTATTCTTTGGAAGCCGCTTCTAGTTTTTATTTTTCTATGCAAAGTCATAAGATGAATGAAGTCATGAAAACATTAACGGTGGTTTCGGTGTTTTTTATGCCGTTGACATTTATAGTAGGTGTTTACGGAATGAACTTTGATAATATGCCAGAACTGCACTGGAAATATGGTTATTTTATTATTATCGCAGTCATGTTTTTGCTTTTAATTGTAATGATTATCTATTTCAAAAAACGGAAATGGTATTAATACCCCCTTCCCTTCATTAGTAATTTATTAAAGAATTTAAAATATTTCCCGCAAGCGTTTTTTTTTGTGGGAATTGTTTTTTATTCGAGTTATTATCGTAATATTGTAATATTTAAATATAACGATATGGGAATTACAAAATCAGATGCTTTTACGCAGGAACAGAATGAGTTAGCAAATTTAATGAGGGCGATGGCGCATCCGGCGCGGGTGGCTATAGTGCAATATTTATTGAAAGTAGATACTTGTATTTGTAATGATAT
>CAYNNB010000091.1:0-6618 GCA_964398425.1 uncultured Flavobacterium sp.
AAATTAAGAAAGATAGGTTTAAAAATAGGTGTTTACAGCAAATTCAAATTGCTCCATGTAAATTTTCTTAAAAGCACTAATATTATTTTGCTCATAAAATAAAAGCATAGCTTTTTTATAATCTATAGAATCTACAGTCCTAAAAGAGATAGGACAATACTCATGATGCATTAATATAGCGTTACTTATAATTCTTGCCGTTCTTTTATTACCATCTGAAAAAGGCTGTATGTAGGATATTAAAACTAAAGCTAGCAATGATTTTTCAAAAATATTTGCTTTAGAATTTATCAAAATACACATTTTTTCAAGCGCTTCTCTTATTTGAAATTCATTATCAAGTGGTTTATAATTAGTGCCAGAAATACCAACTCTTCTATTTCTAATATTTCGATTGATGCCTAATTCTTGTACTAAAATAGTATGAATGTTTTCAATTCTTGCCACGTTCAAATGACTTAAATAATCTGGGTTCTCAATAATAAAATCTAATGCCTCTTTATGGTTTAATAACATGGAAGCTTCTTCTTTCGTTTTTCCCGAAGCGGTTTCGTGCTCTTTCAATAATTTCTCGGTCTCTAAAAGAGAATAGGTGTTTCCTTCTATTTGAGAAGATTTCCAACTTAAATCAATAGCCAACAATTCGAACTCTTTTAAAAATTCGTTTCTTGTTAATTTAGAAATTCGATTTTTAAACTGTGCTTGAAGCTCATTTAAATGGAATAATTCTGAATTGGTAAATAAATTGATTGAAGACAAAAGCTCTTCAATTAACAAAAAATTGAAAGATTCTTTTATTTGACGCTCATCAATTTCTTTGGTAAAATAAAGGTCTAAATTTATAGGAACTATGATTTCAAAATTTGGACTAATTTTATATTTAGTCGTTTTACCATTACCAATTGTGCTTACTAAATTTTTTTCTACTAATTTTTTTAAAGTCCTTTTTACACTTGCATAGGCAGCATAATTACTACAATAATCATAAATAGTTTTAGAAGAAACACTCTCGTTACTTCTCAAAAATTCTAGGATTATTTCTTCTAAATCAATTTTCAATTTTGTCATACCAAAACGTTTTGAGCTCACAAATTTAACAAATAAAGCTCAAAAACACATGTTTTTGAGCTTTATTTTAGTTTTTACTGAGCTATAAAATTAAGAAGCTATTTCAAGACGCTTCAATAAATTCTTTGTCAATGCTTGTGCTGCAAATTCTTTAGAAACATGAAGTTCTTTTTCACTTGAACTTGGCAATTCAAACATAGCATCGGTTAAAATAGCTTCACACAATGAGCGTAATCCTCTTGCCCCTAATTTATACTCCAATGCTTTATCAACTATAAAGTCAAGAGCTTCATTATCAATTGAAAAATCTACCCCATCCATTTCAAACAATTTTTGATATTGCTTAATTAAAGCATTTTTTGGCTCAGTTAAAATAGCTCTTAAGGTTTGAGCATCTAACGGATCCATATGAGATAGAACTGGCATTCTTCCTATAATTTCAGGAATTAAACCAAACTCTTTTACATCTTTTGGAATAATATATTGCAATAAGTTTTGTTTATCAATCTGGTCAACATTATTAGCCGAACTGAATCCAATTGCCTGTTGATTTAAACGCTTAGAAATGATGCGTTCAATACCATCGAAAGCTCCTCCTGCAATAAATAAAATATTTTGAGTATTTACTTCAACAAATTTTTGGTCAGGATGTTTTCTACCTCCTTTTGGCGGTACATTTACTATAGAACCTTCTAATAATTTCAATAAAGCTTGCTGAACACCTTCACCTGAAACATCCCTTGTGATTGAAGGATTATCGCTTTTTCGTGCTATTTTATCGATTTCGTCGATAAAAACAATACCGCGTTCAGCTTTTGCAACATCATAATCAGCCGCTTGTAACAATCTGGTTAATATACTTTCTACATCTTCTCCCACATAACCCGCTTCAGTCAAAACAGTTGCATCTACAATTGCTAATGGAACATTCAACATTTTAGCAATAGTTTTAGCGACTAATGTTTTTCCTGTTCCTGTTTGACCAACAACTAGGATGTTACTTTTTTCTATTTCCACCTCATCGTTTTGAACCGACTGTAATAAACGCTTATAATGATTATATACGGCTACGCTAAGCACTTTCTTAGTTTGCTCTTGCCCAATAACATATTCATCTAAAAAAGCCTTTATTTCTTTTGGCTTTCTAAGAACTAAATCATTAAAAGCTTCTGATCCATTAGTTTGCTTTAACTCTTCTAAAACGATGCCGTGTGCTTGTTCAATACAACGATCGCATATATGAGAATTAATTCCTGCAATTAAAAGATTGGTTTCTGGTTTTTTTCTACCACAAAATGAACACTCTACTATTTCTTTTGCCATTTTTTTAATATAAAAATTAGAACATAAACTAGGTTTATTATACTAACTTTTCATTTATATTATCTAGTTAATACTTCATCTATCATTCCATATTCTTTTGCCTCTGAAGCAATCATCCAATAATCTCTATCACTGTCATGATGAACTTTTTCCATTGATTGTCCTGAATGTTTTGAAATGATTTCATATAATTCTGTTTTCAATTTCAAAATTTCTCTTGTTGTAATTTCAATATCAGAGGCTTGCCCTTGTGCACCACCTAAAGGTTGATGAATCATAACTCTACTATGAGGCAAGGCACTTCTTTTACCATCTGCACCAGCACACAATAAAACAGCCCCCATTGAAGCAGCCATACCTGTACATATTGTTGCAACATCTGGTTTAATGAACTGCATAGTGTCATAAATTCCTAAACCTGCATACACGCCTCCTCCTGGAGAATTAATATAGATTTGAATATCTTTTGAAGCATCTACACTAGCTAAAAACAACAATTGCGCTTGTACTATATTGGCTATTTGATCATCGATACCTGTACCAAGAAAAATAATTCGATCCATCATCAATCTTGAGAAAACATCTAATTGAGAAACATTTAATTGACGTTCTTCCATGATATAAGGTGTCATCCCGATTGGCTGTCCTATTGGTGTAATCTTGCTTACAATCTTATCATAATAAATACTATTCACTCCATGGTGTTTCGTAGCATACTTTTTAAATTCTTTTCCGAAATTCATATTTTATTTATAACTAGATGATTATACATTTAAACAAAAAGCGCCAAACCAAAAAGATTTGACGCTCAAATATACTAAAAAATATAATTAGTTTTCACCATACATAGCTTTGATAAAATCTTGATAGTTTACTTCTTTCACTTTAGCTTTCACTTTGTCTTTGAATAAACTTAACATTTTTTGACTCATCACTTGGTCTGAAACTCGTTTGATTTCATCTTGATTAGACAATACTCTTGCTACAATTCCATCTACTTCTTCATCCGAAGGATTTAATTGTCCAAATTGAGCCATTTGTCTTTTGATTAAACCAGAAGTAAAATCTTTTAATTCTTCAAACTGAATTTGCAAATCATTATCAGCAATCACCTTATTTTCAATTAATTGATAACGTAATCCTTTTTCTGATTTTGCGTATTCTTCTTCAGCTTGCTCTGGAGTTAAAGGTGTTTCTCCAACAGTTTGAATCCATCTTTTCAAGAATTCGGCTGGTAAATCAAACTTAGTAGACTCGATTAAGAAATCAGTTACGTCATTTAAGAATTTTTGATCGGCTTGTTGTGCAAATTGTGCTTCAGCGTCTTCCTTAATTTTTGCTTTTAAATCTTCTACAGAAGTTACTGCACCTTCACCAAATAATTTGTCAAACAATTCTTGATTCAACTCAGCTTTTTCAACAGCATCAATTCCTTCAATCGTAAATTGAACCTCAACATCTAATCCGTGAACATCATCATGATTTACTTTCAAGTAATCCATTAATTTATGATCATCATCAAACAAGCCTTTTGTTTTAAAAGTAACTACATCACCAATTTTTTTACCAACTAAAGCCTTTGCTGCTTTCTTATCTTTGAAGATATCGCTAGTTACAACTGTTGTATTGTTGATTCCTTTTTCTTCATTAACAAAAGTTCCTTTAACTTCATTCCCTTCTGCTACAACCTCTTGAGGGATTAATTTACCGTATTGTTTTTGAATACGCTCCACTTGCTCATCCAATAAAGCTTCATCAGCAATAATTTTATAGTCAATGATTGAATTTTTTGCAGATAAATCTACTTTAAAATCAGGAGCTAAACCTAATTCAAATTCAAAAGTTAATTCTTCTGCATCCCAAGAAAAATCCTCAGTTACTTTAGGCAATGGATTTCCTAGTATATCTAGTTTTTCTTCTACTAAATAGTTATTTAAAGACTCTTGTAAAAGTTTGTTTACCTCATCTGCCATTACCGCTTTCTCATATTGTTTTTTGATTAAGCTCATTGGCACAGCACCTTTTCTAAATCCAGGAATAGAAGCATTTTTTTTATAATCTGCTAATACTTTTTCTACTTTTTCTGTATAGTCTTCTTTAGCAACTGCAACTTTAACGATGGCATTTAACGCATCTACCTGTTCTCTCGTAATATTCATTTTTTCTTATTTTTTGTACTATAAAATTAGGGTTGCAAAATTATACATTTTTTAGAACCCAAACAAGTTTTTAATCTATTGAATTTCAATCTAATAAATTTTAGACTTAATCAACAAATATTTTATTTAAAACGGACTGACTTATAGACAGAATGATACTGAACAAAAAGGCAGTAAAAAAAGAAGGAACACTAAAGCCATCCACAAAATAATCAGTCGCCAACACCATAATAGTATTGATAATTAACAAAAATAGACCTAAAGTAAAAAAAGTAACTGGAATAGTCAACATGACTAAAATAGGCTTTAAAAACGTATTCAACAAAGACAAAACCACAGCTGTAACTATAGCAGAAGCAAAGTCATCTACTCGAATACCTAAAAAATGAGAAATCACGATTATCAAAATCGTTGAAATAAGTAATTTAATTAAAAGATTTTTCATGCTTTATATTTTTTCGTTGGTAAATATAAACAAAAAAGGCGCCTATTTAAGGCGCCTTAACTATTTTTTATATTCTTAGTTTACAGGAACGATATTAATTCCTGGATAATAAGAAGCGTTTTTCAAAGGTAAATTTGCTTTAAATTCTCTATTGATTACTTTAATTATTTCATTAGCGATTACTGCATAACCTCTAGCATTTGGATGCACTCCGTCTAATGAGAATAACACAGCCCCTTCATTAGCTGAACCACTAAAATAATTTGCTGTGTAGAAAGAACCATTTTCAACTCTTAGACCAGAAACCAATTGATTCATAATTGAATTCATATCAGCAACGACAACTAATTTTTTTCCAGCATTTGTATTTACATTATTTACAATTGCATTAATTGAAGCATTAAAAGAAGTTGTAGCATTATTAATAGCTGTAATTTCACTCGGAACTAAAAGATGTTGATCTTCTAATGGGTAAGTAATACCATATTTATCTAATGGCGAAGGAACCCCAGATGGAGCTGTACCAATAACTGCACTAGTAGTTAATAATATTAAATCTTGAGCAGTTGCTTGACGTGCTTGACCAAAAACCTGACCATAAAAAGCTGCCGTTGAAGCTCCTAAAGTTGGTGTAAATGCAGCAGTTAATTGTGCTGATAAATTTGTCAAACTCTCATCTTTAATTAACAATGGATTTTTCCCATTAGGATTTAACAAATTAATTCTGTTTCCAGCTCCAAAAGCTGTTAAAGCTTGCTTTAACGGTCCATATAACTGAGTGTTTAATTGAGAAATGACTGCTTGACCAGTTCCAACCACTTGAGATTTTGGTGCGTTTTCAATAGTTGCATCTGTAACAGATCTTCCTAAAGAATATGCCGTTAAAGGATTGTAGGGAACTGTAGTGAAGAAAGGAATTGATGTAATATTTGGAATAGTTGCCACAACACCTTTTGCTCCATTTGAAGTAAGTATATTTAAAAGTGTTGAATAAGACTGTTGAAACACTCCAGCACTTGTAATATCATTAAATCCATAAGTCATTGGATTATTGTTTCCAGCAGCAAATTGATCAACACCAACTCCACCAGAAGAAGCAAAAGCTAATACATCATTTGCTCCAATCCAGTTTGTAAAAAACGTTGGATTTTTTGTCATTGCATCTCCAATTACAGTTGCTGATGACGAAGTTGCCATTCTTCCATAATAAGGATTTAAAGAAGCATAACCAGGAAAATTTAAATGGAATGATTTAGCACCAGGCACACCCATGTTATTAAATGCCTTTTGTTGAGATGTTAAACTTATTGTTGAAGTTCCAGTAATTCTTTGCAAGCCTTTAGAAACTGGCTTACCTAATGAATCTAAATAAATAGTTCCACTTGGATAAGTTTTAAAACCTGCATTAATTATATATCTGGTTGTCCCTGGAACTCCAGAAAAACCACCTAAGTCATTCACATCATCTGCGTAAGAAGGTTGCGTAAATTCACCGCCTCCCACTAATGCAAATTGTTGTGCTAATAAATTAGGAAATGAATTCATTTGTCCACTTTTGTAAACAGTTGCATCCATATAACCTGCTGTTAATGAATTTCCGATAGCTACATAAGAAGAGAAATT